>JAGRFQ010000038.1:24741-29243 GCA_020445945.1 Rhodocyclaceae bacterium
CCCAGGTGGATCGGGTCGATGCCGAGCTGGATGGCGATCGGGAAGACCAGCGGGGCGACGATGATCAGCAGACCCGAGGGCTCCATGAACTGACCGCCGATGAGCAGCAGCACGTTGACCACGATGAGGAAGGCGATCGGGCCGAAGCCGGCGGAGAGCATGGCCTCGGTAATCGCCTGCGGCACGCGCTCTTCGGTCAGCACGTGCTTGAGGATGATCGCGTTGGCAATCACGAACATCAGCATGATGGTCAGCTTGCCGGCCTCGAACAGGGTGTGTTTGGTATCCGGATGCCAGAACACTTCAAGGATCTTGACCACCGGGTTGCGCCGGTTGTTTTCGTCGGCGAAGGGGCCCATGTCCTTGTAGATGTAGTTGGCGATCAGGAAGGCGTACACCGCGGCCACTGCGGCGGCTTCGGTCGGGGTGAAGATGCCGCCGTAGATACCGCCGAGAATGATGATGATCAGGAACAGGCCCCACGAGGCATCGCGCGCCGCATCAATCACCTCACCCCAGCCGGGGAAAGGCTGTGACGGCAGGTTCTTGATCCGTGCAGTGATGTAGATCGCGACCATCAGCATGATGCCGGCGAGCAGGCCCGGAATCACCCCGGCGAGGAACATCCGGCCGACCGACACGTCGGTGGCGGCGGAATACACCACCATCACGATCGACGGCGGAATCAGGATGCCCAGCGTACCGGCGTTACAGATCAGGCCGGCGGCAAATTCCTTCTTGTAGCCCGCCTGCACCATACCGGCGATGACGATCGAGCCGATGGCCACCACGGTGGCCGGCGAGGAGCCGGACAGCGCAGCGAACATCATGCACGCGATCACCGAGGCAATGCCCAGACCGCCGCGGATGGAGCCGACCAGCGCAATCGCAAAGCGGATGATGCGGTTGGCCACCCCGCCGGTGGACATGAAGCTGGAGGCGAGAATGAAGAACGGAATCGCGAGCAGGGTGTAGTGCCCGTCGAAGGCCGAGAACAGGGTTTGCGCGACGCCGGCCAGCGATGCATCGGAATGCATCATCAGGAACAGCACACTCGACAAACCCAGCGAAATCGCGATAGGCACGCCGATCAGCATGAAGCCGACGACCATGCCAAAGAGAATCAGGATGTCCATCGATCACTGCTCCTTGTTGGTGTTGTTATGCGCGCTGTTCATCTTGGCGATGGCGCGATCGGCGTTGTGATGGTGGCCGTCGGCGTGGGCGTCGGTGGCCTCTTCGATCATCTCTTCGACTTCGTGCGCGGCGATGATTGAATCGCGTTGATTGGTGAGCACCTGATAGCCCGACTGCAACAGACGCAGCACCAGCAGCGCCATGCCCAGCGGCAGTGCGAAATAGGGAATCATGCGCGGCAGCTTCTCGTAGGCCTCGCCCTCGTTCAGCCAGGGTTCGAGAAAGCGCAGGAAGTCGAGCATCGGGATGTCGTCCGTCTCCATCCACGCGCGCTCGGTGGCGAACGGGAGCCAGTAGTCCCAGGCGCCCTTGAGGAGCAGCACCGCAAAGACCAGGCTGGAGCCGACGGCGAGCAGCGCCATCAGCTTCTTGAGCGGCGGGGGCATCAAATTGATGACGACATCCACGCCGATGTGGAAAGTCTTCTTGATACCGTACGCGCAGCCGACCAGCACCAGCCAGGCGAACAGCACCACGGTGACCTCAAGAGCCCACAGGATGTTGCTGTTGAATATGTAGCGCGCCACCACGTTGGCGAACGTGATGACTGTCATAAGCCCCAGCGCGATTGCAATGAAACCCTCTTCAATGCTCTCTGTAAAACGGGAAAAACGGCTTGGATTCCCAGTCATCTCCCTCTCCCTCTCCCAATGATCTTGTTCGGGCCAAAAATATACGCGGGGAGCAAAGCTCGCCGCGCATACTCAAGGCGTAAGCCGGGGGGCGCAGGGCCCCCCGAAACGCATCAGCTGGCGTTGGCTTTTTGCGCAGCTTCCATCAGGTCGGCGCCGACGTCGCCTTCAAACTTCTTCCACACCGGCTTCATCGCTTCGACCCATGCGCCGCGCTGCTCCGCGGTCAGGGTGCGGATCACGGTGCCGGTATCGGCGACTTTCTGGCGGTTTTCTTCGTCGACCTTCTTCACCGCGGCGTTGCGCTCGGCGGACACGTCGGCGATGATCTTCAGCAACTGGTCGCGCACTTCCGGCTTCAGGCTCTTGAGCCACGTGGTCGAGGTGACCACCAGATAGTCGAGCAGACCGTGGTTGGTCTCGGTGATGCCGTCCTGCACTTCGAAGAACTTCTGGCCATAGATGTTCGACCACGGGTTTTCGCACCCGTCGATGGTCTTGGTCTGCAGTGCGCCATACACTTCGCTGAACGCCATTTTCTGCGGGTTGGCGCCGAGTTGCTCGAACTGGGCCACCAGCACGTCAGACGCCTGCACGCGGAACTTCAGGCCCTTGGCGTCTTCCGGCTTGATCAGCGGCTTGTTGGCGGACAGTTGCTTCATGCCGTTGTGCCAGAACGCCAGACCACTCAGGCCGCGACGCTCCATCGAGTTCTTGAGCTTCTGGCCGGCCTCCGACTGCTGGAAGCGATCCACTGCGTCGATGTCGGTGAACATGAACGGCAGATCGAAGAGGCGGAACTTCTTGGTGAATTTTTCGAACTTGGACAGCGACGGCGCGGCCAGTTGAACGTCGCCATTGAGCATGGCTTCGAGCACCTTGTCGTCGTTGTAGAGGCTGGAGTTCGGATACACCTGCATGCAGGCCTTACCGTTCATTTCCTCATTGACGCGCTTTTCGAGCAGCGATGCAGCGATCCCCTTGGGGTGCTTGTCGGTATTGGTAACGTGGCTGAACTTGATGACGATTTCACCGTCATCGCAGGCGCCTTCGGCCTGAGCAACACCTACCTGACCAGCCAGAACCATGGCTGCTGCAACCGCGATCACATGTTTGCGCATTTCATCTCCTCCGTATCGTTTGGAAATCGCTGCCGATTCATCGACAGCGATGAGGCCCGCGACCCTGCTGGTCACGTTCAGCCCCGCCTTTGAATCTCGGGCCCAAGCATATTGACCGATCGGTTCGGCCCTGTGAATACGTGATGTTACCTATCCCGCGACGACGCCTGGGCGGCGTTTTCGCGTTGGCCCGCGGCAGCGCCAGGACGCCTTGATTCAGGCCATGCGCGCCCGTTTCGATGGTGTCGAAACGGTGTGCGCAGGCGCTTGGTCGCGCCGCCGTGAGGCCTCTAGCTTAAGCCATATCCGGCGCCGTGCCGACCGCGCGCGGGCAGTGCGCTCCGGTCCGGAAAAGCGAACCCCACCGCAAAGGGTGGGGTTCGCTTGCGTGGCTGCGCGTGCTTACTTCTTCTTGCGCGGTGCCGGCACGTCGGTACAACTGCCGTGCGCCACTTCGGCCGCCATGCCGACGGTTTCGCC
This sequence comes from Rhodocyclaceae bacterium, assembly GCA_020445945.1. GTDB lineage: Bacteria > Pseudomonadota > Gammaproteobacteria > Burkholderiales > Rhodocyclaceae > Nitrogeniibacter. The sequence continues at coordinate 28,172 of JAGRFQ010000038.1, forward strand.
GAGGGTCGGGTGCGGGTGGATGGTCTTGCCGATATCCACTGCGTCCGCGCCCATTTCGATCGCCAGACACACCTCGCCGATCATGTCGCCGGCCGACGGGCCGACGATGCTGCCGCCGATCACACGATGCGTTTCGGCGTCGAAGATCAGCTTGGTGAAGCCGTAGTCGGCGCCGTTGGCAATCGCCCGGCCGGAGGCCGCCCACGGGAACTTGGCGGTTTCCACCTTCTTGCCCTCGGCCTTGGCTTCGGCCTCGGTGTAGCCGACCCAGGCCACTTCCGGATGGGTATAGGCCACGCCGGGAATCACCGTGGCGTCGAAGGCGCTCTTTTCGCCCGCGGCCACTTCCGCCGCCACGTGGGCCTCATGCACCGCCTTGTGGGCGAGCATGGGCTGGCCGACGATGTCGCCGATGGCGAAGATGTGCGGCACGTTGGTGCGCATCTGCGCGTCGACCGGGATGAAGCCCCGGTCGGTGACGATCACGCCGGCCTTGTCGGCACCGATCTTGTTGCCGTTGGGCGAGCGCCCGGCCGATTGCAGGATCATGTCGTACTTCTGCGGGCCGTCCGGCGCCTTGTCGCCCTCGAAGGTGACGTAAAGGCCGTCCTTCTTGGCTTCCACGCCGACCGTCTTGGTCTTGAGCATGATGTTGTCGAAGCGGTGGGCGTTCTGCTTCTCCCACACCTTGACCGCATCGCGATCCGGCCCGGCCATGAGCACGTCCATCATCTCGACCACATCGACCCGCGCGCCCAGGGTGGAGTACACCGTGGCCATCTCCAGGCCGATGATGCCGCCGCCGATGACCAGCATCTTCTTGGGCACCTGACGCAGTTCGAGCGCGCCGGTGGAGTCGACGATGCGCTCGTCGCGCGGAATGAAGGGCAGGTGCACCGCGGNNCGGCGGCGATGATGCACTGCTTGAACTTGACGACCTTCTTCTCGCCGGTCTTGTCCTGTCCGTCGCCGGTGGTGACTTCGACCTCGATGTGATGCGGGTCGAGGAAGTGGCCGTAGCCGCGGATCATGTCCACCTTGCGGCCCTTGGCCATGCCGGCCAGACCGCCGG
>JAGRFQ010000038.1:29253-29502 GCA_020445945.1 Rhodocyclaceae bacterium
CGCCGTCCTTGTGCTTGCGCAGGGCGTCGATGTCGACCTTCGGCTTGGCGAACTTCACGCCCAGGCCATCCATGTGCTGGGCTTCATCCATCACCGCGGCGACGTGCAACAGCGCCTTGGAGGGGATGCAGCCAACGTTCAGGCACACCCCGCCAAAGGTCGAGTAGCGCTCGACGATGGCGGTCTTGAGGCCCAGATCGGCGGCACGGAAGGCGGCGGAGTAGCCGCCCGGCCCGGCGCCGAGCACCA
>JAGRFQ010000108.1 GCA_020445945.1 Rhodocyclaceae bacterium
GTGGCGGTCCACGACGCGCTGGCCGGCCTCGTCGCGCGCGGCCTGCTGAGCGCCAACCCGATGCGCGAGCTGGTCGGCGCGGTGTCGGTGGGCATGTATCGCGGCCAGCCGGTGCTCGATCTCGACTATGCCGAAGACGCCGACTGCGACACCGACATGAACGTGGTGATGACTGCCGGCGGACACTTCGTCGAAGTGCAGGGCACCGCCGAAGGCGCCGCCTTCACCCGCGCCGAACTCGACGCCCTGCTCGATCTGGCTGCCGCCGGCATCGCCACCCTCAACACCCACCAGCGCGAGGCGCTGGGCCTCGGAGACTGAGCATGCTGACCCGACTGGTGCTGGCCAGCAACAACGCCGGCAAGGCGCGCGAGTTCGACGCGCTGCTCGCCCCGCTGGGCATCCGCGTCGAACCGCAGTCGGCGTTCGACGTACCCGAAGCCGAGGAGCCGTTTCCCGGCTTTGTCGAAAACGCCATCGCCAAGGCGCGCCATGCCGCGCACCACACCGGCCTGCCCGCGCTGGCCGACGACTCCGGGCTGTGCGTGGACGCCCTCGGCGGCGCGCCCGGCATCCACTCCGCGCGCTACGCTGGTGCGCCCAAATCCGATCAGCGCAACATCGACAAACTCCTCGCCGACCTCGGCGCCAGCGACAACCGCCGCGCCCACTTCGTGTGCGTGCTCGCGCTGGTGCGCAGCGCCGACGATCCGCAACCGATCATCGCCGAAGGCGAGTGGCACGGCAGCATTCTGACCGCCCCGCGCGGCGCCAACGGCTTCGGCTACGACCCGCTGTTCTGGCTCGACGACCTGCAGCAATCGGCCGCCGAGCTCGACGCCCCGCTCAAGAACATGCTCAGCCACCGCGGCACCGCCTGCCGCCACCTGATCGACCGCCTGCGCGCCCTGCAGACGCCCGCATGAGCAGCCGCACCGTCATCCCGCTGCATCCGCAGCGCGCCACCGCGCCGGACACCCCGCAGCTCACCAGCCCGCCGCCGCTGTCGCTGTACATCCACTTCCCGTGGTGCGTGCGCAAGTGCCCGTACTGCGACTTCAACTCGCACGTCGCCCACCACGACGGCATCCCCGAAGCGGCCTACCTCGACGCCCTGATCGCCGACCTCGAAGCGGCCCTGCCGCAGGTGTGGGGGCGGCGCGTGATGAGCGTGTTCATCGGCGGCGGCACGCCCAGCCTGCTCAGCGCCGACGGGCTCGACCGCCTGCTCGTCGCGGTGCGCATGCGCCTGCCGCTCGACCCGCTGGCCGAGATCACGCTGGAAGCCAATCCCGGCACGGTCGAAGCCGGCCGCTTCGCCGCCTATCGCGCCGCGGGCGTCAACCGGCTGTCGCTCGGGGTGCAGAGTTTCGACGATCGCTACCTGCACGCGCTGGGGCGGATTCACGCCGGCGCGGAAGCCCGTCGCGCCGCCGAGCTGGCGCTGACCCACTTCGAGACCGTCAATTTCGACCTGATGTACGCGCTGCCGGGGCAAAGCACCAAACACCTCGCCGCCGACCTGCGCAACGCCATCGCGCTGGGGCCGCAGCACCTGTCGTGCTACCACCTCACGCTCGAACCGAACACCCCGTTTCATCGCGACCCACCGGCCGTGCCCGACGCCGACACCGCCGCCGACATGCAGGAGCTGGTCGAAGCCACCCTCGCGGACGCCGGCTACGCGCACTACGAAACCTCGGCCTTCGCGCGCGGCGGCCTGCGCTGCCGGCACAACCTGAACTACTGGAGCTTTGGCGATTACCTGGGGATTGGCGCGGGCGCACACAGCAAGCTGTCGAGCCACGAGGGCATCGTCCGCGAGATGCGCCACAAGCACCCCGGCGCGTATCTGGCCGCACATCACGGCGGCGCGCATCACGGCAGCCGTTTCGTGCAGGACCGCCATGCCGTCGGCGTCGCCGACCTGCCCTTCGAGTTCATGATGAACGCGCTGCGCCTGACCGACGGCGTGCCCACCGACCTGTTCGAGGCGCGCACCGGCATCGGGCTCGACGCGATCACCCCGCAGCTGCTCGCCGCCCGCCAGCGCGGCCTGCTCGAAGCCGACCGCCAGCAGCTGCGCCCGACCGCGCGGGGGCAGCGCTTTCTGAACGATCTGCTGCAGATTTTCCTGAAGATCTAGCGCCTGCCTATGCCGGCCGGCAGTCGCTCGCCAGCGGTTTGCCGGTTTTGTGGTCGAGCAGGAAGCTCTTCCACGGCAGGTCGATCCACACCAGCCCGTCGCCGATGTTTTCGTAGCGCGGCAGGCCCGAGGCCGACGGATTGCGCGCCATCTCGTAGCGCCGCCCGTGCCACCCGACGTGCAGCCGGTCGGCGTGGGCACGGTCGCGCTGGACCTCGACCACCGCGCCGGCGTCGCAACGATAGTGCCCGCTGGCAAGCGAGAACTCCATCTGCCCCGGCTCGCCATCGGCGGTCTCGGGCAATGCCTCGACCACCGACGAGGGCGGCGCCGAGGCACACCCCGCCAGCACCAGCGGAAGACACACAAGAAGCGCGCGTACAGTCATCGTCGTATCCATGAAATCAGAGCCCCAACCCTAGCAGTTCAGGCACGCGCGAGCGCACCCCAAACTGCAACAAAACACATCGCCGGCGCTCACAGCGGATCGCACAGGCAGTGGCTGTAAATGTGCGCCGGATCGTTCCACGACACCGCCGCGCGAGCCTGCGCCTGCAACTGCGTCAGCCACTGTGCGGCCACGCTGCCCTGGGTGACGCCGACCATCTCGGGCATCAGCTCGCGCAACAATTGCAGCTTGAAGGGCAGCGGTCGATGCGCGTCGATGCGGTGATATTCGCTCACCCCGGCCAGCCGCGCCGCCGCAGCCACCGCCTGATCGAGCCCGCCGAGGCTGTCGACCAGCCCTTTGGCCCGGGCCTCGGCGCCGGTCCACACCCGCCCCTGCGCGAGCGCATCGGCCGCCTCGAACGACAGCCCGCGCGCATCGGCCACGCGCTGCACGAAGCGCTGATAGGTGTGGTCGACGCTCATCTGCAGCGCCGCCATGGCGTCGCCGGACAAGGGCCGGCGCGGATCGAGCGCCCCGGCCAGCGGCGCGGTGGCGACCCCATCGACGTCCAGCCCGAGGCGGTTCATCGGCTCGGAGACATCGGGAAACAGGCCGAACACGCCAATCGAACCGGTCAGGGTGCCGGGCGATGCCCAGATCTCCTGCGCCCCGGTGGCGATCCAGTAGCCGCCCGAGGCAGCCACCGAGGCCATCGACGCGACCACCGGTTTGCCGGCATCGCGCAACGCCGCCAGCGCCTGGCGGATCTGCTCGGCGGCAAAGGCGCTGCCGCCGGGGCTGTCGATGCGCACCACCACCGCGCGCACCCGCGCATCGTCGCGCAGGCCATGCAGCAGCTGCGCGGTCGGGTCGCCGCCCACCGTGCCCGGCGGCCCCTCGCCATCGACGATCGCGCCCTGCAGCGTCACCACCGCGATGCCGGCGCCGTCCTCGGGCAGCCAGCCACGCGTCGCCGCCAGATAGGCGTCCATGTCGACCCGCGCCGCGCTGCCGCTGGCATCGGTGCCGACCTCGTCGCGCAAAAAACGCTCCCACGCCGCGTCGTCGAGCAACACGTCGACCAGCCCGTGGTCGCGCGCCATCACCGCGGTGTCGCCACCGGCAGCGGCGAGCAGGCGGCGATAGTCGAGCACGTAGTCGTCCACCGCCGACACCGCCAGCTTGCGCCCCGTCGCCACATCGGCGCGCAGCAGCGCCCACACGGTGTCGAGCAGGTGCCGGGTCACGGCGCGGTCTTCGGGCGACATGTCCTGCCGGGTGTAGGGCTCGACAAAGGACTTGTATTTGCCGGCGCGGAACACCTGCACCTTCACGCCGAGCGAATCGAGCGCCCGTTTGTAGTAGGTGCCGTAGCGCGCGAGCCCCTGCAGCAGCACGAAGCCGTCGGGCGCCAGCACCACCTTGTCGGCTACGCTGGCGAGGTAGTACTGCCCCTGATCGTAGCGCCGCGCACGTGCATACACCGGTTTGCCGCTGGCCTTGAAGGCGAGAATGGCTTCGCGCAGGGTGGCGAGCCTGGTGAGACCGGCGCCGCCGAGACGCTCGGGCTCGATCACCAGCGCGCGGATCCGCGCATCGGCCGAGGCATGGCGGATGGCGGTGACGATGTCGTCGACCCGGGTTTCGCTGACTCCGCCGCCCTGCAGCAGATCGGACGGCGCGGGCGGCGTGAGCGCCTCGACCAGGCGCCCTTCGGGAGCGATCACCAGCGCCGCGCCCGCGGGCAGCTCGGGCACACGGCTGAGCCACCAGCTCAGCGCAATCGCCACCAGCACGAGTAGCAGCAGCAGGTTGGCCAGCGTCCGGCGCAACACATCGGCCACAAACCAGAGGCCGCGAAACGGAGCAGTGATCAGTCGCCACATACGCAAAGATCCTTGTCAGCGCGCACTCGCGCCGGGGTGAAAATCAGCGCCGCCGGAATACCAGATCCCACACCCCGTGGCCTAGACGCAGTCCGCGCTGCTCGAAGCGGGTCAGCGGGCGGTAGGCCGGACGGGGCGCGAACCCGTCGGCGGTGTTTTCGAGCAAGGGCTCGGCCGAGAGCACCGCCATCATCTGATCAGCATACTCCGCCCAATCCGTCGCGCAGTGCAAGTAGCCGCCCGGCTTGAGCCGGCTGGCGAGCAGGGCGACCAGCGGCGGCTGAATGAGGCGCCGCTTGTGATGACGCTTCTTGGGCCACGGATCGGGGAAGAACACATGCACGCCGTCGAGCGCGGCGGGGGCGATCATGGCCTCCAGCACCTCGACCGCGTCGTGCTGGATGATGCGCAGGTTGGCGATGTCGTCGGCGTCGATGAGCTTGCACAGATTGCCCACGCCGGGGCTGTGCACTTCAATCGCCAGAAAGTCGGTGTCCGGCAGCTGGCGGGCGATGTGGGCGGTAGCGTCGCCCATGCCGAAGCCGATCTCCAGCACGCACGGCGCCGCGCGCCCGAAGGCCGCGGCGAGGTCGAGCGGTGCGCGCTGATAGGCGATCCCGACCTCGGGCATCTTGGCCTCGAGGTAGCGCGTCTGCGCATCGGACATGCGCCCCTGACGCAGCACGAAGCTGCGAATCGTGCGCCGCGACATGCGCGCTTCGCCGTCAGGGCTGTCCGGCATTTCGGTGATTTCGGTCATGCGTGCCTTGAGCGCGCCGGCGACCGGCGCCAGCGCGACGGGATCAGCGGCCGATCAGGCCGGCGGTGGGAGA
>JAGRFQ010000039.1 GCA_020445945.1 Rhodocyclaceae bacterium
AGGACGCGCACGCTGCGCGCAAGGCCGAGCGGCGGATCGAGAAGCTGTATCGCAAGGCGCTGGCTGCGTTGTTTCAGGGAGAGAACTATGTGGACATGTTCAAGCGGCGCGAGGTGTATCGTCATCTGGCCAATGGCGGCCACCGGATGGCCGCCTGTGCCAACACGCTGCACGACATCGTGGTCAAGATCACCTGAGCGGCGCTGGCGTAACGAGGTGTAGCGATGAATGCCGAAATCCACGAAACCCTGCTCGACGAGGCCGGTATCGGCACGTGGGAGTACGACTACCTGGCCGACCGCTTCACCTGGAGCGCCTACCTCACCCAGCTATTCGGCGTGCCCGCACAGGACCTGCCGCAGGACAGCCAGGGCCTGCGCGCCGCGCTCCATCCGGACGACCGCCGGGCGGTGCGCGATACCGCGGTGATGGCGATGCATCAGGACGTGCCGATGGAGCAGGAGTGTCGCGTGCGGCAGGGCGACGGCCGCTGGTGCTGGGTGCGTTTCCGCGGCCGGGTGGTCACGCGCCGCGCGGATGGCTGGGCGTTGCGCGCGGCGGGGGTGGTGATGGACATCTCCTATGCCAAGGAAACCGAGCAGGCACTGCTGCGCGAGCGCCTGCACCTGGGTGCCGTGCTCGATACGATTCCCGATCCGGTGTGGCTCAAGGACCCCGATGGGGTGTATCTGAGCTGCAACCGGCGCTTCTCGGATTTGTTTGGCGCGCCCGAGGCCGACATCGTCGGCAAGACCGACTACGCGTTTGTCGAACGGGAACTGGCCGATTCCTTTCGCGCCAAGGACCGCGCCGCAATGGCCGCCGGCGGCCCGTGCGCCAACGATGAATGGGTGGTCTTCGCCAACGATGGTCATCGCGCGCTGCTCAACACGATCAAGACGCCGATGGTCGATGATGACGGCCGCCTGATCGGCGTGCTCGGCGTGGCGCGTGACATTACCTCGCTCCACCAAACGCAGCTGGCACTGGAAAAACTGAAGGAGCAATTCGCGGTGGCTTTTCGTGCCAGCCCGATTGCAATCTGCATCTCCGAGATCGAAACCGGGCGCCATCTGGATGTGAACGAGGCCTTCGGCGAGGTCTTTGGCTATGCCCCGGAGGAGGCGCGGGGGCGCTCCTCGCTGGAGCTCGGCCTGTGGCCCGACCGGCGCGTGCGCGAGGCGTGGCGCGAGGCGCTGCGCAAGGGCAGCTGTCGCGACTATCGCACCACCATGCGCCACCGCGACGGGCGGGCGATACGCTGCAGCCTGTCGGCCGAGGTGATCGAGCTCGAAGGCAAGCCGCACATTCTGGGCTACGTGAGCGACGTGACCGAGGCCGAGGATGCCGCGCTGCAGTTGCGCCGGCGCGATCGCTACCAGCGCGCGCTGCTCGACAATTTCCCGTTTCTGGTGTGGCTCAAGGACGCCGACAGCCGCTTTCTGGCCGTCAATGCGCCGTTCGCCGTGGCCTGCGGGGCGGAGTCGCCCGAGGCGCTGGTGGGCAAGACCGATCTCGACGCGTGGCCGCAGGATCTGGCCGAGGCCTACCGCGCGGACGACCGCGAGGTGCTCGCCAGCGGCGCCAGCAAGTGTGTCGAAGAGCCGGTCGAGATCCGCGGCGAGCGGCGCTGGATCGAGACCTTCAAGTCGCCGGTGTCGGTGGACGGGCACACCGTGGGCACCGTGGGCTTCGCGCGCGACATCACCGAGCGGCGCGAATCGGCCGAGGAGCTGGACCAGCACCGCCACCACCTGGAAGAGCTCGTCGCCTCCCGCACCGCCGAGCTCGAAGCGGCCAACCGTGCCAAGAGCATCTTTCTGGCCAACATGAGCCACGAGATCCGCACCCCGATGAACGCCATCATCGGGCTCACCCAGCTGCTGCTGCGCGACGACCCGACGCTGAAGCAGCACCGCCGCCTCGACAAGCTGTCGGGCGCGGCCAAACACCTGCTGGCGATCATCAACGACTTGCTCGACATTTCGCGGATCGAGGCCGAGTGCATGCCGCTGGACAGCGCGGACCTGGAGATCGAAGGCATCGTCGATGACGCCATCGCACTGATCAGCGACGCGGCACTAGCCAAGCGGCTGGCGGTGGGGCGCGAGATCGATCCGCGCATTCCGCGCCGGGTGCGCGGCGATGCGATGCGCGTCGGGCAGATCTTGTTCAACTACGTCTCCAACGCGCTCAAATTCACCGAGTGTGGCAGCATCGCCGTGCATGCCCTGCTGGTGAGTGCGACCGACGACGCGTGCGAGGTGCGCTTCGAGGTGCGCGATACCGGTATCGGCGTCGCACCGCAGCATCAGTCACGCTTGTTTACCGCCTTCGAGCAAGGCGACCCGAGCACCACGCGCAAGTACGGCGGTACGGGGCTTGGCCTGGCGATCAGCCGCCGGCTGGCCGAGTTGATGGGGGGCGCGGTGGGGCTGACGAGTGAGCCGGGGGTGGGGAGTTGTTTCTGGTTCACCGTGCGGTTCGGGATTGCCGATACCAAGGTGACGACGGAGGACAGTGTGGTTACAACAGACGATGCCCAGGTGCTGGCGCGCGACTTCGGTCATGCCCGCGTCCTGTTGGTGGAGGACAACGAAGTCAATCAGGATGTCGCGCTCGAGTTGCTGGCCGATGCCGGCATCGTCGCCGACCTGGCGGAGGATGGGCAGCGGGCGCTGGAGATGCATGCCGCGCAGCCCTACGCGCTGATTCTGATGGACATGCAGATGCCGGTGATGGACGGCCTCGACGCCACCCGCGCCATCCGTGCGCTGCCCGCGGGCGCGGCGGTGCCGATTGTGGCCATGACCGCCAACGCCTTCGCCGAAGACCGGCGGCGCTGCCTGGAGGTGGGCATGACCGACTACCTCGCCAAGCCCTTCGAGCCGGAGACGCTCTACGCGCTGATCCTCCACTGGCTGCGCGCCGGCCCCGACGCGGGACTGCCGCCCGCGGCGTAGCGCTCACTTCGCCGCGGCGCGGGCCGCGGCCAGCCAGCCATCGTAGGTGCTGCGGTAGGCCTGAATCCAGCTGCTGACGTGGCGGGCGATGTCGGCCGGCTTGTTTTCGCCGTCGCGCATGCGCAGGTTCTGCGCCGAGATGTCGTTGGCCGACAGCGTCATCACCTCGAACAGCTTGGCCGCCGCCGGGTTGGCTTCGGCAAAGGCGCGGTTGGCGACGATGCGCTGGTTGTTGGCCTGGAAGCCGTAGTTCGAGCCATCGGGCAGCGCGGTGTTCACATCGGTGCGCTCACCGGGCAGGGCCGAGAACGGCACCTGCAGCCACACCACGTTCTTGCCCGGCACCAGCACGCCGCTCACCCAGTACGGCGTCCAGGTGTAGTAGAACACCGGCTCGCCCTGTTTCTGGCGGGCGATGGTGTCGGCGATGATGGCCGCGTAGGCGCCCTGCTTGTGGGTCACGGTGTCGCGCAGGCCGTAGGCGTCGAGGTGATGCTCGATCACCTTCTCGCAGCCCCAGCCCGGGTTGCAGCCGGCCAGGTCGGCCTTGCCGTCGCCGTCGGTATCGAACAGCCTGGCGAGCTTCGGGTCCTTGAGCTGGTCGATGGACTTGATGCCGTGGGCGTCGGCGGTTTTCTTGTCGATCAGGTAGCCCTGCAGCGCGCCGGGCGAGAACACGCCCTTGCGGTACAGCCGGGCGTCGCCGCCGGCCTTTTCGTAGAAATCGACATGCAGCGGGTCCCAGTGGTCGGCCATGAAGGTGGCGTCGCCATTGGCGAGCGCCACGTGGCCGGCGGCGTACTCGATCTCCTTGATGGCCTTGACGTCGTAGCCCAGATCGCGCAGGCCCTGCATGACCAGCTCGGTCTGGAAGGTCTCTTCGGCAATCGAACTTTTCAGCGGCTGCACCGTGACGCCCTTGCCGGGCAGGTCGGCGGCAAACGCGCCGAGCGAAACGGTGGCGGCGAGCGCAACGGCGGCGGCGCGCATGAGATGGGTGAGTCGGGAAAATCGCATCGAGGCGTCTCCGGTCAGGGGTGAGAAAGGCTCAGGCGGTTTTGCCGAGCAAGCGGCGCAGCGCGCCAACGGGCCCGGCGTCGTACCAGCGGCCGGGCGCGGTCTTGCCGCCGGCCATGGCCTGGGTGATGCGGTCGAGCGTGATGGCCAGAATCACGATGCCCAGGCCGCCGATGGTGGCCAGGCCCATGTCGAGCCGGCCGATGCCGCGCAGCACCATCTGGCCGAGGCCGCCGACGGCGATCATCGAGGCGATGACGACCATCGACAGACCGAGCATCAGGGTCTGGTTGATGCCGGCCATGATGGTCGGCATGGCCAGCGGCAGCTGCACCCGGGTGAGCAGTTGCCAGGGCGAGGCGCCAAAGGCGCGCGAGGCTTCGATGAGGTCGGGCCGCACTTGGCGGATGCCCAGGTTGGTGAGGCGGATCAGCGGCGGCAGGGCGAAGACGATGGTCACCACCACGCCGGGCACGTTGCCGATGCCGAAGAGCATCACCACCGGCACCAGATAGACGAAGGCCGGGGTGGTCTGCATGGCGTCGAGCACCGGGCGGGCGAGCGCTTCGAGCTGGTCGTTGCGCGCCATCACGATGCCCGTCGGCAAGCCGATGACCATGCAGAAGAACACCGAGGTGAGCACCAGCGACAGGGTTACCATGGCCTCGTCCCAGGCGCCGATCAGGCCGATCACGATCAGCGACAGCACCGCGCCGATGGCCAGCCGCCGTCCGCTGACCTGCCAGGCGATGAGGCCGAAGAGCAGGATCATCAGCAAGGCCGGCACCGCCAGCAGGGCTTGTTCGATGCCGGTCAGGGTGGCGTCGATGGGCAGGCGCACGGCCTGGAAGAAGGGGCGGAAGTTGTCCACCACCCAGTTCAGGCCCTGATCGACCCAGGTATCGAGCGGGAGCACCGCCTCGTTGAAGGGGTGGAGCCAGTCGAAGGGCGGCTCGGGCGCGGCCTCGGGCGGCGTGCCCAGCCAGTCGCCGCTGGCGGCGGGCGTCTCGGCCGGGGCCGGCGCGGCGCTTCCCCAGGGATTGGCGGGGGCTGCGGCCGCGTCTGCGGGTGCCTCGGCGGCGGGCGTGGCCCACGGATTGGCTTCGGCGGCGGCAGGCGTGGCAGGGGCCGCGGCGGCCCAGGGGTTACTGGCTGTTTGATCGCTCATTTTACTGCCCTCCGGTCGATGAATCGACATCCTCCCCAAGAGAGGGTCGCGCGCCCTTCGGGCGGCCGTGCGGGCGCGCTCATGCCGCATCCTCCGTGTTCTGTGCATGCAGGAATTCGAGCATGGTGTTGCGCGTGATCGCGCCGCGGTAGCGGCCCTTGTCGTCCACCACCGGCAGGCCGTAGGGATGCTGGGTGAGCGGCTCATAGAGCTCGCTGATCGGGGTGTCCGGGGTGAGCACATGCGGCTCGGGCAGGAAGGCCTCGCGCAGCTTGGCGTCGGCGCTGGCGCGGGCCGCCTTCTGCAGGCTGTCGAGCGAGACCACGCCCATCAGCTTCTGGTCGGGGCTGACCACGTAGCCGTACTCGCGGTCATGCGTGCGCAGGCGCTCGATGGCGCTGCGCACGCCCATGCCCTGGTGGTCGATGATGTTGACCTGGGTCTTGCGCGCAATATCGGCGGCCGACAGGATGCTGGTGGCGTCCACCCCCTTGAAGAAGGACTTCACGTAGTCATTGGCCGGGTTGCGCAAGATCTCCTCGGCCGTGCCGACCTGCACCACCACGCCGCCTTCCATGATCGCGATGCGGTCGCCAATGCGGATCGCCTCGTCGAGGTCGTGCGAGATGAAGATGATGGTGCGCTTGTCCACCGCCTGCAGCTTGACCAGCTCGTCCTGCATCTCGGTGCGGATCAGCGGGTCGAGCGCCGAGAAGGCTTCGTCCATCAACAGCACCTGCGGATCGTTGGCCAGCGCCCGGGCCAGGCCCACGCGCTGCTGCATGCCGCCGGAGAGCTCGTCCGGATAGCTGTTGGCCCAGGCCGCCAGCCCGACCTGTTCGAGTGCGACCATGGCCCGCGCGCGGCGCTCGGCCTCGGCCATGCCGGCCAGCTCCAGGCCGAAGGCGGTGTTGTCCACCACCGACAGGTGCGGCATCAGCGCGAAGGACTGGAACACCATGCTGATCTCGGAGCGACGCAAGTCGCGCAGCGCCGTGTCGTCCATTTTCGCGATGTCGCGGCCGTTGATCAGCACCTGCCCGGCGGTCGGCTCGATCAGCCGGTTGAGCAGGCGCACCAGGGTCGACTTGCCCGAGCCGGACAGCCCCATGATGACGAAGATCTCGCCCTCATTGACACTGAAGCTGGCGTCGATCACGCCGAGGGTCTGCCCGGTGCGGGCGAAGATGGTGGCCTTGTCCTGGCCCTCGGCGACGAGCTTCATCGCATCCTTGGGCCGGTCTCCGAAGACCTTGTACAGATTCCTGACGACGAGTTTTTCCGGCATGCGTCCTGGTGACAATCCTCGTGTCGGGGTGGGGGTACCCAAAAAGCCGATATGCCGACAAAAGCGTTGCTGCCTGACGATGACGGTGGACTGAAACCCTCTGGAAAGCGGCCGGGCTACCCGACATGAAGTCTTGATCGGGAGGTGTGAGGAGGTGCCGATTCTAGCACACGATACTTTTGCGCAAACCTAATCCAGCGCGCCGCGCGCGGGCGCCTCCGGGGCGGGTGCGGTGTCCGGCGGGCCCGGCTGGTTGGCCGTGGTGGCGGTGACTTCGGGGGTGCGCGGGTCCATTTCCATGGAGACTTCCGAGGTGCGCAGCACGGGCAGGAATTCGCTCAGTTCGGCGTCGGGCACGGGGGCGTCGCGGCGGATGCGCCACACCGTGAACAGCGCCAGCGCGGTCAGCAGTGTGCCGAGGGCGAGGGGGAAGATGCGTGCGCCCAGGGCCGAGAGCAGTCCCCCCACCAGCACCGGGCCGAGCATGGCGCCGGTGCCGTGCAGAATGAGCAGCGCCTTGGTGGCTTCGAGCGCTTCGGTGGCGTGAAAGCGGTCGTGGGTCTGTGCCACGGCCAGGCTGTACAGGGTGAATGCAAAGCCGCCGTAAAACCCGGTGGCGACGATCAGGCCGAGCGTCGACAGGGCGCTGGCGACAAACATCGCGCTGGCGCTGAGGGTGGCCAGCACGCAGACGCTGAGCAGTACCACGCGTCGGTCGCGATGCTCGGCGGCATGGCCGACCGGCCACTGCATGGCGGCGCCGCCGAAGATGGCCACCGAGGCGAACAGCGCGACGTGGAAATTATCCAGCCCCTGCGCCGCGGCGTAGGCCGCCGACAGGCCCCAGAACGCACCCGAGACCAGCCCCGACACCAGCCCGCCCATGAAGCCGACCGGTGACACCTGATACAGCCGCGCGAGCGGCAGCCGTGGGGTATGAACCGGCGTGGGCTGGCTGACCGGGGTGAGCGCGATCGGGATCAGGCCGAGGCTGTAGAAGATCGCAACCAGCGCGAAGGAGGCGAGGTGTTCGGCGCCGTAGAGGGCGATCAGGAACTGGCCGAGACCGAGGGCGATGAAGCTGATCATCATGTAGGCGGAGAAGATCTTGCCGCGCTGGTCGTGCATCTGCTCGTTGAGCCAGCTCTCGATGATCATGTAGATGCCGACCATGGCGATGCCGTGGGCGACCCGCAGGATCCACCACATCCACGGGTTCACGATCATGCCGTAGAGCAGCGCCACGGTGGCCGCCAGCGCGGCCAGCGCGGTGAAGGCGCGGATGTGGCCGATGCGCCGGATCAGCGGCGGGCAGACGAAGGCGCCGGCGATGTAGCCGCCGAAGAAGCCGGACATGACCAGGCCCAGCGCCAGCGCCGAGAAGCCTTCCGCACTGGCGCGTAGGCCGAGCAGGGTGCCGATCAGGCCGGAGCCGGCGAGCAGGATCGCCATGCCCAGGAGCAGGCTGGAGACGGGGATGATGGCGCGGATCATGGTTCACATCTCGTGCGGTGCATGGGCGCAGGGTCTCATGGATGGCGAGACGGCCCAAATGCGTTGCCGGCCCGCGGATCGCGCAGGCCGGCAAAAAGGGGAGGAATGTTCCCTAGTCGATGCCCTGGCTGGAGAGGTATTCCTCGTAGGTGCCGCGGTAGTCGACGATGCTGCCGTCTTGCCGGATTTCGATGATCCGGGTGGCCAGCGAGGAGACGAACTCGCGGTCGTGGGAGATGAACAGCAGCGTGCCGGTGTATTTTTCGAGCGCGCTGTTGAGCGATTCGATCGATTCCATGTCGAGGTGGTTGGTCGGCTCGTCCATCAGCAGCACGTTCTTGCTCTGCAGCATCAGCTTGCCGAACATCATCCGGCCCTGCTCGCCGCCGGAGATGACGCGCACCGGCTTCTTCACCTCGTCGCCCGAGAACAGCAGCCGGCCGAGGGTGCCGCGGATCAGGGTTTCCATGTCTTCGCCCTCGAAGCCGCCGTCGCGGACGTGGCCTGAGATCCAGTCGGTGAGTGTCTCGTCGGAGTCGAACTCGGCCGAGTGGTCCTGCGCGTAGTAACCAAGCTTGGCTTTTTCGGCCCATTTGACGGTACCGCTCTGGGCGCTGAGTTCGCCCACCAGCAGGCGCATCAGGGTGGTCTTGCCGACCCCGTTCTCGCCGATGATGGCCACCCGGTCGCCGGCGTCGATGGCGACCGACAGGCGCTTGATCAACGGCGCGTCCATGCCCGCGTAGGCGAAGCTCAGGGTGTCGACCTCCACCGCCTGACGGTGCAGCTTGTCCTTGGCGTCGACCTCGAAGCGGATCCAGGGATACTGCCGGCTCGACGGTTTCACGTCCTCGGGCTTGAGCTTGTCGATCAGCTTGAGCCGGCTGGTGGCCTGCTTGGCCTTGGACTTGTTGGCCGAGAAGCGGCGCACGAACTGCTGCAGCTCGGCGATCTTGTCCTTGGCGCGGGCGTTGGCCTGGGCTTGGCGCTGGCGCGCCAGCGTGGAGGCCTCCATGTAGTCGTCGTAGTTGCCGGGGTAGATCTTGATCGTGCCGTAGTCCAGGTCGGCCATGTGGGTGCACACCTGGTTCAGGAAGTGGCGGTCGTGCGAGATGATGACCATCGTCGAATCGCGCTGGTTGAGCACGTCTTCGAGCCAGCGGATGGTGTTGATGTCGAGGTTGTTGGTCGGCTCGTCGAGGAGCAGGATGTCCGGGTTGGCGAACAGCGCCTGGCACAGCAGCACGCGCAGCTTCCAGCCCGGCGCCACCTGGCTCATCGGGCCGTCGTGCTGTTCGGTGGGGATGCCCACGCCCAGCAGCAGCTCGCCGGCGCGCGCCTCGGCGGTGTAACCGTCGTATTCGGCAAACACGCCTTCCAGCTCGGCGGCGCGCATGTAGTCTTCTTCGCTCGCCTCGGGGTTGGCGTAGATCGCGTCCTTCTCGCTCATGCAGGCCCACATCTCGGCATGGCCCATCATCACCACGTCGAGCACGCGCGTATCTTCATAGCCGAACTGGTCCTGGCGCAGATAGGCCATGCGTTCGTCGGTTTCCTTGCTGACGTTGCCTGCCGATTGCTCCAGCTCGCCGCAGAGGATTTTCATGAAGGTCGACTTGCCCGCGCCGTTGGCCCCGATCAGGCCGTAGCGGTTGCCGTCGCCGAACTTGACGGAGACGTTGTCGAACAGGGGCTTGGCCCCGAATTGCATGGTGATGTTGTTGGCGATGAGCACTGCGTGAATCCCGGATGCGAAAGAAGCAAAACGGGAAATTTTAACAGAGATTCAATGGCCTGATCGGGCCGCGCGATGGGTGGAACGCGGTCGCCACGGGCGCCTATGTGGCGCTTTCTTGATCTTTGTCGCAGCGCCCGGCCCCGCCCCGCCGTAGCATCGGCCGCTGTATTGATCCGAGCGCCGATGCCGACCACCTTGCTCCGCCGTGCCTGCCCGTCCGTGCGACGTGTGCTGCTTGCTGCCGCCGTGCTGGCGGGGCCGGCGTGCGCCCAGCCGCTGCAACCGCTGATCGACCAGGCGATCAACACCACCGGCGTGCTGGTGCTCGCGCCCGGGACCTACGAAGGCCCGGTGCGCATCGACGCATCGCTGATCGTCGATGGCCGCGGCGCGGCGGTGGTGCAGGGCGATGGCCGCGGCACGGTGATTCGCGTTATGGCCAGCGACGTGGTGCTGCGCGGGCTGACGATACGCGGCAGCGGCGATTCGCACGACCAGATTCACTCCGGGATCTACGTCGAAGGCGCGCGCAACCGGATCGAGCACAACCGCCTCGACGACGTGCTGTTCGGCATCGTGCTGCAGCAATCGAACGACAACCGGGTGCTTGGCAATCACGTGCGCTCGCGCGGCGAGGACCCGGCCGACCGCGGCGATGGCCTGCGCCTGTGGTATTCGCACTCGAACCGCATCGAAGGCAACGTGTTCGAGCACGTGCGCGACATCACCGTCACCAACTCGCTGCGCAACCGCATCGTCGGCAACGTGATCCGCGACAGCCGGCGGGCGATGAACTTCCTCTTCTCCAGCCGCTCGCTGGTCGAGGGCAATCTGGCCGAGCACAACGCCACCGGCATCGTGGTCATCAACTCCAACGGCTTCATCCTGCGCAACAACCGGGTGCTGCACGCGATGCATGTCTCCGGCGCCGGCATCGCCCTCAAGGAGACCACCGGCGCGCTGGTCGAGGGCAACGAGCTGGTGCATTGCGCGGTGGGGCTGATGGCCGACTCCTCGTCGC
>JAGRFQ010000040.1 GCA_020445945.1 Rhodocyclaceae bacterium
TCAGCAGGCCGGCGGCGATGCCGGCAATTGCAAACCACACCAGCGGACTGTGCGGCGCCGGGTCGTGCTTGACCGAAAACAGGTTGCTTGCGGCCTCGCGTGCGCGGGCTTCGCTGAGCGGGGGCGTGGCCGGAGCTTCGGGCGCCGTGGCGAGCGGTTCGAGGGACAGTTCGGCCGTTTCGGCGAGCCGCGCCTGGGCGTCCTCGCGGTCTTGCTCCGCTTTGCGCAGGGCGTCGATGAGCAGGCTCATTGCTGCCCGGTCAGCCCCGTTCCGGCCGGCTGGGTGGCAAAGTTGCGAGCGCCGGGCACCGGGTCGGCGCTGAAGAACGCCTCGTCCGGCAGGCGCTCGGCCAGCTCGGGTGACATGAAGCCGTCCTCGATGACGACCGGCCGCAGGAAGATCACCAGTTCGGTTTTCTGGATTGCGTTGTCGCGGTCGGTGAAGGCTTCGCCGATGACCGGGATCGCGCCGATCAGCGGGATGCGTCCGGTGGTGTAGTCGATGCGGTCTTCCATCAGGCCGCCGAGCACGGCGGTCTGGCCGCTGCGCAGTCGCAATACCGATTCGATCTCGCGGGTGCGGATCTGCGGGACCAGGTTCTTGATGTTGGCGGCGGCCAGATCGGGGTTCGGGTCTTCCTTGAGATCCGAGATGCTGGAGATGGTGGGGCGCACGTTGAGCGTGATCTCGCCGCTGGAGGCCACCTGCGGGGTGATCGACAACACCATCCCGACCGACACCGACTGCGGCGTGGTGGTGAAGGTGGTGCGGCTGTCGACGTTGGCCGTCGACACCGTCTCGGCTTTGACGTTGAAATACACGAACTCGTCGACCACCTTGAGCATCGCGGTCTGGTTGTTGAGCACCGCCAGGCGCGGGCTGGAGAGCACTTTGACGGTGCCGAAGGCTTCGAGCAGATTGATGTCGATCGACAGATTCTTGCTGAGGTAGTTGACCGCGAACGGGGTCAGCGAATTGCCCACGTTGGTGCCCAGGCCGGGCCCCGCGATGCCCCAGCCCTTGCTGCCCAGACGCGACCAGTCGATGCCTTGCTGGTAGCTGTCGCTGAGCGCGACCTCGACGATGGTGGCCTCGATCATGACCTGACGCCGCGCCGAGGCCACGACCTGATCGATGAACTCGCGCACCTTGGCGTGCTGGCGGCCGGTGGCGCGCACGTTGATGATGCCGGACTCGCGATTGACGATCACCGAGGCCGCCTCGCGGAAGCCGCTTCCGGCCGTGCCGTCGGCCGCTGCGGGGGCGCCAGGCATGAGCTTGTCGGTTTCCTTGAGCAGGTCCTGGATGTTCTTTTCGATCGACTCCCAGAACTGGTTGCGCGAGGCGTTCTCGATGCGCGTGCTCGACACGTTGCCGCTGCTCTGGTTGTTGGTGGTCACCGCGCCGGTGTTGGTTGCGATCTGGGTGTTGGTGGATACCGTGCCGGAAACCGCGCGGCTGATGTTGACGTAATCGACCTTGTAGCTGCGCAGGAAGGGCGCGTCGGGCATCACCACCAGATTCGGCCCCTGGCGCTCGTAGCGCATGTCGACCTGCGCGCTGATCCGCTCGAGCAGTTGCGGCAGGGTCTGGTTGATGGCGTTGAGCGTGACCCGGCCGCTGAGCCCGCCATGCACGTCCACGTTGAGTTTGGCGTCGCGCGCCAGCGCAAACAGCAGCTCGCGCACGTCGACCTCATTGACCACCACCGAATAGGTCTCGGCCTTGGCCACGGGCTGCGGGGGCGGCAGCGAAAAACTGCGATCGACCGGGGCCGGAATCGGCGCTGCGGATGCGTTGGCCGCGATGGCTGCCGGCACATCCTTTGATCCGAGGTGGCCCGACGGCGCTGCCGGCCGGGGCGCTTGGGCGCAGGCGGCGAGCAGGACGGAGACGGTCAGAACCAGCGCAAGGCGTGATTTCATGCGAGTGTCGAGGACGAGAACGCACCAATGTTAAACGTTTGGGCTTGAACTTCAATCTTTTCCTGAAACGACGCGCGGCCAGGCCGGTGCGCCCGCAGCGGCAATGACGCATGCATGGCGCCGGGCGGGCTCAGCGCAGGCGCCGCGCCTGGCGGACGTAGGCACCGCCATCGCGGTAACGCGCCGGCAGCGCGCGCAGCGCATTCAACGCCTCGATTTCGGTCTCGTAGCGCCCCAGAATCACCCCGGTGCGGGCATTGCTGCCGAGCTGCGCGGCATACACCCGGATGGGCGTGTCGGGGAGGGCCTGGTGCGCGGTCTCGATCTGCTTTTCCAGGCTGCCGGCGTCGATGTTGGTATTGGTGTGGAGCTGGATGAACCAGATCTCGTCGGCGGCCGTCGCCATCCACGCCGCCTGGGCGGCCAGCGCGGCATTGGCCAGTGGGCCGTAGCGCGCATCGATGACCGCGGCCGGCGCAGCGGTTTGGCTTGCCGGCGCGGCGGGTGCCGTGGCGGCGATTGCGGGTGGGCGTGGTGCAGGGGTCGCCGTGGCAACGACCGCTGGCGCGGCGGGTGTGGTCGGAGCAACGCGCGCGGGGGCATCGGGCGGCGGTGTGACGTCGACGGCCGGCGACGCTGCTGCAGGTGCAGGTGCAGGTGCAGGTGCAGGTGCAGGTGCAGGTGCAGGTGCAGGTGCAGGTGCAGGTGCGGCCGTGGGGGGCAGGGCGGGCGCCGGGGTTTCGGGGGCGGGCTCGGCAGGGGCGGCGGCCGCGACGGGTTCGACCGGGGCCGGCCGTTTTGCGACCGGCGCTGATGCGCGCGGTGCGTCTGCCACCGCGTTGTGCGGCGGCGGGGCCGGTGCGGGCACGGCAGGTTCTGGCGTGGCGGGGGGCGAGGCGGCCGGCGGGGGTGAGCTGACGGGGGCTGTCGCGATGGGTGCGGCGGGCGGCGGGGTATCCATCTGCAGCCACAGTGCGAGGGCACCGATTGCCAGCACGGCGGGGACGATCAGCCAGCCCCGACGCTTGCGTTGCGCGGGGAGATATTCGGCGTCTCTGGCGGCGGTGGTGACGTGGGTGGGATTGACGGCGTGCAGGTTCTGGGTGAACGCCGCGAGCAGCGATTTGTCGGCCAGCACGTTGATGCGCCGGGTCAGCCCCTTGGCGAATTCGGTGACCCGCCGCGTGGCCGCCGGGCTGAATACCGCCGGGCCGCGGTAGCCGGCGGCGCGCATGCGAAAGTCGAGATAGTCGGCCACTTCGTCGGCGGTCATCGGGTTGAGGCGGAAGTGCTGGGTGATGCGGTCCTTGAGCTGGCGCATGTCGCGCCGGGCGAGCACGTCGTCGAGCTCGGGCTGGCCGAAGAGGACCAGCTGGAGCAGCTTGTGGCGACCGGTTTCAAGGTTGGAAAGCAGCCGGATCTGCTCCAGCGAGGCCTTGGGCATGGCGTGCGCTTCGTCGATCAGGGCGACCACGCGGCGGCCCGCGGCGTGGCGTTCGATGAGTGCGTCCTGGATCGCGCCGAGCAGCGCGCCGGTCCGCTCACCGTCCAGCGACAGCCCGAGCTCCGTGGCCAGCGCGCGCAGCAGTTCGTCGGGTTCGAGCGTCGGGTTGGCGCAGTACAGGGTGTCGATGTCGTCGGGGAAGCGGTCGATCAGCACCCGGCTGAGCATGGTCTTGCCGGTGCCCACTTCGCCGCTGACGCGAATGATGCCTTCGTCGTGAAGCACGGCGTACATCACCGCTTCGACGGTGGCGCCGCGGCGTGCGCCGGTAAAGAAGAAGTCAGTCAGCGGGGTCAGCCGGAAGGGCGCTTCGCGCATACCGTAGTGATCGAGATACATGCGCAGCAAGACCTATTGCCCGGCGGGGGGCTGTGAGCGCGGAAGCCCGAGGGTTTCCATGCGATTGTAGAGCGTGGTGCGGTTGATGCCGAGCAGCCGCGCGGCGCGGCTGATGTTGCCGTCGGCCAGGCGCAGTGCGGCCTCCACGTAGCTGCGCTCCTGCTCGCGCAGCGCGTCATCGAGGCTGAACGCGTCGTCCGCGCCGAGGGTCTCGATGGCTTGGGCGATGCGCCCCTCGCGGGTGTCGGCGGGGACCACCGGGGCCGGCGCGGAGGGGGCGACGATGGGCAGCGGGGCGCGGCGGTCGAGCTCGTCTTCGAGCTGCGCGGCGCCCACGTCGTGCCCGGCGTGCTTGGTCTGCAGCCGGATGACGATGTTCTTGAGCTCGCGCACGTTGCCGGGGAACGGATAGTCGCGCCACACGGCGAGCGCGTCGGGGCCGAGCGAGAATGCGCTGCGCCCGGCCTGATCCGCGTAGCGGGCGCGGAAATGCTCGAGCAGGCGCAGCCGGTCGTCGCCCATTTCGCGCAGCGGCGGCACTTCGATGGTGAACACGCTGAGGCGGTGGTAGAGATCGGCACGGAAGCGTCCGGCACGGATCTCGGCCTGCAGGTCGCGGTTGGTGGCGGCCAGGATGCGCGCGTGGCTGAAGCGGGTGCGGGTTTCGCCAACGCGCTGGAATTCGCCGTTTTCGAGGACTCGCAGCAGCTTGGGCTGCAGTTCGAGTGGCAGCTCGCCGATCTCGTCGAGCAACAGGCAGCCGTCGGCAGCCTCTTCGAAGTAACCGGCGCGGTGCCCGGTGGCGCCGGTAAAGGCGCCGCGGGTGTGGCCGAACAGCGCGGCTTCGATCAGGGTGGGGGCGATGGCCGCGCAGTTGAGGGTCAGGAAGGGGGCCGCGCGGCGACGGCTGGCGACGTGCAGTCCTTGCGCCACGCGTTCCTTGCCGGCGCCGGACTCCCCCGCGATCAGCACCGGAAACGGCGCGTCGGCGAATTGCTGGATGCGGCGGCGGAGGTTGCGCATGGCCTCGCTGTCGCCGAGCAGGGCGTCGCCGTTGCGCTCCGCGCCGGGTCCGAGCGCGGTGCCGAGCACCCGCCGCAGGTGCTCCGGGTCAGCCGGTTTGGCGATGAACTCGAGCGCGCCGAGGGTGCGTGCGCGGCGGGCATTGCTGTTGTCGCTCTGTCCGGAGAGGACGATGATGCGCATTTTCGGCGCGTGGGCGAGCAGGTCGGCGATCAGCGCAAAGCCTTCGTCCGGGCGGTGTGGCACGGGCGGCAGGCCGAGGTCGACCAGCGCCAGCGCGGGCGGCGCGGGCAGCGCGCGGACGGCGTCGATGGCGCGCTGGCGCGAGGGCGCCGAGGTGATGTCGAAATCCGGCCCGAGCAGCATGCTGAGCGTCTCCACGATCAACGGGTCGTCATCGACGATCAGCAAGGTCGGCTTGTTCGACATGGCGCGGCATTCGGGATGAAGCGGAAAGTGTAGCGGATTCGCGACGTGCGGGCGCGTGATGCACTGCCGCATCTTGACGGCATCTTCGGCGGGCTCTGATAGAATGCTGCGTTTTCAAGTACATCGGGGTTCTTGTGAGCCAGCAAACGGGTGAAGCGCTGGTCAGTTTGCGCGATGTGCGCTTTGCCTACGGCGAGCGCGAGGTGCTGCGCGGCATTGATCTGAGCATCCATCGGGGCCAGGTGGTGGCCATCATGGGTGGCAGCGGTTGCGGAAAAACAACACTCCTGCGCCTGATCGGCGGCCAGCTCAGGGCCAGTGCGGGCGACGTGCGCGTGGCCGGAAAATCCCTCAACCGCCTCGATACGGCGGGGCTCTACGCGCTGCGCCGCCGCATGGGCATGCTGTTCCAGTTCGGCGCGCTGTTTACCGACATGTCGGTGTTCGACAACGTGGCCTTTCCGCTGCGCGAGCACAGCGACCTGCCCGAGGCGATGATCCGCGATCTGGTGCTGATGAAGCTGCAGGCGGTGGGGCTGCGCGGTGCGCAGGCGCTGATGCCGGCGGAGCTGTCGGGCGGCATGGCGCGGCGCGTGGCGCTGGCGCGGGCGATTGCGCTCGACCCGATGCTGATCATGTACGACGAGCCTTTTGCCGGGCTGGACCCGATCTCGCTGGGGGTGATCGGGCAGTTGATCCGCCGCCTCAACGACGCGCTGGGCGCGGCCTCGATCATGGTGACCCACGATGTGCACGAATCGCTGGGCATTGTCGACTACGTGTATTTCGTCTCCGAGGGGCGCATCGTCGCGCAGGGCACGCCGGACGAGATCCGCGCCTCGCAGGACGCCTTCGTGCATCAGTTCGTGCACGCCGAAATCGACGGACCGGTGCCCTTCCACGTGCCGGCCGCGCCGATGGCCGAGGCGCTGATGGGGCGGGCGTCATGATCCGCCGGATCGGTGCCGCGGCGGTCGACTGGGTGTGGCGGCTCGGCTTTGCGGCGCGCTTCATGTTCTTGCTGCTGCGCTATTCCGGCCAGTCGGTGAGCCGCCTGCATCTGACCATTCGCGAGATTTACTTCAGCGGCGTGCTCTCCTTGCTGATCATCCTCGTGTCCGGCCTGTTCGTCGGCCTGGTGCTGGGGCTGCAGGGCTACGAGACGCTGCAGCGGTATGGCTCCAGCGAGGCGCTGGGGGTGCTGGTGGCGCTGTCGCTGACCCGCGAGCTGGGGCCGGTGGTGGCGGCGCTGCTGTTCGCCAGCCGGGCCGGCTCGGCGGTGACCGCCGAGATCGGGCTGATGAAGACCACCGAGCAGCTCAAGGCGATGGACATGATGGCGGTCAATCCGCTGGCCCGCGTGGTGGCGCCGCGCTTCTGGGGCGGGGTGATCTCGATGCCGCTCTTGGCGGCCCTGTTCTCGGCGATGGGGATTCTCGGCGGCTGGCTGATCGGGGTGGTGTTCATCGGCGTCGACGACGGCGCGTTCTGGTCGCAGATGCAGGCGGCGGTCGATTTTCGCTACGACATCCTCAACGGGGTGATCAAGAGCGTGGTGTTCGGCGTGGCGGTGTCGCTCATAGCGGTGTTCGAAGGCTATGACTGCGTGCCGACCGCCGAAGGCGTTTCGCGGGCGATCACCCGCACCGTGGTGAGTTCGGCGCTGGCCATTCTGGCGCTCGATTTTGTACTGACATCTTTCATGTTCCGGGGCCAGTCATGAGCCGTACAACGCTCGACCTGTGGGTCGGATTTTTCGTTTTGATCGGGGCAGCGGCGCTGCTCTTTCTGGCACTCAAGGTTGGCAACCTGTCGGCGGCGAGCTTTGCCGACACCTACGCCGTCGATGTGCGCTTCTCGAACATCGGCGGCATCAAGGTGCGCGCGCCGGTCAAGTCCGCCGGGGTGGTGGTCGGGCGGGTGACCGCCATCGAATACGACAACACGCGCTTCGAGGCGGTGGTCAAGCTGGCGCTCGATACGCGCTACGAATTTCCGCGCGACACCATCGCCGAGATTCTCACCTCCGGGCTGCTCGGCGAGCAGTACATCGGGCTGGAACCGGGCGGTGACGCGCGCATGCTCGCCGATGGCGAAACGCTCAAGCTGCGTGGCCAGTCGGCCGTTGTGCTGGAGAAGCTGATCAGTCAGTTCCTCTTCAACAAGGCGGGCGAATCGCCGACGCCGCAGCAATGACCGATGTGATCCAGATGATGACGCTCAAAAAGACAATCCGGCGGGCGCCCGCGATCCTTGTCACGACGCTGGCGCTGGCCGGCTGTGCGACCGTGGAGCATCCGCACCCCGACGACCCGTGGGAGGGCTACAACCGGGCGGTGTTCGCGTTCAACGAGGGCGTCGACAAGGCGGTGTTCAAGCCGCTGGCCACCGGCTACGACACCGTCGCGCCCTTGCCGGTGAAGTCCGGCGTGGGCAGTTTCTTCGGCAACCTCGGCGACATCTGGACCGGCATCAACAATTTTCTCCAGGGCAAGGGGCGCGATGGCGGCTCCGACGCGGCGCGGGTGCTGATCAATTCCACGCTGGGCATCTTCGGCCTGTTCGACGTGGCCACCGACATGGGCTTCGAGAAGCACCAGGAAGACCTCGGCCAGACCCTGGCGGTGTGGGGCGTGGGCAATGGGCCGTATTTCGTGGTGCCCTTCTTCGGCCCGCGCACATTGCGCGATGCGGCCGCCCTGCCGGGGGACATCTACGGCGGATCGCTGGTGCAGTTGTCGGACGTGGCCTCGCGCAATGCGGTGACCGGGCTGCGCGTGGTGCACGAGCGGGCGGCATTGCTCGGCGCGGACCGGGCGGTGGAAGAGGGCAGCCTCGACAAGTACGGCTACATCCGCGACTTCTACCTCCAGCAGCGGCGCTACGAAATCTACGACGGCCGGCCCCCGCGCGAGCGTTTCGACGACGCACGCGCCACGCCGATGCAACCGATCGGACTTTCCGCGATCGAAGCGGATGACGCTGCGGCCGGCAGCCTGCGCATCGAACTGGCGCGCGCCGGCGGCGACACTCTCAAGGCACAAGGGCAGGAACAATGATCAAACGTATCTTCGGAGCGCTGCTGGCGGCGGCGCTGATCGGTCTGGGCAGCGTGGCAACGGCCGCGTCGGCGCCGGATGCGCTGGTCAAGTCGGTGATGGACGACGTGCTGGAAATCGTGCGCACCGACCCGGCGCTCAAGGCCGGCGACACGAGCCGCGCGGTGGAGCTGGTGGAAGAAAAGGTGCTGCCGCACTTCGACTTTCGCATCATGACCTCGCTGGCGGTCGGGCGGGACTGGCGTCAGGCGACGCCCGCCCAGAAGGAAAAGCTGGTTGCCGCGTTCCGCACCATGCTGGTCCGCCTTTACTCCAACGCGCTGACCCAGTATCGCGACCAGACCATCGACTTCAAGCCGCTGCGCGCCGGCGCCGCCGACACCGACGTGCTGGTACGCACCCAGGTGCTGCAGCCGGGCGCCAAGGCGGTCGACATCGACTACGCGCTCGAAAAGCAGGGCGAGGCGTGGAAGGTGTACGACGTGATCGTGGCCGGCGGGAGCCTGGTCACCAACTACCGCAACGATTTCCGCAACCAGATTCTCAGCGGCGGCATTGACGGGCTGATTGCGTCGCTCGAAGCCAAGAACGCCGAACTGGCGGGCGCGGCCAAGTGACGCAACACACTCCGCCCGCTGCGGCCTGGCGTCCGGAAGGGCCGCTCACGCTGGCCACCGTCGCCGGCCTGCGCGCCGCCGCCTGTGCGCAGGTGCGCGACGGCGCTGCGGTGGACCTCTCGGCGGTGAGCGCGACCGACTCCGCCGCGCTGGCCTTGCTGCTGGAACTGTGCCGGGTGGCGCGCGCGCGCGGCGCGGCGCTGTCCATTGCCGGCATGCCGGCGGCACTGCACAGCCTGGCCGAACTCTACGACCTGACCGATCTGCTGGCCGACGCCGCCACGCTGCAATGACGGCCCCGGCGATTGCAGTGAGCGCGGTGGCCAAGCGCTACGGCGCGGTGCAGGCGCTCGGTGGCGTCGATCTCGCCGTGCAGCGCGGCGAGTTCTTCGGCCTGCTCGGCCCCAACGGCGCCGGCAAGACCACCCTGATCTCGATCCTCGCCGGGCTCACCCGCGCCGACGCCGGCACGGTGGCGGTGATGGGCCACGACGTGGTGAGCGACTACCGCGCCGCGCGGCTCAGCCTCGGGGTGGTGCCGCAGGAGCTGGTGTTCGACCCCTTCTTCACCGTGCGCGAGGCGCTGCGCATGCAGTCCGGCTACTTCGGGCTGGCGCGCAACGACGACTGGATCGACGAGATCCTCGCCAACCTCGACTTGCTCCACAAAGCCGACACCAACATGCGCAGCCTCTCCGGCGGCATGAAGCGGCGCGTGCTGGTGGCGCAGGCGCTGGTGCACCGCCCGCCGGTGATCGTCCTCGACGAGCCCACCGCGGGGGTCGATGTCGAGCTGCGTCAGGGCTTGTGGACCTTTGTGCGCAAGCTCAACGAGCGTGGCCACACCATCGTGCTCACCACCCACTATCTGGAAGAGGCTGAAACCCTGTGCCACCGCATCGCGATGCTCAAGGCCGGCCGGGTGGTGGCGCTCGACACCACCGCCAACCTGCTCCAGCGCTTCAACACCCACGCCCTGCGGGTGCGGCTGGCGACGCCGATCGGGCTCGACTTCCTGCCCGGCGCGCGCGATGACGGCCACGGCTGGGTGGAGATTCCGTTCGAGTCCTACGGCGAGGTCGAAGACATCCTCTCGCGCATCCGCCTCACCGGCGGGCAGGTCGAGGAGATGGTGCTGGGCGCGCCGGATCTGGAAAAAGCCTTCGTGGGGGTGATGCATGGCGCCTGAAACTCACCCGCTGACCGGCTTCAAGACCCTGCTCTACAAGGAGCTTCTGCGTTTCTGGAAGGTGTCCTTCCAGACCGTTGCCGCGCCGGTGCTCACCGCCGTGCTGTATCTGCTGATTTTCTCGCACGTGCTCGACCGCCACGTCACGGTGTATGGCAACGTGCCCTACACCGCCTTTCTGGTGCCGGGGCTGGTGATGATGTCGGTGCTGCAGAACGCCTTCGCCAACACCAGCTCGTCGCTGATCCAGAGCAAGATCACCGGCTCCATCGTGTTCGTGCTGCTGCCGCCGATCAGCTATCGCGCGTTCTACGCCGCCTATGTGCTGGCGGCGATCGGGCGCGGGCTGCTGGTTGGGGTCGGGGTCATCGTCGCCGCGCTGCCCTTTGTCGATCTGCCGCTGGCCGCGCCACTGTGGATTGCGGTGTTTGCGCTCGCCGGCGGTGCAATCCTCGCATCCTTCGGTATCATTGCCGGCATCTGGGCCGACAAGTTCGATCAGCTCGCGGCCTTCCAGAACTTTCTGATCATGCCGCTGACCATGCTCTCCGGTGTGTTCTATTCGATTCACTCCCTGCCCGCCGTGTGGCAGCAGGTGTCGCACCTGAACCCGTTCTTCTACATGATCGACGGCTTCCGGTACGGCTTTTTCGGCCAGTCCGACGTGTCGCCGTGGATCAGCCTGAGCGTTGTCTCGGCCTGTTTCGCGCTGCTCGCCGGGCTGACCCTGAACATGCTGGCGCGGGGCTACAAGCTGCGCGCCTGAGCCCCCGATTGAAGACGGCCGCGGATGCCGTCAGGAACACTGAACAATGTTTGAAGCGACCGAAATCAAGCGCCTGATCGGCGAAAACCTGCCCTGCGAGTTCATCGAAATCCAGGGCGACGACGGTGTCCACTTCTCCGGCATCGTGGTCAGCGCGGCCTTTGCCGGCAAGCCCAAGGTGCGCCAGCACCAGGCGGTGTATGCCACCCTCGGCCCCTTGATGGGCAACGAGATCCACGCCCTGCAATTGCAGACCTTCACGCCGGAAAAGTGGGCCGACGTGCGTCAGGAACTCGGGTTCTAAGCGGCCATGGACAAACTGCAGATCACCGGCGGCGTCCGCCTCACCGGCGAGACCCGCATCTCCGGCGCCAAGAATGCGGCGCTGCCGATCCTGTGCGCCGCGCTGCTGTCGGCCGAGCCGGTGCATTTCAGCAATGTGCCCGCCCTGCAGGACATCCGCACCTTGCTGGCGCTGCTGGCGCAGATGGGGGTCAAGGTCGAGCGTGACGAGGCGGCCGGTACGCTGACGCTCGACGCGAGCGGCCTCGACAACCCGGTGGCGCCCTACGAGCGGGTCAAGACCATGCGCGCCTCCATCCTCGTGCTCGGCCCGCTGGTGGCGCGCTGCGGCGAGGCGCGGGTGAGCCTGCCCGGCGGCTGCGCGATCGGCGCGCGGCCGGTCGACCAGCACATCAAGGGCCTGCAGTCGATGGGCGCGCAGGTGAATGTCGAGCATGGCTACATCCATGCCGAGTCGCCGCGGCTCAAGGGCGCGCGGTTGTTTACCGACATGGTCACCGTGACCGGCACCGAAAACCTGATGATGGCGGCCTGCCTGGCCGACGGCGAAACGGTGATCGAAAACGCCGCGCGCGAGCCCGAAGTGGTCGACCTGGCCAAGTGCCTGATGGCCATGGGCGCGCGCATTTCCGGCGCCGGCACCGACGTGATCCGCATCCAGGGCGTGGCGGCGCTGCACGGCGCGACCCACCAGATCATGCCCGACCGCATCGAGACCGGCACCTACCTGTGCGCGGCGGCGGCCACCGGCGGCGACATCCGCCTCACCGACACCTCGTCGGCCTACCTCGACGTGGTGATCGACAAGCTCCTCGACGCCGGCTGCGAGATCGACATCGAGCGTGACGCGATCCGCCTGCGCGCGCCCCAACGGCTCACCGCGGTCAATCTGCGCACCGCGCCGTACCCCGCCTTTCCGACCGACATGCAGGCCCAGTTCATGGCCATCAACTGCGTTGCCGACGGCACCGCGGTGATTCGCGAAACCATTTTCGAGAACCGGTTCATGCACGCGGTCGAGCTGCAACGCCTCGGCGCCGACATCCGCATCGACGGCAACACCGCGGTGGTGACCGGCGTGGCCAGGCTCGAAGGCGCTACCGTGATGGCCACCGATCTGCGCGCCTCGGCGGGCCTGATCATCGCCGGGCTGGTGGGCGAGGGCGAAACCGTCATCGAGCGCATCTACCATCTCGACCGTGGCTACGAGCATCTCGAACAGAAGCTCACCGCACTCGGCGCGCAGGTCAAGCGGCTGGCCTGAGCGCGCTCCGCTAGAATCCCCGATTGGAAGATTGACCAAGGAAAACGCTGTGTCCGGCATCACCATCGCCCTGTCGAAGGGGCGCATCTTCGAAGAGACGCTACCGCTGCTGGCGGCGGCCGGCATCACCCCGACCGACGACCCGGAGAAGTCGCGCAAGCTCATCATCGGCACCAACCGCCCGGACGTGCGGCTGGTGATCGTGCGCGCCACCGACACCCCGACCTACGTGCAGTACGGCGCGGCCGACATGGGCATCGCCGGCAAGGACGTGCTGATCGAACACGGCGGGGTCGGGCTGTACCAGCCGCTCGACCTGAACATCGCGCGCTGCCGCCTGTGCGTGGCGGTGCCCGAGGGCTTTGATTACGCCGCGGCGACCCAGCCCGGCGGGCGCATCCGGATCGCCACCAAATACGTCGGCGCGGCGCGCCAGCACTTTGCCGCCAAGGGCGTGCACGTCGACCTGATCAAGCTCTACGGCTCGATGGAGCTGGCGCCGCTGGTCGGGCTGTCGGATGCCATCGTCGATCTGGTGTCGACCGGCGGCACGCTGCGCGCCAACAAGCTCGAAGCGGTCGAAGACATCATGGAAATCAGCTCGCGGCTGGTGGTCAATCAGGCCGCGCTCAAGGTCAAGCGCGAGCTGCTGCAGCCGGTGATCGAAGCCTTTGCCGGGGCGGTGACGCCATGAGCGCCGCGCTGATCCGTCGCCTCGATGCCGCGGCGTCCGACTTCCTCGCCACGCTCGACGCCTTGCTCGCCTTCGAGAGCGGTACCGACGCGCAGATCGAAAGCGCAGTTACCGACATCCTCGCCGCGGTGCGCGCCGACGGCGACGCGGCGGTGATCGACTGCACCCGCCGTTTCGACCGCCTTGACGCGCTCGACATGGCGGCGCTCGAGCTCCCGCGCCAGGCCCTCCACAACGCGCTCGCCAGTCTGCCCGAAGCGCAGCGCGCGGCGCTGCACGTGGCGGCCGGGCGGGTCGAGGCCTATCACCGCCGGCAGATCGCCGAGTCGTGGGAATACACCGAAGCCGACGGCACCCGCCTCGGCCAGATCGTGACCCCGCTCGACCGCGTCGGGCTGTACGTGCCGGGCGGGCGGGCGGCCTACCCCAGTTCGGTGCTGATGAACGCCATCCCGGCCAAGGTCGCCGGCGTCGGCGAGCTGATCATGGTGGTGCCCACGCCGGACGGCGAGCGCAATCCGCTGGTGCTCGCCGCGGCCGCGATCACCGGCGTCGACCGCGTGTTCACCATCGGCGGCGCGCAGGCCGTGGCCGCGCTGGCGTACGGCACGCAGACCATCCCGCAGGTCGACAAGATCGTCGGCCCCGGCAACGCCTACGTCGCCGCCGCCAAGCGCCGCGTGTTCGGCACGGTCGGCATCGACATGGTCGCCGGCCCGTCCGAAGTGCTGGTCATCTCCGACGGCAGCGGCAATCCGGACTGGGTGGCGATGGACCTCTTCGCCCAGGCCGAGCACGACGAGCTCGCGCAGTCGATTTTGCTGTGCACCGACGCCGCCTTCATCGACGCCGTGGCCGCCTCCATCGCCAAACTGCTGCCCGAGATGCCGCGCCGCCAGACCATCGCCGCCTCGCTGGCCAATCGCGGCGCGCTGATCAAGGTCGCCGATCTCGATCAGGCCTGCGACATCGCCAACCGTATCGCGCCGGAGCATCTCGAACTTTCGATGGAAAACGCCGACGCGTGGGTTGGCAAAATCCGCCACGCCGGCGCGATCTTTGTCGGCCACTGGTCGGTCGAGGCGCTGGGCGACTACTGCGCCGGCCCGAACCACGTGCTGCCCACCATGCGCAGCGCGCGTTTCTCCTCGCCGCTGGGGGTGTATGACTTCCAGAAGCGCACCAGCCTGATCCATGTTTCCGAAGCCGGCGCGCAGACGCTCGGCCCGGTGGCGGCGGTGCTGGCCGAGGGCGAGGGGCTGCAGGCCCACGCGCGCTCGGCGACGTACCGGGTGAAACGTTGAGGCGATCGGGGGTGCTGCAAAAATGGCTGCCGGGTGGCAGCCATTTTTTGTTTACACGATCGCTTTCAGCGCGTCGACCAACTGCCGGCACTCCTCGTCGGTGCCGATGGTGATGCGCAGAAAGTCCTCGATGCGCGGCTGGCGGAAGTGGCGCACGATGATTGCGCGCGCGCGCAGCGCCGCCGCCAGATCCGCGCCGGCGTGCGCCGGGTGGCGGGCGAAGATGAAGTTGGCGGCCGAGGGTGGCACCTCGAAACCCAGCCCGGTCAGCGCGGCGCGGAGCGCCTCGCGGGTGGCGATGACCTTGGCGCAGCTGCTGCGAAAGTGCGCTTCGTCGGCGACCGAGGCGATCGCGCCGGCCTGCGCGGGGCGGCCGAGGGGGTAGGAGTTGAAGCTGTTCTTGATCCGCT
The DNA here is from genome assembly GCA_020445945.1 of Rhodocyclaceae bacterium. Classification (GTDB taxonomy): domain Bacteria; phylum Pseudomonadota; class Gammaproteobacteria; order Burkholderiales; family Rhodocyclaceae; genus Nitrogeniibacter. The sequence continues at coordinate 14,828 of JAGRFQ010000040.1, forward strand.
CCAGCCCTTCGATCAGCGCCGGATGGCCAAGCGCGTAGCCGACCCGCAGCCCGGCCAGCGCGCGCGATTTGGAGAAGGTGCGGGTCACCAGCAGGTTCGGGTGGCGGGCGATCAGCGCCACTGCGCTGTCGCCGCCGTAGTCGATGTAGGCCTCGTCGACGAGCACCGGAATGCCCGCTTGCGCGTCGAGCAGGCGGGCGATGTCGGCGGTGGGTAGCAGGCAGCCGGTGGGCGCGTTGGGGTTGGGGAAGATGATCGCGCCGGCGGCGCCGGTGTAGTCGTCGAGGTCGATGCCGAACTGCGCGTCGAGCGGCACTGCGCGAAACGCCACGTCGTAGAGCCCGCAATACACCGGGTAGAAGCTGTAGGTGATGTCAGGAAAGAGCAGCGGCGCGTCGTGCTTGAGCAGGCCGGCGAAGGCGTGGGCCAGCACTTCGTCCGAGCCGTTGCCGACGAACACCTGGTCGGGCGCGAGGCCGTGGTAGTCGGCCAGCGTGCGCTTGAGCGCGTCGGCGTTGGGGTCGGGGTAGCGGCGCAGGTCGTTGCCGGCGGCCGCGGCGACGGCGGCAATGGCCAGCGGCGAGGGGCCGTAGGGGCTTTCGTTGGTGTTGAGCTTGACCAGCTTGTCCATCTTCGGCTGCTCGCCCGGCACGTAGGGGGTCAGACGATGAACGAGGTCGCTCCAGAACTGGCTCATGACGCGGTTTTCTTCCGTTGCGAAACAGACTATGCGGGAGCCGGCGATGGTATCATGGCGCTTCTCATCACCAGCACTGGCCGGGCCTGTGGCGCCACGGCGGCAATCATCATGCGGCAAGCGGACGTTACGCGAAATACCCTTGAAACGAAGATCACGGTCGCGCTTGATCTGGACGGGACGGGGGTCGCCTCGCTCGACAGCGGCGTGCCCTTCCTCGACCACATGCTCGACCAGATTGCGCGCCACGGGATGGTGGACCTGACCGTCAAGGCCGACGGCGATACCCACATCGACGATCACCACACCGTCGAGGATGTTGGCATCACGCTGGGGCAGGCGTTTGCCAAGGTGCTTGGCGACAAGAAAGGGCTGCGCCGCTACGGCCATGCCTACGTGCCGCTCGACGAGGCGCTCTCGCGGGTGGTGGTGGACTTCTCCGGTCGCCCCGGGCTGCACTATTTTGTCGACTACACGCGGGCCCGCATCGGCGATTTCGATGTCGATCTGGTGCGCGAGTTCTTTCAGGGTTTCGTCAATCACGCCGGCGTGAGTCTGCACATCGACAACCTGCGCGGCGACAACGCGCATCACCAGTGCGAAACCATCTTCAAGGCTTTCGGCCGCGCCCTGCGCATGGCGGCGGAAGTCGATCCGCGCGCCACCGGCGTGGTGCCATCGACCAAGGGTTCGCTCTGATCCGGGTGACCTCAGCCAACCTGTCAGCAACTATGAACAAGCAAGTGAGCGCCTCATGATTGATGTGGCCGTGATCGACTATGGCATGGGTAACCTGCGTTCGGTCGAAAAAGCCATCGAGCATGTCGCCGGCGGGGCCCGCGTGGCGGTGACAGACGACCCGTCCGTGGTGGCCGATGCCCGCCGGGTGGTGTTTCCGGGGCAGGGGGCGATGCCCGACTGCATGGCCCAGCTCGACGACCGCGGTCTGCGCGAGGCGGTGCTCAAGGCCGCCGCGAGCAAGCCGTTTCTGGGGATCTGCATCGGCCAGCAGATGCTCTTCGACCTCAGCGAAGAGGGCAATATTCCGTGCCTCAAGATATTCCCCGGGCATGTGCGCCGTTTCCCCGAGGCGCAGATGGTTGCCGCCGATGGTGTGCGCCTGAAGGTGCCCCACATGGGCTGGAACGAGGTGTGGCACCACGGCGACCATCCGCTGTGGGCGGGTATCCCCGACGGCGACCGCTTCTATTTCGTGCATAGCTATTTTGTCGATCCGGTCGACACCGCGGTGTGTGCGGCGCATACCGACTATGGCCTGCGCTTTACCAGTGCCGTTGCGCGGGATAACATTTTCGCAGTGCAGTTCCATCCCGAGAAGAGTGCCCGGGCAGGATTGCAACTGCTGACCAACTTCATTGCCTGGACGCCGTAGGCGGTTGCCGGGCGTCATTTCTCCTTTTCCGGTGTTATAGCGATCTCGCGTATGTTGCTCATTCCTGCCATCGACCTCAAGGACGGTCACTGCGTCCGGCTCAAGCAAGGTGAAATGGACGATGCCACCGTGTTCTCCGAAGATCCGGCCGCGATGGCGCGCCACTGGATCGAGCAGGGCGCGCGGCGTTTGCACTTGGTTGACCTGAACGGTGCCTTCGCCGGAAAACCGGTCAATGAGTCGGCGATCAAGTCCATCATCCAGGCCGTCGGCGATGATATTCCGGTGCAGCTTGGGGGCGGCATCCGCGACCTCGACACCATCGCACGCTACCTCGATGACGGCATCACCTACGTCATCATCGGCACCGCCGCGGTGAAAAACCCCGGCTTCCTGCAGGATGCCTGCAGTGCTTTTCCGGGGCACATCATCGTCGGGCTCGACGCCAAGGATGGCAAGGTGGCGGTTGATGGCTGGTCGAAAATGACCGGCCACGACGTGGTCGACCTGGCAAAGAAATACGAGGACTACGGTGTTGAAGGCGTGATCTACACCGACATCGGCCGCGACGGCATGCTCTCGGGCGTGAATGTCGACGCCACGGTGCGGCTGGCCCAGGCGCTGCTGGTGCCGGTGATTGCCAGCGGCGGGATCGCCAATCTGAAGGACATCGAGGCCTTGTGCGCGGTGGAAAGTGAGGGGGTGTTCGGGGCGATTACCGGGCGCGCCATCTACGAGGGCACGCTCGACTTCAAGGCTGCGCAGGCGCGCGCCGACGCTCTTTCGGACTGAACGGATGCTGGCAAAGCGGATCATCCCCTGCCTGGATGTCAGCGCGGGGCGTGTCGTCAAAGGGGTGAACTTTGTCGAACTGCGCGACGCCGGCGACCCGGTGGAAGTGGCCCGTCGCTACGACGAGCAGGGCGCCGACGAGATCACCTTTCTCGACATCACCGCCAGTTCCGACGATCGCGACATCATTTTGCACGTGGTCGAACAGGTTGCTGAGCAGGTGTTCATTCCGCTGACCGTCGGCGGGGGCGTGCGCACGGTGGCCGATGTGCGCCGCCTGCTCAATGCCGGTGCCGACAAGGTGAGCATCAATACCGCGGCGGTCGACAATCCCGAGATCGTCGCCGAGGCCAGCAGCAAGGTCGGCAGCCAGTGCATCGTGGTGGCCATCGACGCCAAGCAGACCGCGCCCGGCAAGTGGGAAGTGTTTACCCACGGTGGGCGGCGCAATACCGGTATCGACGCCGTCGAGTGGGCGCAGCGCGTCGCCTATCTGGGAGCCGGTGAGTTGCTGCTGACCAGCATGGACCGCGATGGCACCAAGAACGGTTTCGACCTCGGTCTGACCCGCGCCATTTCGGATGCGGTGCGCATCCCGATCATCGCCAGCGGTGGCGTGGGCACGCTTGAACACCTCGCTGCCGGGGTGACCGAGGGCCGCGCAGACGCCGTGCTGGCGGCCAGCATTTTCCATTTCGGCCAACACACCGTGCATGAAGCCAAGACCTTCATGCGCGCGCGAGGCATCGAGGTGCGATTGTGACGACGCTGCCGGTCCGCTGGCTGAATGAAGTGCAGTGGGACGATCAGGGCCTCGTGCCGGTGATCGCCCAGGACGCCCATACCAGCGAAGTGCTGATGTTCGCGTGGATGAACCGCGAGGCGCTCGCGCTCACCGCCGAGCGTGGCGAGGCCGTGTATTGGTCGCGGTCGCGGCGCAAGCTGTGGCACAAGGGCGAGGCGTCCGGGCACACCCAGAAAGTGCTCGAAATCCGCATCGACTGTGACAATGACGTGATTTTGTTGAAAATCGAGCAGACCGGCGGCATCGCCTGTCACACCGGACGCCGAAGCTGTTTCTTCCAGCGTCGCGCGGCTGACGGCGAGTGGGAGGCCGTCGATCCGGTGATCAAAGACCCCAAGGAGATATATTCGTGATCGATATTGAAGTCCTGCACCGCGTTGCGGCAACGCTTGCCGAGCGCAAGGCCGCGGATCCCGATGCGTCCTACGTGTCCAGCCTCTACGCCAAGGGCACCGACGCGATCTGCAAGAAGGTGGCCGAGGAAGGCGCCGAAACCATCATGGCCGCCAAGGACGGCAATCGCCTGCATCTGGTATGGGAAGTCACGGACGTGTGGTTTCACACCATGATCTTGTTGGCTCACTTCGGCCTGACGGTCGACGATGTGCTGGCTGAGTTTCGTCGGCGTGAAGGCGTCTCCGGGATCGACGAGAAAAAATCACGTACCGCAGGGTAAACCGCGCTTATGTCCGAGTGTATTTTCTGCAAAATTGTGGCGGGTGAGATCCCGGCAAAGAAGGTGTTCGAGGACGACGATCTGATCGTCTTCCACGACATCAATCCGGTCGCACCGGTGCATCTGCTGGCCATCCCCAAGAAACACATCGCGTCGCTGGCCACCGCCACTGCAGACGATGCACTGGTGATGGGTAAATTGCTGCAGACGGGGTCTCAGCTGGCGATCGAGCAGGGGTGTGCCGACGGTTTCCGCACCCTGATCAACACCGGCAGGGTCGGGCGGCAGGAGGTGTATCATCTCCACGTCCATTTCGTCGGCGGGCCGGACGTCCTGCCGCCAATGTTGAAGCGCTGAGGCGCTCAGGAGTTACCCATGGGTTCATTCAGTATCTGGCACTGGCTGATCGTGCTGGTCATCGTGATGTTGGTGTTCGGCACCAAGAAGCTGCGCAACGTCGGGCAGGATCTCGGCGGTGCCGTCAAAGGTTTCAAGGAAGGCATGAAAGAGGCGGAGGGCACGCCCGATGCTGGCAAAACCGAACAGATCGATGGCAAGACGATCAACGCCGAAGCCAAGGAAAAGGTCAATAATTCCTGAGCCTTGCGGCCTGTCTTCGGCGCGCGCGTTGTTGCCGTCCGGCGTTTCTTTGTCTGCTCCATTACTGATCGGCTGAAGCATGTTCGATATCGGTTTTACCGAGTTGATGATCATCAGTGTCATCGGGCTGGTTGTCATCGGCCCGGAACGTCTGCCGCGGGTGGCGCGCACGGTGGGGCATCTGCTCGGGCGTGCGCAGCGCTATGTGAGCGACGTCAAATCCGACATCCAGCGCGAGATGCAGGTCGAGGACCTGAAAAAACTGCAGCAGCAGGTGACCGATTCGGCGCGCGACCTCGAAAACAGCATCCGCAACGAGGCCGCGTCGCTCAAGGGCGATCTCGATGCCACGGCCGGGCAATTGAATGCCGCCGTGGGGGATGTCGGGGCAAGCGCGGAGGCGCCGGCGCCCGATACGCCCCGCGCGCCCGGGGACGATGCGCTGCGTGCGGCCGAACAAACGATTGCCGACACGGTGGCCCGTGATGAAACGCCGGATCAGGATGCGCCCCAGCTGCCGCTCGGGCTCGATGGCGCCGCCCCTGCCGCGGCCAAGGAAAACAAAGCGTGAGCGACGCATCCTCGCAGGAAACGTTCATTGCCCACCTGGTTGAACTGCGTGACCGCGTGTTGCGCGCGGTGGTGGCGGTGGTGCTGGTCTTCGTGTGCCTCATGCCATGGGCCGGACAGATCTACGACCTGCTGGCCTTGCCCATGATGCAGGCGCTGCCCGAAGGGACGCGGATGATCGCCACCGGCGTGGTTACGCCCTTCTTCGTGCCGGTCAAGGTAACCCTGATGGTGGCCTTCGTGGTGGCGCTGCCGGTAGTGCTCTACCAGGTCTGGGCCTTCGTTGCGCCGGGGCTCTATGCCCACGAGAAACGGCTCGCCCTGCCATTGGTCATGGGCAGCTCCCTGCTGTTCCTGTTCGGCATGGCGTTTTGCTACTTCTTCGTCTTCAAGATGGTGTTCGCGTTTATCTCCGAATTCGCGCCCAAGAGCATCACCCCCGCGCCGGACATTGAACAGTATCTGTCGTTTGTGATGACCATGTTCATGGCCTTCGGACTCACGTTTGAAGTCCCGGTGGTGGTGATTCTGCTGGCCAAGTTCGGCATCGTCGACCAGGCCAAGCTCAGGGAGGCGCGGCCGTACGTGGTGGTGGGCGCGTTCGTCATCGCTGCGATTGTCACGCCGCCCGACGTGGTGTCGCAGTTCATGCTGGCGGTGCCGATGTGGCTGCTTTTCGAGGTGGGACTTTTCCTTGCGCGCTATGTGAGCCCCGTGGATGAGCGCGCTGGAGACACAGCGTCAACGGATGTGACCCCGTCTGCCTGAGCGGCGCCTATTCCGGGCGCGGCAGACTGGGGCGGCGGCCGATTTTGACCGCGAGCGTGATGCGCCGCGCGCCGCGCTGAATTGTAAAGTCCGCCGTTTTGCCCGGCGCAAGGGCCGCCACCACCTCAAGCAGGCGCTGTGCGTCGTCGATGGGCTTCCCTTCGATATCGCTCACTACGTCGCCGAGCTGAATGCCGCCCTTGTCGGCCGGCCCGCCGCGCATCACGCCTGAGATCTGCACGCCCCGGGTGGTGTCCAGTCCGAGCGATTGAGCCAGTTCCGGCGTCAGGTCCTGAATCTCCACCCCGATCCAGCCGCGCGTCACGCGCCCGGTGCGGATGATTTGTTCCATCACGTCGCGGGCAAACGACATGGGAATGGCAAAGCCGATGCCGAGTGAGCCGCCCGAGCGCGAGTAGATGGCAGCGTTGATGCCGATCAGTGCGCCACTGCTGTTGATGAGCGCGCCGCCCGAGTTGCCGGGGTTGATCGCCGCGTCGGTCTGGATGAAGTTTTCGAAGGTGCTGATGCCCAGATGGCTGCGTTGCAGCGCCGAGATAATGCCCATGGTCACCGTCTGGCCGACGCCAAAAGGGTTGCCGATGGCGAGCACGACGTCGCCGACGGCGAGTGAGGTTTCGTCGGCAAAGGTGATCGCGGGCAAGGGCGTGTCGGTGGAAATCTGGAGGACGGCAAGATCGGTTTCGGGGTCGCGCCCGACCAGCCGTGCGGGGAATTTGCGCCCGTCATTGAGTGCGACTTCGATCTCGTCGGCAGTTTCGATGACGTGATTGTTGGTCAGGATGTAGCCGTCGCCACTGGCGATCACCCCTGAGCCAAGCCCGGAGGTGCGCTGTTGGCGCTGGCCGAGACGGTCACCAAAGAAGTGGCGGAAAATCGGATCGTCCAGAAACGGGCTGCGCTGGGTGCGGATTTCCTTGCTGGTAAAGATGTGCACCACGGAGGGGAGCGCCGCCTGGGCTGCGTTGGCGTAGGAGCCGGGCGACGCAGCAGGTGTTGCGACCGGCGCGGTCACGGTATCCTGAACCGCAATTACGGTCGCGGTGTTGCCGGGTAGCCAGGCGGGCTTGAAGGTCGCGACCACAAACACGACTGCCACCGCGATGGTGACGGCCTGTGCGAAGGTCAGCCACAAGCGGCGCATCATGTCAGCAGCAGTCGATGGGCCGTGGGTGCCGCGGCCGCGGTGTGCAGAAGAGGGATGAAAGCATGGAACTGAAGGCGCTTGAACGGTATCTGGATGGGCTGCTCAATGTCGCAGCGATCCGCGATTATTGCCCAAATGGCCTGCAAGTGGAAGGCAGGGCCGCGGTCGGCCGTATCGTCTGCGGCGTGACCGCGAGCCAGGCCTTGCTCGATGCTGCGGTGGCACGCGAGGCCGATGCGCTGATCGTGCATCACGGCTATTTCTGGCGTGGTGAAGACCCCCGCGTGGTCGGTATCCGCCGGCGTCGTCTGGCGACGTTGCTGAGGGCAGACATCAGCTTGCTTGCCTACCATTTGCCGCTCGATGTGCATCCCGTGCTGGGTAACAATGCGCAGCTGGCGCGCCGCATGGCGTGGCAGGCCGAGGGGCGGTTTGGTGAGCAGGAGGTGGGCGTGATCGGTACCGTCGGCGCGCATGCCCGCACGGCCAGCGATGTGGCTGCGCAACTCGGCGAAGTGCTTGGGCGCACGCCCTTGCTGGTCGGCGACGGTGCGCGCGCGGTCACGCGTATTGCGTGGTGCACGGGGGCTGCACAGAGCTTGTTCGATGACGCGATTGCGGCGGGTTGCGACGCGTTTGTGTCGGGGGAGATTTCCGAGCAGACGGTGCATCTGGCGCGTGAATCCGGCGTCCCCTATATCGCCGCCGGACACCATGCCTCGGAGCGCTATGGGGTCGAGGCGCTGGGGGCGCATCTGGCGGAAAAATTTGGGCTGACGTGCGAGTTCATCGACGTCGATAACCCGGTGTAGCGGCAGCCTGGCCGGGTTCAGCTGTCGCTGTCGGGGCGGCGGTCGGTCGGGGTGTCGCCCGGCTCGATCTCGGGAAAGTCGTCAGTGTCGGGCAGCTCGCCGGAGTCGAGCTGGAAGTCGAGATCGGGCAAGAACGTGCGCGTGGCGGGGCTGTCCAGGTCGATGACTGCGTCGCGACCGTTGCTGCTGTTGGCCGTCTCCGCGTCGCTGCCCGGGGCGTCGCCATCGGTCGTGGGTTGGGCGGCTGCGGGGGTTGGGGCGAGGGCGGCAGCCAGTTCTTCGTCGGTCTGGCGATAGGCGCCGAGCTGGTCTTCGAGCACCGCCAGCAACATCAGCAAATCGTCAATCACGCCAAACGGGAAGCCTTCGCGCGTGCCGCCGCGGTTGTCGCGCAGCAGGCCGTGAATGTAGGCCTGGCAGTCGCGCGTTGCCCAGGTGGCTTCGAGCGTCTTGATGATGTGGCCCATTTGCTCGACGGAGTCGGTCGTCTGGGTTGTTTCGTCAAACTTGTCCCACGGGATGACCTTGACGTTGAAGGTTTTGTTGAGTTGCCGGGTCAGTCCGTCGAACTCAGCCTGCATCCCGGCTGCGCGATAGACCTCGAGCAACTTGAGCCACGGTTGTACGGCTTGCTTGGGGTTGGCGCGAATGAAGTCCGACAGGGTTTCGGCTGCGCCCTGAACGCGGCCGAAGGACATCATGATGTCGGCCAGTTCAACCGCTGATGCGTGCTCTTCGGCCATCTCGTCATCGTCGATGGTGATGGGGGCAACGCTGTGTTCGAGTTCGGCCGGCGGTGCGCCGTCCCACTCCACCGACGAAAAGTCGAAGGAATCTCCCAGACCGGGTGCCTGCGTGCCGGGCGTCTCCGTTTCTGCCGGCTCGATCGGCTCGTCGGGGGTGGGGTCGTGGTGGTTGAGGCTGGCCAGCGCGTCGAGTTCGTCCTCGTCAGGCGCCTGCGGCTGGCGCCGTCGCCACCACATCAGCCCGAGCAGTGCCGTCAGCACACCGATCGCGAGCGGTTGCCACCAGGCAAACGCATCGTCGCCGGCGGGCGGTGGTGCCGGCGGGGTGGGTGTTTTCAGCGTGGTGGGTGCGGTCGGTTCGGGGCGGGGTGGCGTTGTGGCGGCGGGCACCTCTTGCGGGTCGGCCGGCGTGGTCGCCGTGCGCTCGGCGCCGTCGGCAGCGGGCGCGGTGACGGGGCCGCCGCTGGCCTCCATCTCGGCCTTGAGGGCATTTTGCAGGGCTTCGAGGCGCTGGATGCGGTCGCTGAGCTCGAGCCGCGCCATGATCTGCGAGTCGAGCGTCATGACCAGCTTTTGCTCGCGGCGCAAAGCCTCGCGCTCGGCATCTGTGGTGCGCTCGACCCGGCCCGGGTCGCTCAGCATCGGTGATAGATGAAAGCCCGATACGTCGGGCGCATCACCCAGCAGCTGAAGGCGGTCGCCAGAGGCGAGGGCTTGGGCGGGGGTGTCGTCAAGCGCCGGTGCGGGCGCTGCTGCAGGCGGTGCCGCGTCTTCGGGGGGTGCCGCCGCGGGCAGCGGGGTCGGGCGCTGTGCCCGCTGCTGCGCTGCTTCTGCTGCGGCGCGCCGCTGTGCGGCAATCTCGGCGCGGGCGGCGGCGATTTGTGCTGGCGTTGGTAGCGCGAGGGTCGTGCCGGCCGCGAGGCGCTGTCGCGACGAACGGATGCTGCGGTCGGCTGCGTTGAGGTCGCGGGTGGCTTTGGTGAATGCAGCCCGGTCGTGGCGACTGGCCGGGTAGAGGGTTTGTGCCAGCGTGTTGATGGAGGCGCGCTCGGGCAAGGTCCACGTGCCGCCAAGTGCGCTGGCGGTGAGGCCACGCTGGCGCGGGCGGAGGGTTGATGCTGGCGCAGTGGCTTGCGGCGGTGCGCTGGGTGGTGCCGGGACGATGGCTGGAGCGATGAATTCGGCGCGCATCGGCAGCAGCAGGGTGTAGCTGCGGCGCAGCTGGGCGCTGCAGGTTTCTTCCAGCGTCAGGCGAAGAATCGGGTCGCTGACCGGGGTGCTGCGCGTGACCACGGCCAGCGATCTGCCGCCGCTGTGGCGGATGCTGACGCGTGCGCCCCGGAGGTCGGGGATGCCGTCTGCGTTGGTGCCGGGGGCGACGCGCAGGCATTGGGCGTCTTCACCCGGGCGAATGCCGTGGAGCAGCACTTCGGCACGAAACGGATCGCCAATCGCCGACTGGCTGACGATCTCGCCAAAGCCGATGGCGTGGGCGACTGTCGGCATAAATGCCAGGCAGATCAGGGCCGGTAGGATGGGACGTGCTGTTGTTGTCATTCTCCGCCGACGAAAAACCTTATAAATTCAAATGATCGGGCCCTCATTTGAAGCGTATTGTAATGAAGTTGGCCCGCTTGTGTTGGGCTGATCCTGCGAGATGCCGTAAAAATCTGCACGGCGTCTTTGATGCGTGCGGCCGCGGCTTCGTGGCTGTCGGGGGTATCATGCACGCTTGATTCCATACGACAGCGTACGCTTTATGGCTGATTCCCCCGTCTGCGCACCGGCCCGTCGGCCCGTGCATTCCCGGATCGTCGCGCTTGAGGGGTTCTTGCGGGACGATGGTCTGGTCGACATCGAGGCGCGGCTCACCGATGTGAAGTCCCGCGACTATCCACTGGCCTCCGGGCTGCGCAAAGCCGGTGAGCCGATTCACGACCTGCGGGTTTGCGTGACGATCGACGATGCGTTCACCATTGTCGCGATCAACGCCTCTGCCGATGCAGTGCCGTATCCCGGCGCGTGCGAGGCGATTGCGCCTGCCTACGGTCAACTGCTCGGCCTGAACCTGTTGCGCGGATTTCGCGCAGAAGTGAAGGCGCTGTTTGCCGGCGTCGCCGGCTGCAGTCATCTCACGGAGTTGCTCGGCGCGGTGCCAACCGCGGCAATACAGACCGTGGCAAGTTTTCGTTCTGCGGCCGATGAGGGTGACACAAAGCCGTTCCAGCTCGATCGCTGCCATGCGCTGGAGACGCGCGGCGAGACGGTGCGTCGGTTCTATCCCCGGTGGTATCGCCGCTAGCGCGTGGTGGATGGCTGGGTCGTGTCGTCGTTGCGAAGCGGGCGAACGGCACCGCGGTATGTTAGCCGGCGCGGGATTTCAGTTATAATCGCGAAGCACTTTTTGCGGCAGTAGTGTTATTGGTCGTTGTATTGTGTGTGCTGCATGCATGTGATCGTGCATCCGGTGCGGCGGTGTTTGTCGGACGAGGGAGATCGGCAGATGTCGTGGGGTGAGGGCCCCGAATAGACCCATTCAACCTATGTTCGCGTGCTCTGTGGCACAAACCGGCAGGGGCGCGGCTTCCATCGAAGGGCAACCATGAAGATTCATGAGTATCAGGCAAAAGAACTGCTGAGAAAGTTCGGCGTAACCACCCCGCGTGGCATCGCGTGTTTCTCCGTAGATGAGGCGGTCAAAGCGGCCGAAGAGCTGGGCGGACCGGTGTGGGTCGTCAAGGCGCAAATCCACGCGGGTGGCCGCGGCAAGGGCGGCGGCGTGAAGCTGGCTCGCTCCATGGATGAGGTCAAACAGCTGTCCGGCGAGATCATGGGCATGCAACTCAAGACCCACCAGACCGGGCCCGAAGGCCAGCAGGTTCGCCGCTTGCTGATCGAGGAAGGCGCCGACATCCAGAAAGAATATTACGTGGCGGCCCTGACCGACCGAGCCACCCAGAAGGTTGCGATGATGGCTTCCTCTGAAGGTGGCATGGACATCGAGGAAGTCGCGGCCAAGACGCCGGAGAAGATCATCAAGGTCTTCGTCGACCCGCTCGTCGGACTGACCGATGCGCAGGCGGCCGAGTTGGCCAATGGTATCGGCGTTCCGGCCGGTTCCCTCCAGCAGGCCGTCGATACGCTCAAGAAGCTGTATACCTGCTACATGGAAACCGATGCTTCGCTGGCGGAAATCAACCCGCTGATTCTGGAAGGCAACGGCAACATCAAGGCGCTGGATGCCAAGTTCAACTTCGACTCCAACGCACTCTATCGTCACCCGGAGATCGTCGAGTACCGCGATCTGGACGAAGAAGATGCGGACGAGGTTGAAGCCTCCAAATACGATCTGGCCTATATCAGTCTTGACGGCAACATTGGCTGCCTGGTCAATGGCGCCGGCCTGGCCATGGCGACCATGGACACCATCAAGCTGTTCGGTGCCTCGCCGGCCAACTTCCTGGATGTGGGCGGTGGTGCCACCACCGAGAAGGTGACCGAAGCCTTCAAGATCATGCTCAAGAACCCCAAGGTGAAAGGCATCCTGGTGAACATCTTTGGCGGCATCATGCGCTGCGACACCATCGCTACCGGCGTGGTCGCGGCAGCCAAGGAAGTCAATCTCTCCGTACCGCTGGTGGTGCGCATGAAGGGAACCAACGAAGACATCGGCAAGAAGATTCTCGCCGAGTCCGGTTTGCCCATCATTTCCGCCGACAGCATGGCCGAAGCTGCGACCAAGGTCGTCGAAGCGGTCAAGTAAGGAGAGTTTCGAATGTCTATTCTGATCAACAAAGATACCAAGGTCATCACCCAGGGCATTACGGGCAAGACCGGTCAGTTCCACACCGAGAAGTGCATCGAGTACGCGAACGGCAAGAACTGCTTTGTCGCCGGTGTGAACCCCAAGAAAGCGGGCGAGTCCATTTTCGATGTGCCCATTTTTGCTTCCGTGAAGGACGCCAAGGCTGAAACCGGCGCGACGGTTTCGGTGATCTACGTGCCGCCCGCAGGCGCAGCTGCCGCGATCTGGGAGGCCTGCGAAGCCGATATCGACCTGGCCATCTGCATCACCGAAGGCATTCCGGTGCGCGACATGCTGGCCGTGCGCAACAAGATGGCCAAAAAAGTTCAGGACGGTGGCAAGGAAACCCTGCTGCTTGGCCCGAACTGCCCGGGCCTGATCACGCCGGATGAAATCAAGATCGGCATCATGCCGGGTCACATCCACAAGAAGGGCCGCATCGGCGTGGTGTCGCGCTCCGGTACGCTCACTTATGAAGCCGTTGCACAGCTGACCGAAATCGGTCTGGGTCAGTCTTCTGCCGTCGGCATCGGTGGTGACCCGATCAATGGCTTGAAGCACATCGACGTGATGCGCATGTTCAACGACGATCCCGATACCGATGCGGTCATCATGATCGGCGAGATCGGCGGTCCGGACGAGGCGGAAGCCGCGCGCTGGTGCAAGGAAAACATGAAGAAGCCGGTTGTTGGCTTCATCGCGGGCGTGACTGCACCGGCGGGCAAGCGTATGGGCCATGCCGGCGCATTGATCTCTGGTGGCGAGGATACGGCGGACGCCAAACTCGCCATCATGGAAGCGTGCGGCTTCAAGGTCACGCGTAACCCGTCCGAGATGGGCAAGCTGCTCAAGGCCATGCTCTGAGCGCAGTATCGTGTGCACAAACGCCGGCGGTGTCGGCGTCGGACTGATGACAAACCCCACCCTTTGCGGTGGGGTTTGTCTTTTGCGGGGCGTGTCGATGGCATCGGCATGAGGCGGGGGGTGGCTGGGGCCGGGCGGTGTGCCAGCAGCGTTCGTGCGGGGTTTTCGGGTGGCGGGTCGAGGGCGATGGGTGAACGGCCAGGCGGGCGCATTTTTGTGATCAAATCGACGCGAATGTCAAAAAGCGGTTCGCGAGGTGGCGTGCTTGTGCAAGAATTCAAAGGTTGCCGGTAACGCAAACTGCCGTCGGTGTGTGCCGGCGCCCTGTGTTCGCACGAGGGTGGTTGCGCGGTGTATTTCAATAGAGAGTGAGGCCTCCGGCAAGACTGCCTGAGGGCCGTTGGTCCAAGGTGCTGTGTCGTATGGCTGTTGAAGATCCGTCGCTTGCTCCGCTGATGATGGCATCGAAGACCGATGTCGGGCGGATGCGTCAACGGAACGAGGATGCCTGCCGCTTCAGTGCGGCGCAGGGGTGGGCGGTGCTGGCCGATGGCATGGGCGGCTACCAGGGTGGAGACGTTGCGTCGGCCATGGCCGTCGACAGTGTCGAATCCAGCTTGAGCCAGAGCTCGACGAAGACTGTGGCCGACGTGTTGTCGGGCTTGCGCAGTGCGACGGTTCAAGCCAACGAGCGGGTGTTTACCGTCGCGCACAGCGATCGCGACCTGTTCGGGATGGGGTCGACGCTTGTGACCGTGCGTTTTTTTGGGAACATGCTTGCGGTGAGTCACGTGGGGGACTCCCGGTTGTATCGGTACCGGCCCGACCATCTCGTTCAACTGACGCGTGACCATTCACTGCTGCAGGAACAGGTCGATGGCGGCATGATGAGTGCCGATGCCGCGCGTCACGCGCCCGGCCGGAGCCTGTTGACCCGGGCTCTGGGGGTGGAGCCATCGGTGGTGCCGGACGTCGCGCTGCACGAAATGCAGGTCGGTGACATCTATCTGATGTGCTCCGACGGTTTGACCGATATGTTGTACGACGATGATATCGCGCTGGTGTGCGAGACCCTGTCCGCCAATCTCGCGTTGGCAGCCGATCATCTCATTCAGCTTGCCAACGACCGTGGCGGACGCGACAACATTACGGTGATTCTGATCAAGGTACGCAAGCCGTTTGCGCCCGCTGCATGTAAGTCAGGCGCTTGAACGATGTAACAGGACGGATGACAAGATGCCGAAACTGATTCTCAGCATGGATGGTCTGGTGCTCAAGGAAATACCGCTGGACAAGGAGCGGACAACCATCGGGCGCAAGCCGCACAACGATATCCAGATCGACAATCTCGCCATCAGTGGCGAGCACGCGGTGATCACGGCGATCCTGAATGACGCCTTCCTTGAAGACCGCAACAGCACCAACGGCACCTATGTTAATGGTCAGCCGGTCAAGAAATGCGCGCTGCAGAGCAACGACGTCGTCGAGTTGGGCAAGTACCGGATCAAGTTCGTGGTCGATGTCGACCAGCCCGGCGGCAGCCCATCCGACTTTGTCGATACCGCGGCCCTCAAGCCGGTGCTCGACGCGCCCGAAGTGAGTGTTGAAACGCCGGAGCCGGTGGCAACGGATACCGTTGTTGGCGCGGATGGCGCGTTGCTTGAGGGCGATCCCGAGTCAACCCAGATTTTCGATCGTAGCGGCGGTGCGCCCGCCGCGGCTGAGCCAGCGACGCCTTCGACGCCGTCACGTACGACCGATGCGGCCGGTGGAGTGGGTGTGATTCAAGTGTTGTCAGGGCCGAATGTCGGGCGAGAGCTCGAACTCAAGAAGTCGCTGACCACGCTCGGCAAACCCGGCATTCAGGTGGCAGTGATTACCCGGCGCCCGCATGGCTACTTCATTACGCACGTCGAAGGGTCGACCTTTCCGGTGGTGAACGGTCGTCAACTTGACGCTCAGGCGCATAACCTGGGCGACCACGACATCATCGAGATCGCCGGCGTCAAGATGGAGTTCTTCCTGCGCGCGCTCGGGTAGCACGCCGATGGCGTGTGACATAGTTCGCGGTGTTGCCCAAGACCGGGTGATAGTCTTGCCCATTGAGAATTTGTCCTGGCGAGGGTCATGAAATTCAGGGTGCTGGGATGCAGTGGAGGAATCGGTGGGCGCAATGCCCGCACCACGGCGTTCCTTGTCGACGATGACATCCTGATCGATGGCGGGACTGGCGTGGGTGAACTCGAATATGAAGAGTTGCTGCGCATCAACCACATTTTTGTTACCCACGCGCACCTCGATCACATCGCGTTCATTCCGCTGCTCATCGACACGGTTGGTGACGCCCGGCGCTCGCCTGTCACGGTGTATGCCACCGTAGAGACCCTGCGGATTTTGCGCTCACACATCTTCAATTGGCTGGTGTGGCCCGACTTCAGCGCCATTCCAGACCGCCACCACCCGTTCATGCGTTTCGAGATTCTCAAGGTCGGTGAGCACGCTACGCTTGATGGTCGACGCATTTCCGCGCTCCCCGCATTTCACACGGTGCCCGCGGTGGCGTATGCCCTCGATAGCGGCGCCGGCCAGTTGGTCTACACCGGAGATACCACCTATACGCCAGCGCTCGTGGCCGCCATCAATGCGCAACCCGCGTTGCGTCATCTGGTGATCGAGACCGCGTTTTCCGATGCGCAGCACGCGCTGGCGATGGCGTCGCGCCATCTGTGTCCCAGCCTGCTCGCCGATTTTCTGGACGCGCTGACCGTCACGCCGGAGGTGCACATCAGCCACCTCAAGCCGGGGCACGTCGAGCGTACGATGGCCGAGGTTGGCGTCTACCCGGGGCGGCTGCGTCCGTCCATGTTGCACAACGGGCAGGTCTTGTCCTTCTGAGCCCGGCGCACGTGAATGGAGCGTGCGTCAATGCCTGATCCCGGTAGAATGTGGGGATCGTGCGCCGCCGCCGGCGAGCCAGGGAACCAACGCTCAGGACATGTGCTCATGAAATCAGCATCCGGCAAGACCTCTCTTTCCGGGGACGTGGCAAGCCGCCTGGCTTTCTTCAAGGGTCTTCAGGCGGTGACGACCCGGATTCATGCGACCCAGAACATCGACGAGATCATCTTCGATCTCTCGGCCGAGCTGTGTGAGCTGTTCGGTGCTGAACGCCTCACCATCTACACCGTCGATGATACCCGTACGGCAATTGTCTCCAAGGTCAAGACCGGGCTGCACGCCGTCAACAGCATTCGCCTGCCGATCTCCGAAAGCAGTATTGCCGGCTACGTTGCGCACTTCAAGAAGATGATCAATCTGCCGGACGTCTACGACAGTGCGGCCTTGTCCGCCATTTCCCCGCAGCTCGAGTTTCGCAAGGAAGTGGATGAAGTTACCGGCTATCACAGTCGCGAGATGCTGGTGGCGCCGATTGTCGACCCCGACAAGGGAGAACTCGAAGGCGTGCTGCAGTTGATCAATGCGGTCAACGGCAAGCCGTTTTCCTCGATCGCCGAAGAGGGGCTGCTCGGTCTGGCGCAAACCCTTGGCGTCGCGTTTGCGCAGCGCACCCGGGCGCACGGTGCGCCACGTTCGCGCTACGACCAGCTGGTGACCGAAGCGCGCCTCACCAGTGCGGAGCTCGATGCCGCAACGCGCAAAGCGCGCGAGCGCAAGCTTGGAACCGAAGAGGTGCTGGTCGAGGATATGGGGCTGAGCCTCGGCGAGGTGGGCGAAGCGGTCGCCAAGTTCTTCAAGGTGCCTTACGAACCCTTCCGCTCGGACCGCATCAAGCCCGTCGATCTGCTCAAGAACATCAAGCGGGAGTTTGTCGAACAAAGCCACTGGCTGCCCCTCGAAGAGACAGAGGAAGGGATCGTGGTGATGGCCACCGACCCGGAGCAGACCCGGGCCTCGCGCGTGGCGCACAACGTTTTCCCGAACAAGAAAATCGCCATCCGTGCTACGACCATGCGCGAGTTCAAGCGCACCGTCGATCAGTTCTTCGAGATCAGCCTCGACCTGGGCTCCGTCGACGACTTGTTGATGGACCTGGACGAAGAGGACAGCGACGCATCCATGGCCGACGAGTTGTCGGCCGCAGCCGACAACGAACTCGTCAAGCTGGTCAACAAGGTCGTAATCGACGCTTACAAGCAGGGCGCCTCTGACATCCACATCGAACCGCGGCCCGGCAAGGAAAAGACGCTCATCCGCTTTCGCAAGGATGGCACCCTGGTGCCCTACATCGAGGTCCCGGCAAGCTACCGCAGCCCGCTGGTGACGCGCATCAAGATCATGTGCGACCTCGACATCTCCGAACGCCGCCGGCCGCAGGACGGCAAGATCAAGTTCCGCAAATATGCCGCCCTCGACATCGAGTTGCGGGTTGCCACGCTCCCCACCGCGGGTGGTCTCGAAGACGTGGTGATGCGGATTCTGGCCAACAGCGAACCCATTCCGCTCGACGCCCTCGGCCTGACCGACAACAACCTCGAACGCCTGACCAGCGCCATCACCAAACCCTACGGCATCTTCTTCGTGTGCGGCCCGACCGGCTCGGGCAAAACCACCACGCTGCACTCCATCCTCGGGCACATCAACACCCCGGACACCAAGATCTGGACCGTCGAAGACCC
>JAGRFQ010000041.1 GCA_020445945.1 Rhodocyclaceae bacterium
ACGACGGTGAACGGCGGCTTGTCGTAGTCGCGAATCGATGAACCTTCGCGCAAGAACTCGGGCTGGAAACACAGGTGAAAGCCTTCACCGTCTTGTTTTCCGGAATGCGATTCGATGATCGGGCGCAGGGTTTCCTCAACGGTGCCAGGCACCAGCGTCGAACGAAAAACGAACACATGCGCTGCCGACTTCACCTGCATCGCGGCGCCAAGATCCTCGGCGATACGCAGGATTGCGCTCTGATCCTGACTGCCGTTGGGTGCGGAAGGCGTGCCGACGCAGATCAGCGAGATGTCGCTATCGAGCACCGCTTGGCGCACATCCGTGGTCACGGCCACGCGGCCGCTGGCCGCAACCTCGCGCACCAGATCGACCATCCCCTCTTCAACCACCGGGGTCTTGCCCTCGCGAATCAGATCGAGTTTGGCCGCGTCGATGTCGACACCGATCACTTCATGGCCGTCACGTGCCAGGCAGGCCAACGACACAGCGCCCACATACCCCAAACCGAAAATGCTGATCTTCACTGACGAATTCCTTTCTTGTTTCCAAAGTCGGTCACGCAGCGCTCGACGATCGCGTCGAGCCGTTCCATCGAACGCGGCCAGGCGTGGTGCGAGAGCATCCGCTGACGGCCGGCGATAGCCAGCCGCTCGCGTTCCGCCGGGTTTTCAACGATGCGCAGGATGGCGTTAGCGTACGCCTCCGGCGTATTGGCAACGAGGAAATGGTTCTCGGATTCGGCATCAACGCCACCCGCGGCGACCTCGCTGGTGACCACCGGGACGCCCATCGCCATGGCCTCGAGAATCTTGTTCTGTGTGCCGCGGGCGATATTCAGGGGCGCCACCATGAGCGCCGAGCGCAGCACATGCGGGCGCACATCGGGCACCGAACCGGTCACGGTGATGCCATCGCGCTCTTCCAGCTTGCGCACTGCCGGAATGGGATCGGCGCCGACAATCACCAGCTTGAGCTGCGGCCGGCGGGCCTTGAGCAGCGGCCAGACCCGATCACAGAAATCGAACATGCACTCCTGATTGGGGTAGTAATCCATGCGCCCGATGAAGGAGATCGTGTCGGGGTCGTAGGTTGCGCCGTCGGGCTGGAAGAAATCGGCATCGACACCGTTCGGGAACCAGTCGGTCGGCACACCCGTGCCATAGCCCTCGAGCGACGCCCATTCGGCGCGAGTGGTTGCGGTGCACAGGTCGAAGCGCGTGGCCAGTCGACGCTCGGCGCGCTCCATTTTTGTGCCTTCGAGCCAGTAGCCGAGATTCAGCGGGAAGGGTTTGAAGCGCACGTATTCGAGCCACTTCTGCGAATCCATGTCTCCGAAATCGAGAATCTTCGGAATGCCATTGATGTTTTCGACATACTGCGCGACCGATGAGCAATGGACAAAGATGAGGTCGAACTTCTGCGCCTGCACCAGCGCCTTGATCCGCCGCGCCAGATCGGGCGAATAGAAATAGCCCATCGACGAGGGCTCCAGCGTGGGCAGGCGTGCCACCATGCGGACGTTCTGCACCGCATTCGATACGCGCCCCATCTCAAAGTGCGCGCAATGCGTGGCGATGCCCTCGCCCTCGGCCGCCTCTTCGTCGGAGCGCACCAGCGAACACACCGTCACCTCGTGGTTTTGCGCGAAGTGGCGAATCATGTTGAAGGGCCGGATCTTGCCGCCGCGCTTGGGTGGAAACGGGAAACGGTGACACACGTACAGGATTTTCATGACGCGATTTGCTTGAGTTCGGCAGCAACATCGTCGGCGCTGCGATGATCGAGAAACATCCGGCTCCAGATTTCGAGGTTCATCAGCGCCAGCAGGCTGTCCGTTCCATCGACACGGTTGGCTTCATGGGCGCGGATCAGATCCCGCACCGCACCAGCCTGAAACAGTCCGCGCGACTCGATGACTTCGGGGCTCAGCAGCTGGCGCAGCACGGGTGCCAGGTCGCGCTTCAGCCAGGCCCCCATCGGGGTGCCGAAACCGCGTTTCTTGCGGTTCAGGATGTCGTCGGGCAACAGATCACTCAACGCCTCTTTCATCAGGTGCTTGAGCCGCCCGTTGCGAATCTTTACTGCGGCCGGGATGCCGGCGGCCAGTTCAACCAGTTCGTGGTCGAGCAAGGGCACCCGGCATTCGAGCGAGACCGCCATGCTCATCTTGTCGGTGAGCATCAGCAAGTCGTCGGGCAACTGCGTTTCGGCATCGACCGCAAACATGCGGTTGAGCTCATCCGTCGCCTCTACGCGGGCAAACGCCGCGCCCATCGGATCGAACCCACCCGCGCCGGGCTGGCGCAGCAGGCTGGCCACCTGCGCGTCGTCCAGAACCTTCATGTAGTTGCTATAACGCTGGTCGGCAGGCAAGCCCTCCGAGGCCAAAAAACCCTTGGCCAGACGCAGCATATTCAGCACTTTCGAGTGGCGATCCGCCGGCAGATGGTCGGCGGCAAAGCCAAGCGCCCACTTGGCCGCGCCGGGCAGGCGATTGAACTTGCGCTGATAGTGGTTGCCCAGATAGCGCCGGTAGCCACCAAACAACTCGTCGCCACCGACACCGGACAAAATCACCGTCACGTCCTTGCGTGCGAATTCTGACACCAGAAAGGTAGTGATGAATGCCGTATCGGCCAGCGGTTCATCCATGTGCCACAGCAGTTTCGGCAGCAAGCCGACGACATCGGGCTTGACCACGATTTCGTGATGCTCGGTACCGAACAGCGCGGCCACCTGCCGCGCATAGGGCAGTTCGTTGTACAGCGCCTCGGCAGCCCCACCGTCGAAGCCGATGGCATAGGTCTTGATCGGCCGCTCCGAATGGCGTGCCATGTAGCCCACGACTGCGCTGGAGTCGACCCCGCCGGACAGAAACGCGCCAATCGGCACATCGCTGACCATCTGCATGTCGACCGCTTGTTCCATGCGCGCACGAATCCGTTCGACCCACTCGCCTTCGCTGACCTCGGGCGATACCCCGGCCGGCAGCGACCAATAGCGCCACTGGCGGATTTCTCCGCCCTCGATCGACATCAGCGTCGCCGGCGGCAGTTTTTCGACCCCGCGGAAAATCGAACGCGGTGCAGCGACATAGCCCAGCGACAGGTAGGACGGCACCACGTCACGATCGAGCGCAGCGTCGATGCCCGGCACCGAGAACAGCGCTTTGGCCTCGGTCGCGAACGCGACCCTGCCCTCGTCGCGATAGACATACAGCGGCTTGACGCCGAGCCGGTCACGGCCAATCAACAGGCGGCGACGGCGGGCATCCCACAGCGCAAAGTTGAACATCCCGTTGAGCCGATGTACGAACGCATCGCCTTCGGCGTCGTAGAGGTGAAGCAGCACTTCGCTGTCCGACCCGGTCTTGAAGCGGTAACCGGCGGCCTGCAACTCGGCCCGTAATTCGCGGAAGTTGTAGATCTCGCCGTTGCACACCAGCCACAGCGTGTCATCGGCATTTGAAATCGGTTGATGACCACCCGCCAGGTCGATGATCGACAGGCGCCGCATGCCGATGCCGCAATTGCCATCGACATGCCAGCCCTGATCGTCCGGGCCGCGATGCTGGGTAACCCGTCCCATCGCCGCCAGCACGTCGGACTCGACGCGACCGCCATCAAGCCGGAATAAACCGTGGATACCACACACTTAGAATGCCCTCATGCGGCAAGTTGACCCGCGCGGCCAAAGGGTTCGAGCGCGCGCCGGTAGACCTCCCGGTAGCGCGCCACGCTCAAGGCCCAGGTGCGCTCCTGCTCGACGAAGCGCCGCGCCTGAGCACGAATCAGTGGCCACTGGGCGCGGCCGTCGAGCACCTTGCGCAAACACCCGCACAGCGACTCGACGTTGCCGGCCTGGAACAGGTAGCCCGTTTCACCATCGCGCACCAGCTCACGGTGCCCGCCCACATCCGAGGCCACGAACACGCGCCCCTGCGCCATCGCCTCAAGCGGTTTCAGCGGCGTCACCAATTCAGTCAGGCGGATCGGAATCCGCGGATAGGCCAGTACGTCGATCAGCTCGTAGTAGCGCTGCACCTCGGCATGCGGCACGCGGCCGGTAAACACCACACGATCGGACAAGCCCTCGTCCACCACGCGCTGCTTCAGACGCGCCTCCTCCGGCCCGCCCCCCACAAGCAACAGGCGCAGCTCCGGATAATGCGGCACCAGCCGCGCAGTGGCGCGAATCAGATCGTCCAGCCCTTCATACCCGTAGAACGAGCCGGCAAACCCGAGCACCAGCTTGCCGTCCAGTCCGAGCGTGCTGCGCAGCGCAGGGTCGGGGGGCGCGCCGAAGCGAAAATTGTCGACATCAACCGCGTTGGGAATCACCGTGATCCGGTCTGCAGGCACACCGCGCGAGGCGATGTCGGCGCGCAGGCCCTCGCAGATCGTCGTCACCTGCCGCGCGCGCTTGAGCGCAAAACTCTCCAGCGCACGCGACACCCGATAGCGCAGGCTGCCTTCCGTCGTTGTGCCGTGATCGACCGCAGCATCTTCCCAGGACGCGCGCATCTCATACACCACCGGCAACCGGCGTTGCCGGCCGACCCACAGCGCCGGCAACGCATTGAGCACCGGCGAATGGGCATGGATGATATCGGGCCGGAGTGTCGCGACGAGCTCGTCGACCCGCCGCGCCGTCGCACGCATCTGCGCGAGCAGGCCCAAGGCGCCGGACGTCGGTGTGCGATAGAAGGTCCATCCGTCGACCTCTTCTCGCGCCAGTGGACTGACGCCCTGTTTTGGCGTGGTCAGGTGCTCGGTCTCCCACCCGAGGGCGCGCTGCTCGCGCAAGATCGACAGCGTGCGGAAGGTGTAGCCGCTGTGCAAGGGGAGCGAGTGGTCGAGCACATGCAGCACACGCAGACTCATGCCACATCCTCGACGGCCACGGCGCTGTTCTGGCGCAGAAAGGATTCGAACATCATCAGCGTCCATAAAGGCGCGCTGTAGTCGCGCCGGCCGGACTGGTGGTCGGCGACGAGGCGCGACAGCACATCCATGTCGAACAGCCCCGAATCGGCCATGATGCCGCCGCTGAGCGCCTCGCGCACGCGACTCTTGAGCGGACCGCGGAACCAGCGCGCCAGCGGCACCGCAAAGCCCATCTTGGGGCGGTACAGCACGTCGTTGGGCAGACGCGGTTCAAGCGCCTTCTTGAACAGGAACTTGCCCTCCTGCCCCCGGATCTTCATGTCGTTGGGCAAGGTCGCCAGCCAGTCGACCAGCGGATGATCCATCAGTGGCTCGCGCACTTCGAGTGAATGCGCCATGCTCGCGCGATCGACCTTGGTATTGATGTCGCCGACCAGATAGGTCTTGAGGTCAAGGTACTGGATCTGCGCCAACGGGTCGTCGGTACCGGCGTTGGCCGCGTGACGACGAAATACTTCGAGCGCATTGTAGCCGGCCAACTCGCGCTTGAAGCCGGCCGAAAAGACCTGACTGCGGATGTCGTTGCGCAGAATCGATACGGTGTGAAAATAGGCCTCGACCGAATCCCGCGCGAGTGCCTGGAAGGTGGTCTTGGCACGGAACACGCGCGGCGCCCAATCCGCCTTGGGGTACATCCGGCCGAGCAAGCCGAACATCGGCCGGCGCACGCCGTAAGGCAGCGCGTCACGCATGCGCTGCTCCATCAGGTGCATGCGATAGCGCCGGTACCCACCAAAACTTTCGTCGCCGCCATCGCCGGACAAGGACACGGTGACGTGCTTGCGCGCCAGCTGGCAGACCCGGTAGGTGGGGATCGCGGAACTGTCGGCGTAGGGCTCGTCGTATAAGGCCGAGAGTTGGTCGATCAGATCGAAATCGTCCGACATGACGGTTTCGACATGGTGGTTGGTGTGGTAGCGCTCAGCCACCATCCTGGCGAATTCGGCCTCGTTGAAGGCCGGATCGTCAAACGCAATCGAGCACGTGTTGACCGGGCCATTGCTCAAATCGCTCATCGTGGCAACCACGCCACTGGAATCGACTCCGCCGGAGAGAAACGCGCCCAGCGGCACCTCGGAGATCATGCGCAGACGGATGGACTCATGCAGGCGCTCGTTGAGCTCGACAATCGCGTCCTCGAAACGCACCGGATTGTCGAGCGTAAAGCGCACATCCCAGAACGGCTGGCTTGCCGGAATCGGCTGCCCACGCTGCAAGGTCAGGGTATGGCCGGGATCGAGCTTGGCCGCTCCCTTGAAAATGGTCCGCGGCTCGGCGGCATAGCCCAGCGCAAAATATTCTTCGACGGCCAAGGGATCGATGCGCCGATCGAGCCCCGGGTGGGCCATCAGCACTTTGAGCTCGGAGCCGAAGGCAAAGCTGCCATCGGCCAACACCGCGTAGAACAGCGGCTTGACGCCCAGCCGGTCGCGCGCCAGGAAAAGCGTCTGCCGGTTGCGGTCCCACAGCGCGAAGGCAAACATCCCGCGGAAGCGCTTCACGCAGGCCTCACCCCAGGCCTCCCACGCATGGACAATCACTTCGGTGTCGCTGTGGGTGCGAAAGACATGGCCGAGCGCTTTGAGCTCCGGCACCAGTTCCTGGAAATTGTAGATCTCGCCGTTGAAGACCACCGCCACCGTGTGGTCCTCATTGAACAAGGGCTGCTGCCCCGTTGCGATATCGATGATGGACAAGCGCCGATGTGCCAACGCAAGACCGGGTTCGAAGTGATAGCCGCCTTCATCGGGGCCGCGGTGGAACTGAACATCGTTCATCCGCTCCACCAACTCACGCGAAAATTCACGACGCCCGCTGAGATCAAACAGACCGGCAATACCGCACATAATTGATTCCGTGTTTCAGGTCAGACGTCCTGCGCCGACAGTCCGGCCGCAGCCAACATTTTGTCATACACCGCCATGTAGTTCGTCACCATGGCGTCGAGACTGAAGGTCTTTTCGATACGCGCGCGTGCTGCGACCGACATCGCGCGCCGCTGCGCCGTGTCGACGGCCATGCGCTGCATCGCGCTCGCCATCGCCACCGGGTCCGACGGCGGCACGAGAGAACCGGTTTCATTATCGGCCACCAGTTCTGAATTGCCGCCGACAGAAGTCGCAATCACCGGCAATCCGCAGGACATTGCTTCGAGCAGGGTGTTGGAAATTCCCTCTGCCTGCGATGGCAGCACGAAACAGTCCATGGCCTGCATCAGCGCGGGCACATCGTCGCGCGCACCGGTCAACCACACATCGTCGCCCAAGGCTGCCGCGGCGACCTCGGCCTCGACCTGCGCACGCAACGGCCCGTCCCCGACGATCATCAGCCGGGCATGCCTGGCGTGTGCACTTCCGCTATCGCGCCAGCACGCAAACGCGCGCACCAGCGTGAGCTGATCCTTGACCGATTGCAAACGACCGACGGCGCCAAATACCAGCGTATCGTCGCGAAAGAATCCAGCCGGCGCATCGTCCGGCACGAGCCGCTCAAGCGCCGCCGGAAACCGCGCCGTATCGACGCCGTTGCAAATCCGGCTGATGCGCTGCGCCTCAATCCCGACACCGTCCGCAAGGTAGGCAGAGAGCTGCCCGGACAGCGCGATGTAATGCGTCACGAACGGGGAATACAGCCGGCGCAGAAAACGGTATTTCTTCGATGAGCCGTCCACATCGGAAGTGTCCCAGCCATGTTCACCATGAATCCGCACCGGCACCCGCGCCGCCCACGCCGGCACGGCCATTTCGAGTGCCGCAAGATTGCGGGTGTGAACGATGCTTGGCCGCAGGCGACGCAGCAATCGATACAGCTCGGGGTAAATGCGCACCCCGTGCCCGCGGGGCTTGTTCAAGGCAATGAATGCCACATCTGGACGCTGAACGCGCTGGCAAAAGGCGGGGTCGGTACTCTCAAGTGCAATCACAACGTGGCGAAAGCGATCCACCGGCATATGGTTGATCAGGTTAACGACCCCGTTTTCAAGACCGCCGATGTTGAACCGATACAGAATATGAGCGACCAGCGGCGGGCGTTCCAACGGCCTCACCGGGCCGGCTCCATCGCAGAAGACAGCGCCGACGTGAGGGCCTGAGCATTGGACGCCAGAAACGCATCGACAAGCTCGCCGGCCTTCGCCCGATCCTCGTCCGGGACAATCAACACCACGTGCGCGCTTGCATCCTGACCGTGCACCAGCCGGTTGAACGACACCACGGCCTTGGCCTTGTATTCGCTCGTCAGCGCGGTGTCGCCGACCTGATACCAGCGCCACACATTCAGCGTCTCTCCCGGGCCAGTAACACGCACATATTCTGCTGCACCGGTCGGCAGATGCGCGTCAGCATGCGCAGCCACTCGCCACGTGCTGCCAGGCGGGACAAGGCGGTTGTCCCAATTGACCATCTCGTGACCCTTGACCTGGTCGACAAACACTGCGGCATACACGATCACATCGCCATCGGCACTGACATAGCGCGCCACGTCATCGGCACGAAACCCCGAGAAGCCCGGCCGGAACGCCATGCCATCGGCCCCCGCCCGCAGCCACCCCACCGCCCCTGCAGGCAATGCAAGCCGGACCTGCGGCTGACGATCCACCGGCGCCACCTGACCATCGACCCATGCCCCGGCAAACAAGCACACAGCGACGGCCCCCACCCCCAGGGCCCTGCGCTGTCCATCGCCATGTTGCACCGCTGTCGACGGTGCCGCGGCAACCAGTGCCTCCTCCGGGTCGCGCCACCGGCTCCCGATCCAGAACATCAGCACGATGATCACGCCGAAAAATACCCAACCGTAGATCAGATGGTCGACGCCGGTCGCAAGCTCGTTGTTACTGAGGTAACCGATCATCACGATCATATAGGCGCGCAACCAGTTGGCCACCACCGGCACGATAATCGCCACCACCGTAAAAACCACCCGCTTTCTGGCGCTGCGGTAGTTCATATACGCATAGAGCATGCCGACCATCAGCGACGCGATGAGGTAGCGGATGCCGCTGCACGCCTCAACCACCGACCAACGACCGTTGGGGACAACAAAGAACAGGCTCTCTTGATAGACAGGAATACCGGTCAGGCGCAACGCGCCGACCGTGAATTCGGCGGTGTAGTGCATCAGCACCGGCAGCAGAAACTCGCCGACCGGCGCCATGAACATCAGGAATCCAATCGGAAACGCAATCACCCGGAACGCACTGTGTCCGATGGCACACCAGATCGAAAAGACAAGCACCGCAACCACGGCAAGGTGTTCGATCGCAGCAACACTGACCTGTCGGCCGAGCAGCCAGCCAGCAATGCCAAGACACACCAGGGGCAGCACGCTCCACGCCGGGCGAACGGCGCTTGCCGCCAATTGATGACGCCGGATCCAGATCAGATAGGCCGAAATCGGGGCAATGACAAAACCGTGCGCGAAGGTCTCGGAGCGCGTCCAGATGCCAACGATGTCACTCACAGAGTGCCAATAGCTCGCCACCCAGAGCGCCACTACCACCGCGATCGCGCCAAGGGCAGAGAGCACTTTCGGCGCCGCGGCAGTAGGCTGCGGGATTGCTTCGAGACTTGCCATGCTCACCCCAGATTCCGGACGATGTACGGCCCCAGCGTATTGGCGACCGGCAGCGGCAGGCGGCGCCACACGGCGATGAAGGCGCGATACTTGGGGTTCATCGGATTGTTCTGGGGGATCGCGTCGCGCTTGTAGAGGCGGTATTCGTAGGACAGCGGCTGCGGCTCGAAGCCCCAGTTCTTCTTGAAGCTGTACGGACCGGTGCCAACCTTGCTGCGGCCGTAATCGAACAGGCGGCAGCCGCGCTCGCAGGCGCGGCGCATCAGCTCCCAGTATTTGAAGTCGTTGGCGGCCAGGCCCCGGGCGGCGAAGTCGTCGCCCGCGTAGTAGGGCAGCACTTCGTCGCGGAAGTAGAAGGAGAGCACGCTGGACAAGGGTTTGCCGGCGGGGTCGGTGACCGTGAGCACTTCGCAGTCGTCACCGAAGACGTGCTGCAGGGCGGCGAAGAAGCGCTTCGGCAAGGCCGGCGTGCCGTGACGCAGTACGTTATCCGAATACAGTGCGAAAAAGCGCTCGACGTCGTCGTCGATTCCACTCACCAGGCCGTTCTTGATGCCTTTGCGGACCATCGCGCGCTGCTTGCGGGGGATGGCTTTCATGTTGACGTCGGGGTCTGGATCGATCGCCTTGCGAAAGGTGACGTACAGGTCCTGACTCGGCCAGTCGGGATGACGCGGTGCAAGGTTGCGGTATTCGAGATGTTGCACGCCGGTCGCGTGCGCGATGCGCTCTGCCTCGGCCTCCAGCGCGGCCGCGCCGTCGGCGCTGCCGGCCACGCCGCCATAGACGCAGAACGGGAGCGAAGTGAGCGCGTGGCCGAACAGGCGGCTCTTGACTTCGGCCAGCGGCAGCACCGCGATGATGTGGCCGTCCCGTTCGGCGTAGAGGAAATGGGTGCGATGTCCGAATACGGTCTCCATCAGCGTCTGCCACGGCGCGCGATGGAAAAACGTTGCCGTGGGGCAGGCAAGGACGAAGGCGTCCCAGCGCGCATGCTCGGCTGGCGTCAGGCGGCGCACGGTCACGGTCGGGTCGGGGTGTTGCATGGGCATGGTACGGCAGGCGGTGGATCAGGCGGCGGCGAGGAACACGTCGTCCATTCGCCCCCACGAGAAATCGTTCATCAAATGGCGCAGACGCATTTCGGTGCGCGACAGGTTGACGTAGTGCCGGAAGCGCGTTTTGGCGGTTGTGCCCTTGACCCGCGGCTGGTCGGGGTCGACCTCCCACGGATGGAAATAGAACATCGCGGGGCGCTTGTCGTCGGTATTGACCTTGCGGATCAGCCAGCGTGACGCGGCATACGGCAGCAGGCGAAAGTAGCCCCCCCCGCCCGCGGGCAGGTTGCGCCCGAGATAGCGCACCGTGGTCACCGGCATCTCCAGCAGTCCGTTTTCGAGGCGGTAGGGAAAGCGTGGCGCATCGGGCATGCCGTAGTGGTCGTGCTTGACCGGATAGACGCTGGAGCTGTATTCGTAACCGGCCTCGGCGATGCAGTCGTGTGCCCACGGGTTGCCGGCACCGATCGAGAAACTCGGCGCCCGGTAACCCCGCACGGTCTTGCCCGAGATGTCTTCGAGCACCGTCTTGGCGAGCCGGATATCGGCCAGAAACGCGGCCGGGCTCTGGTCGCTGGCGCGCTGGTGGGCATAGCCGTGGCTGGCCACCTCGTGCCCCTCCATCGCGATCAGGCGCACCAGATGCGGGTAGCGCTCGGCGATCCAGCCCAGAGTGAAGAAGGTTCCCTTGGCGCCATATTCGTGCAGCATCGACAGGATGACGTCAACGTTGCGCTCCACCCGGCACGGCACCGACTCCCAGCTCTGGCGCGGAAAATGGGGGGCCAGCGCCGAGACCTGGAAGTAGTCTTCCACGTCGATGGTGAGCGCGTTGACAATGCTCATGCGGTGGCGGCCTCCGGGGTGGCGGCTTCGTGCGCCGCGAGCCACGCCGACAGGTGCGCGGCAATGCGCTCGGCGGCGCGGCCGTCCCAGTATTCGGGAATGCGCCCGCCCTTGCCGCCGCCGGCCAGAATCGCATCCACGCCGCGCAGGATCGCCTCGGCATCGCCGCCGACCATGGTATTGGTGCCCTGGTCGATGGTGATCGGGCGCTCGGTGTTCTCGCGCATGGTGAGGCATGGCACCCCCAGCGCGGTGGTTTCTTCCTGCATGCCGCCCGAGTCGGTCAGGACCACCCGCGCGCCGGACATCAGGCCAAGCATTTCGAGATAGCCCTGTGGCGGCAAGACCAGGAAGCCGGGAGAGTCAAGCAAGCCGGTCAGCCCGTGTGCGTCGATGTTCTTTCGCGTGCGCGGGTGCAGCGCAAACACCAGCGGCAGGCGCTGGCTGACCGTGTGCAGCGTGCGGATCAGGCGCTGCAGCACCGCCGGGTTATCCACGTTGGAGGGGCGGTGCAGGGTGACCACGCCGTAGCCATCGGCAATGCGCGAGGCATCGAGCCCGGCGTCGGCGAGCAGGCGCGCAGCCGGCACGGCCTTGGGGCGACTGGCAAACAGGCTGTCGATCATCACGTTGCCGACAAACACCGCGCGCTCGGCGGGGATCCCCTCGCGGGCCAGGTTGTCGTGTGCCGAGCGCTCGGTGGTGTAGAGGATGTCCGACATCTGGTCGGTCAGAATCCGGTTGATCTCCTCGGGCATGCGCCGGTCGCCACTGCGCAACCCGGCCTCTACATGCACCACCGGGATGTGTCGCTTGATCGCGACAAGCGCGCACGCCAGCGTGGAGTTGACGTCGCCGACAACCAGCACCGCGCGTGCGCCATGCGCCTCGATCACCGGCTCGAAACGCTTCATCACCTCGGCGGTCTGCACCGCATGGGAGGCCGAGCCGACCTCGAGATTGATGTCCGGGTGCGGCAGATCGAGGTCCATAAACAGGCGGTCATTCATCGCCGCGTCGTAATGCTGGCCGGTATGCACCAGCAAGGTGGGGATCGCGGGAGAATGATTGGCGAAGGCCTTGAGGATGGGCGCCATCTTCATGTAGTTCGGGCGCGCACCGACAATGCAGATGACCGGTTTCTGGCCTGCAATACTCATTTGGCCACCTCGTCGGGCGCGGTTTCGGCGGGCGACGCGACAAGCTGATTCATCAGCGCGAGCACCGCCGACAGGGTTTGCTCAAGATGCGTCAAGCGCGCATCGATGCGCGTGGCGTCGAAGCCGGCCGACAGTTCAGCCAACTGCGCCGCCAGCGCCGGATCGGCAACCAGCCTGGCCAAATCCTGCGCCGTCGCGTCGGCGCCGGCAGATGGCCGGGCCTTGGTCACCAGGCGCGCGGTGTTGGTGCTCCGTCCGCTGCGCTGCTCCTCCTTCATTTCGGCAACGACCTCTGCGACCTCGGACGCCGTCAGGGCCAGTTTTTCGGCCAGAAAACCCGCCAGCAACAACCGGTCGCACAGCGTATTCACGCGCCGCGGAATGCCGCCCGAGGCGCGGTAGATGTCTTCGAACGCATCCGCCGAAAAGCTCGGCGAATCCGGGCTCCAGCCAACGTGGGTGAGCCGGTGCTCGATATACGCCTTGGTCTCCTCGACATCGAGCGGCCCCAGGTGGTAGGACGCAATCACGCGCTGGCGCAGCTGCTGCATCTCGGCGCTTTGCATGATGTCGCGGAACTCGGGCTGGCCGATCAGGAAGCTCTGCAGCAGGGCGTGGTCTTCGAGCTGGAAGTTCGACAGCATGCGCAGCTCTTCGACCGCGCGCGGCGTCAGGTTTTGCGCCTCGTCGACCACCAGCAGCGCGCGTTTGCCGGCCGCAGTGATCGACACCAGAAAAGTCTCCAGCGCGAGCAACAAGCCGGCCTTGTCGAGGTTCTTGCTGGGCACCCCGAACGCGGCCGCGACCAGGCGCAGGATGTCGTCGGCGTCAATCTGAGTGCTCACCAGCTGGGCGGCAACCACCTTGTTCGGGTCGAGTTTCTGCAACAAGCTGCGCACCAGCGTCGTCTTGCCGGCACCGATCTCGCCCGTGATGACGATGAATCCCTCGTTCTGATGGAGCCCGTATTCGAGATACGCCATCGCACGCCGGTGCCCGCGGCTGCCAAAGAAAAAGGCCGGGTCGGGATTGAGCTGAAACGGTTTTCCGCTGAGCTTGTAATAGCTTTCGTACATTGCTTCAGAACCTCACGCCGAGCGTTGCCGTCAGCGAGTTTTCGGTGAAGTCGGTGGTGCCATTGGCGCGCTGGTGGCGATACGACAGGCTACCGCTCGACTTCGGGCCAAGCTTGCGGCTCAGGCCGACGGACAGCCCCGTGCGCCGGGTCTGCTCGGACGAGGTCCCCTCGCCCGTCGCCTTGTTGCGCGACAGCGCCACACTCAGTGTGCTCAAGCCGGACAGCTGGTGGTTGAGCGACACGCTGGCGCCGACGTCTCGCACATGATCGAAGCTGGCGAACTGGTCCAGCCCGGAGGCAATCAGATCGGGAGCCAGACGACTGCGGTCGGAACGATAGACCGAAAACGTCAGCGTGTTGCGCACACCCGTCAACGACATGCTGGCATTCAGGCGGCGGCTGAGCGACTGGGCATTGGTCAGGAACCCCACCTGCGCCCCGCTCCCCGCCACGCCGAGCTGGCTCAGCAGCTGGCGCACCGCAGCGTCACGCTGCGCCGGGTCGGGAATCGCATTGGCCAGTGCCGTCGAGAACAAATCGAAATAGTAGTCTTCGGCCGAGCCGGTGAATACATCATCGGCCGACGTGAAGTCGCGGACGTAGCTCAAGCGCCACGCACTGCGTCTGGCCTGGTGGCGGAAACTGACGTCATAGCCCCGCCCGAAAAGACGCTCTTCGGTGAACACCGACAGCGAGGTGCGCGCGGTGGGGCTCCAGTCGAAGCCAACACCATGTGTCGAGCCGCTTTGGCGGCTGCCCGAACTGTAATCGTTCGATTCGCGCCCCACCGAAGCGCGCAGGACGAGCTGCGGCGTCAGTGTGTAGCTCAGGCCGACGCGGCCATTGTCGCGCGACACGTCGCGCACTCCGTCGTCGTAGTGGGAGTCACTCTGGTCGTAGCTTGCGAACCAGCCCAGCAGCCCGAACGCGCTGCCGTCCTGCCCGCTGGCCGACCACGTATCGACACGCTGACCGCTGGTACTGCCGGTGCCGTTCTGCCACTGGCTCTGGTAGCGCAGCGTCCCGGTGCCGGTGTTGCCGAAGCGCAACTCCATCCGCGGCGCAATCGCAAAGCTGCGCGATTCGTCAGCCGAACTGGTATTGAGCGCATCGCTGCTACTGCGCCCGCTGAACAAAGAAAGATTGTCGCGGCTGATGCGCCCGCGCGCCTCGACGAACAGCAGGTCTTCGACCGCCTCGACCTCCCCCCGCCCGCTGAAGGAAATGAACGACGAATTGCGGTCGCTCTCCTCCATGTACATCACATTGCGCAGCGATGCGTTCATCGATCCCGTGACCCGCCCGGCCTGGCGGCTGATACGGATCGCGGGCGACACCTCGAAGATGAAATCGCTGTTGGCACTCGCATCGGCGCCGACGTTGTCGGTGTAAGTCATGCGGGTGTCGATGCTTGGCGTGATGCGCACGACGCTCTGCGCCACCGCAACCGACGAAAAGAGCGCCCCGCCCGCGATCACGAGCGCCAGGCGACGCGTGGAAAAAAATTGAACTCCTTGCGCCTCACGCGGCTTGTGCATTGTCACCTGCCTGATCATGACCATAGCCATATCCGTAACCGTAGCCGTAGCCGTAGTAGCCACCCGCCCCCGGGGCGGTCGCCTTGTTCAGCAACATCATCTTGACGGGGCACGCATCAATCATCGCCAATGCCTGCTTCACCGCCGTGTGGCTGGTGCGCTCGGCCTCCACCACCACCACGATCTGTCCGATGTGGGTCGCCAGCGCGCGGGCCTCGGTGGTCACCAGCAACGGCGGGGAGT
Source organism: Rhodocyclaceae bacterium (assembly GCA_020445945.1). Lineage (GTDB taxonomy): Bacteria > Pseudomonadota > Gammaproteobacteria > Burkholderiales > Rhodocyclaceae > Nitrogeniibacter. Next base: position 15,448 of record JAGRFQ010000041.1, read on the forward strand.
CAAAAATGATGATTCGATCGGGATAGCGGCTGGCCATTTCCTCAAGCAAGCGATTCATCCCGTCACTGGCCAGCAGCTCGGTCGCCCGCTGGCTGGCGTTACCTGCCGGCAGGATAGTGAGCTTCTCGATGTTGGTCCGCAGCAGCACGTCCGGCAGGGTCAGATCGTCACCCGTGAGGATGTCCATCAAGCCCCGCTCCGGCGGCAAGCCCAGGGTGCGCAGCACCGACGATTTGGAAACATCCGCATCGACCAGCAAGACCCGATGATCCAGCTCCATGGCCATGCTGACGGCCAGATTCAGCGCCGTAAAGCTCTTGCCTTCGCCCGGCAACGCACTGGTCACCATGATCAGGTTGCCGTTTTCGACACGCGCCGCACTGCGCGTGGCCGCATTCTTGAGCAGCGGACGCTTGATGACCCGATATTCCTCGGCGATGGCCGAGCGCGGCTGATCCGGCGTCACCATGCCCATTTCGGCCAGACGTTCGAGATCGATGCTTATTTCGCGGCTCACCACCTCGTCCGGCGCCTGAGGCGGATTCAAGGGCACCGGCGCTTCATGCGCGCTCTTGGGCAGCTTCTCCGCCGCAGGCGCGGCCGGCACAGCCTCCGGCTCACCGGGGACACTGCCCGCGCGCTGCAGCTGATCCAGCCGCTGAACTGCTTTCTCGATAAGACTCATGTCACGTCCTTCAGAAATTCCCGAGTACGGCCAGGGCCACGGTCAGCAGGCCAAACACGCCCACCAGACCACCGAGCCCGCCCATAAAGGCCAGATTCATGCGCTGGCGCTTGCGCCGACGCTTCGGATCGGGCGTCGCACTCACCGTTCCCAGCAACGGTATGCCGGTCACCTCGCGCAAGTCGCGACCATCAAGGAAGGTCGGCCGCAACTGGCTGGCAAGGAACGCCACCGCCAGACCAAACCCGATGGCGGCCAGACACGCCAGCGGCATCAGCAGCATGCGATTGGGCGCAGAAGGTTTCAGCGGCACGCTCGGCGGATCGATCAGGCGGAACTCCGCCATGCCCGAAGAGGACTCCATCTCGACCGCCATGTTGGCCGACTCGCGGCGCGACACCAGCGTCTCGTAATTGCGCTTGTTCACTTCGTAATCGCGGTTGAGCTGTGCCAGCTCGGCCTCGATCTGCGGCAGGAGCTTGGCCGATTCGCGCAGCTGTGCCTGGCGCGTCTCGTATTCCGCCACCCGGGCGCGCAGCGACGCCACGGTCGCCTCGGCCTCGGCAAACGCCAGCTTCATCTGCTGGAACACGGGATTGGAATTCACATCGCCAAAACCACCCGCGATTTCTCGCCGCTCTTCAATTTCCTTCTGCTTCTGCTCCTCGAGCTGCGCAATCACGCGCCGCACGCCGACCACATCCGGATGCTCATCGGTGTATCGCTGCAGCAGGTTGTCGAGATTCTTCTGCAAGGTCTCGATGCGGCCATCGATCTCGGGAATCGAGACCTTGCGCTGACTCGGGGCTTCGGGCAGAAGCACCGGCTCTTCGCCGAGCAGTTGTTTTTGCAGGGAATTGCGTGAATTCTCCGCCTCTCGGAGCGCCAGCTGCGCCTGCGCCAGACGACCCGCCACTTCGGCCACCTGGGAAACATAGTCCTTGCCGCTGCTGCCCATCAAATGCATGTTCTTGATCTTGAAGTCCTTCAAGCGATTGTCGGCCTCATCCAGGCGCTGCTCGTAGGTCTTGATCTGTTCTTCGATGAAGCGCCGCGCCGTATCGGTGTCCTTGCGCTTGTCCCCCAGCCCCGACTCGACAAAGATCGAGACCAGCGACTGAACCACACGCTTGGCGCGCTCGGGCGCCGTGTCTTCATACGACAGGGTGAACAAATTGTCGCGCCCCGTTCCGCGGATCTGCAGCTTCTTGCCCAGCTCGACAATCAACTCCTCGCGGTCATTCTTGCCGGTAATGGCCAGATCGAGATCCGCCATCCGAATCAGCTTCTCGATGTTCGGACGACTGATCAGGGTCCGCGACAGGATCGTGATCTGCTGATCGACGTTGGGCTGAACTGCAAGGCCCGACATCAGCGGCTTGAGCACCGACTGGGTGTCAACATAGATGCGGGCAGAGGACTCAAAGCGATCGGGCATCACGTAGATCGCACCTGCCGCCACCGCACCCACCAGCCAGGCAGCGAGCAGGCCCCACCAGCGGTACAGCCACATCCCCCGCAGGTAAGTAACGAGTTGTCTGAGGATATCTTCCATGGGTCGACTTTTTCTCGGGTCGGCCGCGCAACCGGGCCGACCGCTGTCAAAGGTGAATCAGAACCAGCTTTGCGGAATGATCAGCACGTCACCGGGCCGCATTTCCACGTTGGCCGACACATCGCCGCGCTTGAGCAGATCGGACAAACGGATGCTGTACTGCTTGTTGCCTTCCGCGGTACGCAGAATCGTCGCGCTGTTACCGTCGGCAAAGTCGGTGATGCCGCCCACCGCGATCATCACGTCAAGCAGCGTCATCTTCTGGCTGTACGGGAGAATCTTCGGCTCCGACGCTTCGCCGACCACCCGGATCTGCTCGCTGTACGGGCCGACAAAACTGGTCACGATGACGGTCACCACCGGCTCGCGAATATATTTCTCGAGCGCCTTCTCGATATCGCGCGCCAAGGTGCTGGCGTCCTTGCCCATGGCTTGAAGGTCTTCGACCAGCGGCGTGGTGATCTTGCCGTCCGGACGCACGGGAACGGACATCGACAACTCGGGGTTGCGCCACACCACGATATTCACGGAATCGCCCGGCCCGATGACGTAGTTGTATTCTGCGTCAGCCGCAACCGCAGGCGCCGCCGGATAGTTGTTTGTGGCACAGCCGGACACCGTCAGCGCGACCAGCACGGCCCCAAAAAACCCAAACATCAATCGCTTGGCCTTCATAGTTACAACCCCTCCAAGGTTTCTTTCGGTCTTCTCATCGCGGAACATTGCAGCGGAATCCTAGCGACGCCGCAATCCCACCCAAAGGAATAATTACACAAACGGTTACAGCCTTCCGTATTAGGAATGACTACAGTACGATCCGTAGAGCGCCGGACAACCAACTCGCCATCATGCCAAACGCATAGCGCATTTTGCGGTTGATCCCGTATCTGAAATGACACGCATCAAGGCGCACCGAATCCGAACTTTTATGGCGATTCAACGATGAATGGAGCTTATCACGCTAGCCGGCAACCCAACGTGACAAACGACCCCTCACTACTCCACTCGCTTGGCATGTCCCCTGCTGACGCCGCGGAGAGTCGCGAGTTCGTCCTGTCGCGCAGCGACTTCCAGATCCGGCTCGGCACGGGAATTGACGGTCAGCGCAGCCGCGTCAGCATGCTGATTCAGCGCATGTACGCATGGCGCGGCCTGCTCACGCACGCCCCTTCGCGCATCGACGACCGCCCCAACCAGCTCACGCTCATCGCCTCACGTGGCACAACCATGTTCGGCACCCTCACGCTCGGCCTCGACTCACCGGAGGGCCTGTTTGCCGACGAGCTCTATTCCGACGAAATCTCGGCAGCGCGGGCACGCGGCGCACGCGTATGCGAGCTCACCCGGCTGGCAATCGACCCGGCCTTCAACTCCAAGGAAGTGCTTGCCTCGATTTTTCACCTGGCCTATATCTTCGGTCGCCTGATTCACGAAATGACCGACTTGTTCATCGAGGTCAATCCACGTCACGTCGCGTTCTACAAACGCATGCTGGGCCTCAGCGTCGCAGGCGAAGAGCGCGTCTGCCAACGCGTCAACGCCCCTGCCGTGCTGCTGCACCTGCCGCTTGACTTTGTCGATGAACAAATCGCCCGCTACGCCGGCAAGCCCGACGCCGGGGCCAGGAGCCTGTACTCGTACTTCTTCAGCGACGCCGAAGAACAAGGTCTGCTCCACCGGCTCGAAGCAGACCCGTCACTCATCACCGTGTAGCGTTTCGGCCCGCAGCTCAGAAATCGCGCCGCAGCTCCAGATAAATCCGGTCGCTCGCATCGTAGCGCTCAAACAGCCCGGAGCGCTGACCGCCAAACACATCCATACCCGCCGTACCGCGCCACTGCGGTGTCATTTGCCACACCACCTTCGGGCGCAACATGTAGTCCTCGCGGTTCAGGCTCGATACGACCAAAATTTCCGCCTCCAGCGCATCACTGAATGCGTGATTGACCAGCAGCGTCGCTCCCTGCTCGTTGCGGTCCACCCCCAGCGCATCGGCATGGTTGAAGAATGCCCGCGCATAGTACTGGGCATTGATCCGCCACGTGCCGGCGATCGGCACATCCACGCCCACCACGTAGTCCAGCGTGCCCGACGGACGCAGTCCGAATGGCGCGCTCAGATCGGTCGTATTGAACTGGCGACCGTGGGTATGCACCGCCTCACCCTTGAGCACGAAACGCCCCATGTCCTTCGAAAAGGTCGCACCGATCTGGCGAATCCGGTCATGACGCGGCACGAAAATCAGCGGCGCAGCCGACGTCCGGTAAAAGGTCTGCATCACGTCCGTACTGCGGTAATAAAACGCCGACACGTCCCAGCCGCTGACCAGCGCCGTCCCGCGCAAGCCCCAATTCATGTTGCCGAGGCGGTTTGACGGCGTCTCCTCGCCGGCAATCGTGGCCCCGGCGGGCGTCTCGAACGGATAGAACTCCCCGCCCGGCTTGCCGATGTTGTCGTAGCTCGGAAATGGAATCCACAGCGCCTCGAGGTGCCAGTCATTGCCAAAGTACTCCGCACGCGCCGCCCACTGCGGAATCCGCATCTGGTCGAACTCGGGCAGATAGAACTCCCTCAGATCCCGCGCCGACACAACGTCAGCGAAGAACAGCCCCACCATCTCGCCCCACACAACGTGCTGGCGGCCAATGCGGTAGTCCCAGCTGCCGTGGGAAATATCCAGATAGGCCTCGCGCACCTGCGCCTCGCTGCGCAAATCGCGACGCACCGCCAGCGGGTAGATGTCGTCCTCGATATCCGGCGCCGCATCGGCATCAAGGCGTGCGCCCAGCTTCCACTTCACCCGCTCGTTCAGGCGCCCCGTCGCTTCAAGTTCGCCGCGCACGCGCAACTTCGACCAGTGCGAGGGCGATTCATACGCGCGTGCCGCCGACAGATCGACAAAACCGTGCAAGCCGGTACCGGCGGCAGGAACCGGGCTGGCCACATCGAGCAATCCACCCAGATCGTCCGCGGCACTTACATTAAGCGACGCCGCCAGCGCAACGCCGAGCCATACGCGACCCAAAACCATCCACCTCTCCTCACACCTCGGGATCTTCATCGCCCTGATCGCGGCGATCCTGAACAAATACCCATCCATCGTCCTTGCGCACGCCCAAGGCCTTGATCTCGCCATCCTCGATTCGCACCAAGCGGTCCGCCATGTTCATCACCCGCCGGTCGTGGGTCGAAAACACGAAGGTCGTACCCGATTCGCGGTTGATCTTCTTCATCAGGCGAAGAATGTTCTCGCCGGTCTTGCGGTCGAGGTTCGCGGTCGGCTCATCGGCCAGCACGATCTTCGAATGCGTCGCCAGCGCGCGCGCAATCGCCACCCGCTGACGCTGCCCGCCGGAGAGCTGATTCGGTCGATGCGAGGCATACTTGCGCAGCCCGACCATCGACAGATAGCGCTTCACCCGCTTCTGGCGATCCGCCTTCGACAATTCCGGCAACTGGAGCAGTGGATATTCTACGTTTTCCTCCGCCGAGAGCACCGGCAGAAGGTTGAATGTTTGAAAAATGAAGCCGATCGTCCGGGCCCGCAGATCGGCCAGGGCATCGGGCGTCTGCCCGGACACGTCCTGATCGTTGATGAACACGCTGCCGCTGGTGGGCGTGTCGATACACCCGATCACGTTCAACAGCGTAGACTTGCCACTCCCCGACGGGCCGGCGATGGCCAAAAACACGCCCGGCTCGATCGACAAGCTCACATCGTTGAGCGCGGTCACGTCCTGGTCGCCGAGGCGGTAGCGTTTAATTACGTTTTTGACCTGAACAATGGCCATATACGTGCCGATAAGAATGAAAGACACGACAAGGATAGCATCCATGACACAGCCATTTCGCATCCGTAAGCGGGTATTT
>JAGRFQ010000042.1:0-9652 GCA_020445945.1 Rhodocyclaceae bacterium
CCATGTGATCGGCCAGCGCCTGCGGTGCCGCGCCCGACCCGCCCTCGCCCCCGTCGACGGTAATGAAATCGGGCGCGCAGCCGGCCCCGCGGAGGCTGATCGCCTCGCACAGCTCGCTCATGAAATACCAGCCGCCGATCGCCGTCTTGATGCCGACCGGCTTGCCGGTCAGTTCGCGCAGGCGGACCACCGTGTCGATGAGCGCATGAACATCCTTGATTTCCGGATGGCGGTTGGGGCTGATCGAGCTGACCCCAGCCGCAATGCCGCGAATCCGCGCGATCTCCTCGGTCACCTTGCCACCCGGCAGCATGCCGCCCTTGCCCGGCTTGGCGCCCTGCGACAGCTTGAGCTCGAAAGCGCGCACGCTGTCCATCGCCGCCAGTTCGCGCAAGCGCGGCTCCGACAGGCGCCCATCTTCGTGGCGCACGCCGTACTTGGCGGTCCCGATCTGCACCACCAGATCGCACTCGCCTTCCAGATGATAGGGGCTGACGCCGCCCTCGCCGGTGTTCAGCCAGCACCCCGCCACCCTGGCACCACGCGACAGCGCGGTCACCGCCGGGCGCGAGATCGCCCCATAGCTCATGCCGCTGATGTTCATGATCGACGCGGCCACGAACGGCTGCGCGCAGAACCCCTCGCCGATCGTCAGCGCCGGGGTCGGCAACTGGTCCTCGGTCAGCGTCGGAAAGGGCGAGTTCACGAAGATGATCGCGCCCGGCTCGCGCAGGTGGTAGGTGGAACCGAAGCCGATCGTGCCGCCCTCGTCCTTGGCCAGCCGGTACACCCAGCCGCGCGTGGCCCGGTTGAAGGGCATCTCCTCGCGGTCGCCGAGGAAAAAGTACTGACGAAAGTACTCGCCCATCTGCTCGAAAAAATAGCGCAAATGCCCGACCAGCGGGTAGTTGCGCAAGATGGCATGCTGCTTCTGGGTGATGTCGCGCAAATACCAGAACACAATCGCCGCGACCAGCACAACCACCACCATTACACCGATGCTGACCGAAAAGACCGTTGTTATGCTGTCCATGGCACCGCTCCTGTTTCAGCGTTGGCTGATACGGGCTGTCAACGGGGGCCTCGCGGTGTTCTTGAGGCGTTTCACGGGCTTGGCTCGATGCTAGAATGCAGCCTCCGCAAAACATGACGGCGCATTCATGGAATCGATCGAGCAGCTCAGGGTGGAAATTCAGCGCAGCGTCGCCGCCGCGCTGGCCGAAGATGTCGGCACCGGCGATCTCACCGCGCGCCTGATCCCCGATTCGGCACAGGCCCGCGGCCGCGTGATCACGCGCGAAAACGGCGTGCTGTGCGGCACCGCGTGGTTCAACGCCGCCTTCGAAACGCTCGACCCGACCGCCACCATCCTGTGGCACGCCCACGACGGCGAGCGCATCGAAGCGGGCCAGACCCTGTGCGACGTCGTCGCCAGCGCACGCGCGCTGCTCACCGCCGAGCGCACCGGCCTCAATTTTCTGCAGCTGCTCTCCGGCACCGCGACCCTGACGCGCACCTATGTCGACACCGTCGCCGGCACCCAGGCCAAGATCGTCGACACCCGCAAGACCCTGCCGGGGCTGCGCCTGGCGCAAAAATACGCGGTCTCGATCGGCGGCGGCACCAACCACCGGGTCGGCCTCTACGACGGCATCCTGATCAAGGAAAACCACATCATCGCCGCCCACGGGGTGGCCGAAGTGATCGCCGAGGCCAAACGCATCGCACCGTCGAATGTATTCATCGAGATCGAGGTGGAAACGCTCGACCAGCTGCGCGCCGCCCTCGACGCCGGCGCCAACATGGTGCTGCTCGACAACATGACGCTCGACGAAATGCGCGAAGCGGTCGCCATCAATGCCGGCCGCGCCGCGCTCGAAGCCTCGGGCGGGGTCAACCTCGAACGCGTCCGCGCGATCGCCGAGACCGGCGTCGACCGCATCTCGATTGGCGGCCTGACCAAAGACGTGCGCGCCATCGACCTGTCGCTGCGCCATGTCGAAGACTGACCCGCGCGCATCACGCGCTCCGGAGAATTGAATGCTGTTTGGGATTTACTACATTTTCGCGATTGCGGTGCTGACGATGCACTTCACCGGCTTTCTCGCCCGACGCAACATGGAATGGCTGCTCTACGTAGTCGCAATCACTGTGTTCCCGGCCGTGCTCTACCTCTGAAGCGCGGCCCACTCAACTGACCAGGCACCCCGGCGGGTGCCTTTTTCATGCCCGCCGCGCGGCCCCGCCGGGGTCAGCGCTTTCTGACCACCACATCGACCAGCGCCGACATGCCGCGGTGCCCCGCGCCCTCATCGACGACCGATTCGTGGGTGCGCAGCAGACACAGCTCGTGGTCAACAAAAGCATCGAGCAGCAGTTGCTCGGTGTACAGATTCTCCACCGCCGACGGCCCACCGGTGGCGTAGTCGAGCTGCTTCGGGGTGTAACCCTGAAGCAGCAGCAGGCCGCCGGGTTTGAGCGTGCGCAGCATGTTGGCAAACAGCGCCGGGCGCTGCGCCGGGCTGGCGAACTGGATGAAGATCGCGGCCACCGCATCGTAGGCCGCCGCCGGCCAGTCCCAGCCAAACACGTCGGCCTCGACTACGTTGATGTCGACGCCGCGCGCCTGCGCCAGCGCGCGCGCCTTGGAAATCGCGCTGGGGGCGAATTCGAGCGCGTCGACCACATGCCCGGCCTGCGCCAGAAACACGCTGTTGCGCCCCTCGCCATCGGCCACGCAGAGCACCCGGCTGCCGGCGCCGAGACGGTGCGCCTCGCGCACCAGGAAGTCGTTGGGATCCTGCCCGAACACGAAGTCATCGCCCGCGCCGGCGTAGCGCGCCTCCCAGAAATCAATCGGATACTCGGCGGTGCTCATGGCTCAGTCGCGCGCGTGCTGGCGGATGAAATCCTTCACCGCGGCCAGATCCGCCGCCATCACCTCGCAGCGCTGCGGCAGCGCCTCGAGGTGGTCGAAGCCCGCGGGCCGCGGCGGCGCTTCGCCCAAGGCCTCGCGGAGAGTCTCTTCGAACTTCACCGCCTGCGCGGTCTCGAGCACCAGCAGCGGCGCCACGCCGCGATGCTGGGCGGCGACCTTGAGGCCGTCGGCAGTGTGGGTGTCGACCACCACGCCGTAGCGGTCGCGAATGGCGCGGATGGTGGCAAGCCGGTCGGCGTGGCTGCTGCTGCCGGAGGCGAAACCGAATTCGCCCATGCGCGCGCGATACGGCGTGGCATTGAGGTCGAAGCTGCCGCCGGCGTCGACCTGCGCCCACAGCGCGCGCACCACCGCGGCGTCGCGGCCGACCAGATCGAACACGAAGCGCTCGAAGTTGGAGGCCTTGGAAATGTCCATCGACGGGCTGGAGGTGACGTGCGTTTCAGCCGAGCTGCGCGGGCGGTACACGCCGGTGCGGAAGAACTCGTCGAGCACGTCGTTTTCGTTGGTGGCGCAGATCAGGCGGCCGATCGGCAGCCCCATCATGCGTGCGATGTGGCCGGCGCAGATGTTGCCGAAATTGCCCGAGGGCACGGCCATGTCGACGCATTGATCGTTGCTGTCGGTGGCGGCAAAGTAACCGGCGAAGTAGTACACGATCTGCGCCGCGACACGCCCCCAGTTGATCGAATTGACCGCGCCGATCTTGTACTGCGCCTTGAAGGCGTGGTCGTTCGAGACGGCTTTGACGATGTCCTGGGCGTCGTCGAACATGCCCTTCACGGCGATGTTGTGGATGTTTTCATCCTGCAGCGAATACATCTGCGCGCGCTGGAAGGCGCTCATGCGCCCGTGCGGCGAGAGCATGAACACGCGCACGCCGTGCTTGCCGCGCATCGCGTATTCGGCGGCCGAGCCGGTGTCGCCCGAGGTGGCGCCGAGAATGTTGAGCTGCTCGCCGCGCGCATCGAGCACGTACTCGAACAGGTTGCCGAGCAGTTGCATGGCCATGTCCTTGAAGGCCAGCGTGGGGCCGTTGGACAATTCCAGCAGACCCAGCCCGCCCTCGTGGCCGGCACCGCGCCCCGGCTCCAGCCACGTGACCGGCGTGATCGCCGCCGCGTCGCTGCCGCTGCGCGTGTTGCCGTACACCGAGGCGGTGTAGGTCTTGCGGCACAGCGCACGCAGGTCGTCGGCGGGGATGTCGTCGATGAAGCGCGACAGAATCTCGAAGGCCAGATCGGCGTACGACAAGGCACGCCAGGCGGCCAGGTCCGCGGCGCTGACGGCGGGGTAGGACTCGGGCAGATACAGGCCGCCGTCGGGCGCCAGCCCGCCGAGAAGGATGTCGCAAAACTGCCGGGCAGGCGCCTGCCCGCGGGTGGAGATGTAACGCATGCGCGGTCACCACAAAATGGGACGGACCGCGCCCGGCGCGGCCCGTCGGGTCAATCGATCAGCTATCGAGCTCTTCCATGCGCAGGCGGACGACCTTGCCGGCGACCACGGGCAGCGCCTCGATGCGCGCGATGGCGGCATTGGCGTTGCGCTCGACGGTGATGTGCGTGAGCAGGATGATGTCGGTCTGCGACTCGCCCTCGGCCGGCGCTTTCTGGATCAGCGCGTCGATGGAGATGTCGTTGTCGGCGAGGATGCGCGTGATGTCGGCCAGCACGCCGGGCTTGTCGTCCACGCGCAGGCGCATGTAGTAGCCGCAGCGGCATTCGTCGATCGGCAGCACCGGGATGTCTTCGAGCTGGTCGGGCTGGAAGGCCAGATGCGGCACGCGGTGCTCCGGGTCGGCGGTGTGCATGCGGGTGACGTCGACCAGATCGGCGATCACCGCGCTGGCGGTCGGCTCGTCGCCGGCGCCCTTGCCGTAGTACAGCGTGGGGCCGACCGCATCGGCCTGCACCAGCACCGCGTTCATGGCGCCTTCGACGTTGGCCAGCAGGCGCCGCGCCGGCACCAGCGTGGGATGCACGCGCAGCTCGACGCCGTCTTCACGCTTGCGCGCGATGCCCAGCAGCTTGATGCGATAGCCGAGCTGCTCGGCGTAGGCGATGTCGGTGGCCTGGAGCTGGGTGATGCCCTCGATGTGGGCGCGTTCGTACTGCATCGGCACGCCGAAGGCGATCGAGGCCATGATGGTGGCCTTGTGCGCGGCATCGTTGCCCTCGATGTCGAAGGTCGGGTCGGCCTCGGCGTAGCCGAGCGCCTGCGCCTCCTTGAGCACCACGTCGAAGGCCAGGCCCTTGTCGCGCATCTCGGAGAGGATGAAGTTGGTGGTGCCGTTGATGATCCCGGCCAGCCACTGGATGCGGTTGGCGGTGAGGCCTTCGCGCAGCGCCTTGATGATCGGGATGCCACCGGCCACGGCCGCTTCAAAGGCCACCATCACGCCCTTCTTCTGGGCCGCGGCGAAGATCTCGTTGCCGTGCATGGCAAGCAGCGCCTTGTTGGCGGTGACCACGTGCTTGCCGTTCTCGATGGCGGCCAGCACCAGATCCTTGGCCACGGTGCAGCCGCCGATCAGTTCGACAACGATGTCGATCTCGGGGTCTTTCACCACCGCAAAGGCGTCGTCCACCAGCCGCGCCGCGCCGCCAGTGACGGTGCGCGCACGCTCCAGATTACGGTCGGCCACGGTGGTAATGCAGATCGGCCGCCCCGCACGGCGGGTGATTTCCTCAGCGTTACGGGTCAGGACGGTCCAGGTGCCGCCACCAACAGTGCCGATGCCCAACAGGCCAACATTGATCGGTTTCATTGCAGTGGTTTCTTGTCTAATCAGTGAAAAAAAGCTCGCCCAGCAAGGCTGCCGAGCGAAGCACGATCCGGCCGCGCGGTGCGTGCGCCAGCACGCACACCACGACCGGCCCTCATTTTACCCGCTTCGCGCGCTTCAGCCGGCGTAGCGGCGCTTGCGCCACGTGTCGAAGAAGCGCGCGATGCGCCCGACGGCGTCGCGCAGATCGTCTTCATGCGGCAGGAACACCAGCCGGAAGTGGTCGGGCGATGGCCAGTTGAAGCCGCTGCCCTGCACCAGCAACACCTTTTCGGTTTCGAGCAGCTCAAGGATGAATTCCTGATCGTCCTCGATCGGATACATCGTCCGGTCGAGTTTGGGGAACAGGTAGAGCGCGGCCTTGGGCTTGACGCAGCTGACGCCCGGGATCTGGGTAATGAGCTCCCAGGCCAGGTCGCGCTGGCGGGTCAGTCGGCCGTCCGGGGCGATCAGCTCTTCGATGCTCTGGTAGCCGCCAAGCGCAGTCTGGATGCCGGACTGGCCGGGCACGTTGGAGCACAGGCGCATCGAGGCGAGCATGTCGAGCCCTTCGATGTAATCCTGGGCATGGCGCTTTTCGCCGGACACGATCATCCAGCCGGCGCGATAGCCGCAGGCGCGATAGTTTTTCGACAGGCCGTTGAAAGTCACGCACAGCACATCGTCGGCCAGCGAGGCGATCGAGGTGTGGGTGGCGCCGTCGTACAGCACCTTGTCGTAGATCTCGTCGGCGAACACGATCAGCTGATGCTGACGCGCCAGTTCGAGCACCTCGCGCAGGAAGCTGTCCGGGTACAGCGCGCCGGTCGGGTTGTTGGGGTTGATGATGACGATCGCGCGGGTGTTGGGCGTGATCTTGGCGCGGATGTCGTTCAGGTCCGGCAGCCAGTCGGCCTGCTCGTCGCAGATGTAATGCACCGGCGCACCGCCGGCCAGGCTGACGGCGGCGGTCCACAGCGGGTAGTCGGGCGCCGGCACCAGCACCTGGTCGCCATTGTTGAGCAGCGCCTGCATCGCCATCACGATCAGCTCGGAGGCGCCGTTGCCGATGTAGATGTCCTCGATCCCCACGCCGGCGATCTTCTTCTGCTGGCAGTAGTGCATCACCGCCTTGCGCGCCGAGAACAGGCCCTTGGAATCGGAGTAGCCGGAGGCGTCGCGCAGATAGTGGATCACGTCGACCACGATCTCCTCGGGCGCCTCGAAACCGAACGCGGCGAGGTTGCCGATGTTGAGTTTGGTGATGCGGTGGCCTTCGTCTTCGAGCTGCTTGGCGCGCTGCAGGACCGGGCCGCGGATGTCGTAGCACACGTCGGCCAGCTTGTGCGACTTGCGTACGGCGCGCATGGCGGCCGCGTCGGCGCGGGCAGCGCCCTGCACATCACCGACCGTTTCAGCCACCTTCAAATTGCGCGTCGTGCTCATTTCGTTCCCCTTGGCGGATGCGCTGGCGGCACTGAGATCGCGCGCTGCGCGCTCCCGAGTTTGGCCAGCAAATCAAAAGATTGTAATCTACTCCATGCCGGTCGGCGCCGGCAAATCGCCCCTTCTCAAGCCCCTTGTGCCATGAAACTGCATCACGACGAAATTACCGACCGCAACGTCATCACCGGCTACGCCGACGACCACGTCGTGGTCAATCAGATCACGCACAGCGACAATCTGATCATCCTGCCCGAGCGCCTCGAAACCGGCTGGCTCACGGGCGGCTTCGAGGCGCTGGACGCGCACGCCGTCGCGAAGCTCGCCGCGCTGGGTGTCGAGATCGTGCTGCTCGGCACCGGCGCGCGCCAGCGCTTTCCGGCGCCGGCGGTCATGCGCCCGCTCATCGAAGCAAAAATCGGTTTTGAAATCATGGACCTGCCCGCGGCCTGCCGAACCTACAACATCCTGATGGGCGAAAATCGCAACGTCGCCGCGGCGTTGTTCTTCGACCCGGCCTGAGCGCCCCTGCAAGACAGCGCGTGGCGCGCGCAATTGTCATCGCGCAATGATGTCGATTACTCTGCGGTGAACCCTCACCTGCAGGAGAAACGATGAGCGCACCCGCTGCCCCAGAGATCACGCTGCCCGCCACCGGCGATCAGACCATCAGCCTGTCGGCATTGCGCGGCCATCCGGTCGTGCTCTACTTCTATCCGAAGGACAACACCCCCGGGTGCACCAACGAAACGCGCGATTTCGGTGCCTTGTATCCGGAATTCGAAAAACTGGGTTGCCGGGTATTCGGCATTTCGCGCGACAGCATCAAGTCGCACGAGAACTTCAAGGCCAAGCTCGAGCTGCCCTTCGACCTGCTCTCCGACGCCGACGAGTTGGCCTGTCAGGCCTTCGACGTGATCAAGATGAAGAACATGTATGGCAAGCAGGTGCGCGGCATCGAACGCAGCACCTTCGTCATCGACCGCGACGGCCGGATCTGCCGCGAGTGGCGCAAACTCAAGGTCGACGGGCATGCGGCCGCGGTGCTCGAATTCGTCAAGACCCTCTGAAATCATTCACCCTACCGTCCGGACTCACACCCCGGACACCCCTTCCCGCCTAACGTCCGGAGCCTGCATGGTCACCAAACGTGCGCCGAAGTCCCCCAAAATCAAGCTGTTCGTTCTCGACACCAACGTGCTGATGCACGACCCCACCAGCATCTACCGCTTCGAAGAGCACGATCTGTTCGTGCCGATCATGACCCTCGAGGAGCTCGATGGAAACAAGAAGGGCATGTCGGAAGTGGCGCGCAACGCGCGTCAGGCCAGCCGCATGCTCGACGAGATCGTCAGCACCTGCCCCGACGGCATCGACGACGGCATCGGACTCGCGGAGGCCTCCCGCGGCCAGGCCACCGGCAAACTGTTTCTGCAGACCGAGGCAATCGACCTGCACCTGCCGCCGGGCCTGCCCACCGGGCGCGGCGACAACCACATCCTGGCGGTGGTGGCCTTCCTCGCCAAGCGCTTTCCCAAGCGCCCGGTCATCCTGGTGTCCAAAGACATCAACATGCGCATCAAGGCGCGCGCGCTGGGGCTGGACACGCAGGACTACTTCAACGACAAGGTGCTCGAAGACACCGACCTGCTGTACGCCGGCGCGCGCGAACTGCCGGCGGATTTCTGGGACACCCACGGCGCAAACCTGGAGTCGGGCAAGCGCGACGACGGACGCACCTTCTACCGCCTGAAAGGGCCGCTGGCGTCCGAGCTGACGGCCAACGAATTCGTCTTCCAGGACATCAGGGAGACCCCCTTCGATGCTTGGGTGCGCGAGCAGGACGGCGCCTCGGTGGTGCTCGAGACACTGACCGATTTCTCGCACCAGAAGAACAATGTGTGGGGCATCACCGCGCGCAACCGCGAACAGAATTTCGCGCTCAACCTGCTGATGGACCCGGAGATCGACTTCGTCACCCTGCTCGGTCAGGCCGGCACCGGCAAGACGCTGCTGACCCTCGCCGCCGGCCTCACCCAGGTGCTCGATTCAAAGCGCTACAGCGAAATCATCATGACCCGCGTGACCGTGCCGGTGGGCGAAGACATCGGCTTCCTGCCCGGCACCGAGGAAGAAAAAATGGCGCCGTGGATGGGCGCACTCGAGGACAACCTCGAAGTGCTCAACGGCAACGCCGAGGAAGGCGGCGAGTGGGGCCGCGCCGCCACCCGCGACCTGATCCGCTCGCGCATCAAGGTCAAAAGTCTGAACTTCATGCGCGGGCGCACCTTTCTCACCAAATACCTGATCATCGACGAGGCGCAAAACCTCACCCCCAAGCAGATGAAAACCCTCATCACCCGCGCCGGACCCGGGACCAAGGTGGTGTGCCTGGGCAACATCGCGCAGATCGACACGCCGTATCTCACCGAAGGCAGCTCGGGGCTGACCTTTGTCGTCGACCGCTTCAAGGGCTGGCCGCACTCCGGCCACATCACCCTGCA
>JAGRFQ010000042.1:9707-21807 GCA_020445945.1 Rhodocyclaceae bacterium
CCGGCAATATCGCGCACATTGCGCAAAATCAGGATTTACGCCCCTCGCCTACTTATAATAAGGGGATACGTAAAAAGGGAGGCTTCATGACATCAGCACCGGACGCATTGGTGGTCGCCAATTCGGCTTTTCTCAAGCGCTTCTCCCCTTACAACCAGATGGAGCCCGAAGCGCTGGCCTTTCTGGCGGAACACGCCCTGCTCGGTTTCTTCGCCAAGGGCAGCACGGTGCTGTCGCCCGACATGGGGCAACCGCGCTATTTCTACATCATGCAGCGCGGCAAGGTGCAGGCCAACCAGGTGGGCAGCATATCGGTCACCGAATACTCGTCGCTGACCATCGGCCCGGGCGAGAGCTTCCCGATCGGCGCCATCTCCGCCGGCCGACCATCCACCAACACCTACGTCGCGCTCGAAGACAGCTATGTGTTTCAACTGGCCTCCGAGGACTTCCTTGCGCTGATGCGCATCAGCCCCGTCTTCCATCTCTACTGCACGCGCTACATCGCCAACTTGCTCAACCAGTCGCGCCTGCAATTGCAGACCACGTTCTCGCAGCGCGCCGCCGAGCAGCAGACCATGACCACCCCGCTGGGCCACCTCATCAAGCGCGACCCGATCACTGTCTCCCCCGACACACCGACCCGCGGCGTGCTCGAAAAGATGGCCGAAATGCACATTGGCTGCATGGTGGTGGTTGACGCCGAACGCCGTCCGGTGGGCGTCCTGACCCAGAGCGACCTGCTCCCGCGGGTGGTGCTGCCGGCGTTCGACCTGAGCCGCCCGGTGTCCGAGATCATGACCAGCACCCCGCACGTACTCACCACCACCGCCACGGCCTACGACGCAGCGCTCGAAATGGCCACCCACGCGGTGCGCCACCTGCTGGTGGTCGATAGCAGCGACGAGCTGCAAGGCGTGGTCTCCGAGCGCGACCTGTTCTCGCTGCAGCGCATCGGCCTGCGCCAGATCCGCGCCGGCATCGAGGGCGCCGACGACATCGAAGCGCTGCAACGCGCCAGCAAAGACATCCGCCAGCTGGCGCTCAACCTGATCGCCCAGGGCATTGGCGCCGAGCAGCTCACGCGCTTCATTTCCGCGCTCAACGACGCGCTCACCAGCCGCATCATCAAACTCGAACTGGAACGCCACAAACTGTTCGACGTGGATTTTTCATGGGTCGCCTTCGGCTCCGAGGGGCGCCACGAGCAAACCCTGTCCACCGACCAGGACAACGGCATCATCTACTCGGCAGCCAAGGAAACACAGGAAGCCACCAAGCAAAAACTGCTGGTCTTCGCCAAGGACGTCAACGAAGCCCTCGCGCAGTGCGGGTTCCCGCTGTGCAAGGGCAACATCATGGCCAGCAATCCGGACCTGTGCCTGACGCTCGAAGAATGGAAACGACGCTTCGGCGCATGGATTCGCGAGCCCAATCCACAGGCCTTGCTCAACGCCTCCATTTTCTTCGACTTCCGGGTGCTCTACGGCAGTGAAAAAATCGGCGACGAGTTGCACCGCTGGCTGCTCCAGAACGCGCGCGGCAATACCGCCTTCCTGCGCATGATGGCGCAAAACGCGCTCACCACCGCCCCGCCGCTCGGACGCATCCGCGATTTTGTGGTCGAGAGCGACGGCATGATCGACCTCAAGAAATCCGGCGCGCGGCTGTTTGTCGATGTCGCCCGCATCCTGTCGCTGCGCGGCGAGGTTGCCTCATCCAGCACAGTGCAGCGGCTGCGCCTGTCGGGCCAGAAGTCCGGCATCTCCGAGGAAGAGCTCGATGCCATGGTCGAAGGGTTCCACTTCATCCAGCTGCTTCGCCTGCGCGCCCAGCACATCGAAACCGAACACGATTCGCCCGACGACAACAAGATCGACCCGGACACCCTCAACGAGCTTGACCGCCACATTCTGAAGGAAGCCTTCCGTCAGGCACGCAAACTCCAGCTGCGCCTGAAACTGGACTACCAGCTTTGAGCCCGCGCCGACCCATCCCCCTTTGCCGCGTCGGCGCCCCCCAGCGGGCGCGCCTGGGCGCCGCCAAATTCCGTAGCGAGTACCACCAATGAACTGGCTGACACGACTTCTCCCGGGGGACCACCCGGCCGCCAATCTCGATCCCGCCCTGCTTGAAAAGCTTGAACAGTGGCGCACGGTACCCGGCGCCGACCTCGGCATCTCGCACAACGAAAAACGCTACGTCGTGGTCAACACCGAGGCCACGGGGCTCGATCTGAACCGTGACACCCTGGTGTCGGTCGCCGCAATCTCGGTCGACCGCTGCTTGGTCAACGCACGCAATTGCGTTCAGCTCACGCTCGATCCGGACCCCGCAGCTGCGCTGGTCGCACTGCTCGAATTCATCGGCAAGGCGCCCGTGGTGGTCTTCAACGCCAGCGTCAACAAGCAAGCGCTGCTCAACGCGTTCGACAAACACCTCGGCTTCGAGCCCGAGCTCGAATGGCTGGACCTGTACTGGATTCTGCCGTCGCTGTTCAACGACCGTCACGCCTCGCCGGCCCGGCTCGTCGAGTGGGTGGAGTCGATGGAAATCGACACCTTCAAACGCCAGGATTCACTCGGCGACGCCTACGCCGTGGCTCAGCTGTTGCTCGCCGCCCTGGCCCGCGCCACGCTGCGAGGGCACCGCACGGTGGCATCGCTGATCGAGATGGAACTCACCCGCAAGCGGCTACAGCGCTGAATCCGCCGCCCTTCAGGCGCTGATCCAGTCGATCAGCGCCTGGCGGTCAGGCAGATGGCGGGGGTCCCAGAGCGCGTATTTCACGCCGACTTCATCGAGCACGTCGCGCTTGAAGGCGGCAACACTGGCGCCCGCCGCATCGCCGTTCAGGTCCACCACCGCCACCACTTCGAGCGCCGCGTTGCACAGCGCGAAGTCGAGCATCAGATCCTTGCCGACGCGCCCGCGCCCGGCCACGCGCCGCAGCGACGCGCGCGGAAACACTTCGTAGTCCGGCAACTGCGTACGCAGCCAGCGATACACCACCGCATGGCTGCGATCCAGATACCCCCGGCCGGCGCCCGCCACCGGTACAGGCGCGACCGCCTCGGCCACGTTGTCATCCCCAGCAGCCAGCCGGGCTGATGGCGGGCCCGCATCCGCCGCAACACCGCCGGTCACATCGAGCAGGAAGGCCGCTTCACGCGCCTGCTCCGCCTCGCGCTGATCGGCCCGGCGCTCGCGAACGTAAATCGCCACACCGACAAACAATGCCAGCACCAGCGCCAGAAACAACCACGCCATGGCCCCTCCGCATCAATCAATACATCCGAGCGGGCAAGGCTAGCCGAGATCGGCCCCCGGGGTCCAAAGCCATCCGATGCGTGGCGCAATCAATCCCCCGAAAGGCGCGCCCTTGCACGAGCGCCGGGACCGGGCCAGCCCACAGCACCGATGCGGCATTGCACCAAATGTCGGCGCAATAGAAACAGTCCTTCAAATCAGCACTTTACGAAACATATCGAAAGCAGTATATTTCGCCGGATGCGCCGCCTCTCTGTGCTCCCCACACTGCTTGCCGCTCTGCTGATCCTCACAGCAGAGCCTGCACGCGCAGACGAAATGCCGGTGGAAGCACCGGCGGTGCAGCACACCCCCCCCGCAGAAGCCGAGGCCTCGCCGCCCACCGGCCCGGTCGCCGAGCTGGTCGTGCAGGCACTGAGTTTTCTTGGCATCCCCTATCGCTACGGCGGGCAATCGCGGGATACCGGGCTCGATTGCAGCGCCCTCGTGCAGCAAGTATTTCGCGACGCCCTGGGCCTCGTCCTGCCGCGCACCACGCGCGATCTGGCCAAGGTGGGCGAAGACGTTGAGCGCACCTCGCTCAAGGCCGGCGACCTGGTGTTCTTCAACACCCGCCGCCGCGCCTTCTCTCACGTCGGTCTGTATCTGGGCAACAACCGCTTCCTGCACGCCCCGTCAAAGGGCGGCAAGGTACGGGTCGAGCGCCTGAGCACACACTACTGGGCGAGCCGCTTCAACGGCGGGCGCCGCGTGCTCACCCAGGCCGACCACCAACCCACCGCCAGCGCGATTTAACGCGGGCAACCCGCACACTGCCGGCAACGGCTTTGCTCACGCCGGTCCAGCACCTGTTTGAGCGCACACACCGAGCGCCGGCAACACACAAACTCCACCCCCGCCTTGCCCGCCGCCTCGCGAAAACGTTGCATCACATTGTGGCCGAGAAAATCGGTAAACAGGATCACCAACTCCACCCCCACCGGCAGATCGGCCGCGCGGCGCTGATGCGAGCGGTCGCGGCCGGTGACGTGCGCGGCGATGCGGATACCAAACTCATCGAGCACATCGGGGATGTTTCCAAGGCGGTCGGCGCCCACCAGCATTGCGTTCATGACAAATCCTTATTGCGAATGATTCGCGTTATACATTAGACCGAATGCGAATCATTTGCAATTGGAAATCGTTCTCGTTACACTCCGCGCACACAATTTCGATTCACCGCAACGAGGTCTTGCCCGAGATGAAACGCGTCATTCTTGCCACCGCCCTTTGCGCCGCATTTATCGGCGCACCCGCCCACGCCGAAGACAAGGTGCTGAACCTGTACACTGCCCGCCACTACCAGACCGACGAAGCACTGTACGAAAACTTCACCAAGGCCACCGGGATCAAGATCAACCGCATCGAAGGCAAGGACGACGCACTGCTCGAACGCATCCGCAGCGAAGGCGACAACAGCCCGGCCGACGTCTTCGTCACCGTCGACGCCTCGCGCCTAGCCAAGGCCGACGAACTCGGCGTCTTCGACACCGTCGACTCCGAAGTGCTCAACGCCCGCGTCCCCGCGCACCTGCACACCAACACCTGGTACGCCTTCTCCACCCGCGCCCGTGTCATCGTCTACAACAAGGCCGCGCTCAAGGCCGATCAGGTCCAGAACTACGAAGACCTCGCCGCCCCCGCACTCAAGGGCAAAGTGTGCACCCGCTCCGGCAGCCACCCCTACAACCTCTCGCTCGGCGGGGCACTGATCGCCCGCCTCGGCGCCGAAAAGACCCAGGCCTGGGCCGAAGGCGTCGTCGCCAACTTCGCCCGCCAGCCCAAGGGCGGTGACACCGACCAGATCCGCGCCGTCGCCGCCGGCGAATGCGGCGTCGCCATCGCCAACAGCTACTACTTCGCCCGCCTGCTCAAATCAGACAAACCCGCCGATCAGGAAGTGATCTCCGCCGTCGGCCTCGTGTGGCCCAACCAGGCCACCACCGGCACCCACGTCAACGTCTCCGGCGCCGGCATCCTCAAACACGCTCCGCACAAAGCCGAAGCCAAAGCCTTCCTCGAATACCTCGCCTCCGACGAAGCCCAGCGCTACTTTGCCGACGGCAACAACGAATGGCCCGTCGTCCCCAGCGTCAAACTCGACAACACCGCACTGGCAAAAATGGGCGAATTCAAGGCCGACACCCTCCCCATCGGCGACATTGCCAAGAACGTCGCCGAAGCCCAGAAAGTGTTTGACCGGGCCGGCTATCGGTAATCACTACCGCCGACCCGCAACAAAAACGCCACGGCATCGTCCGTGGCGTTTCTCATTGGGCGCACAATTCAACTCGCCTCTAAAGCGTCCGTGCGTCGGGCGCTGTAAGCAAAGACTAATTCAGATTGTTGGATTTCAATGACCTGCCCCCGAAGGCAGCGCAGACGGTGGTAGTGTACGAAATCGAGAACCCAATAGACATATACCTCTTGGTTCGCTGGCTATAGTCACGGTAGCAGACCGAAGCCCTGAGTTGATCCAGTAACCACGGGCGGGTCGTGCCGCGCTTGGCATGAGAGACAACGGAGGTGCAAGAATGCACCGGCCAACATCGAATGCAGAAAAAATGAACAACGCATATGACGCACCTATGGATGTAGGCCTCAAGCGTCAGATGTATACGTCACTTTTGACGTATACAACACGTTATGTTGCAAAGGAGGCTTGGTGAATACCGCCGTCGTTTCCCTAATCGGTCTTGTAGTCGGAGCTGTATTGCAGTTCCTATTCACCCGGCACCTCGATAGCAAGAAGCACCAGCGTGATCTCAGAGCAAAGGCATACGCTGACTACTTGCAGTGCGTAAGTGAGCACGCAAATCTCGGGCACCAAAAAAGCTCAACAGAAGGGCGACAGCTAGGCGCCAAAACCGCAGATGCAAAATGCAGAATCTCGCTTTACGGCGCCCCTGCGGTCATCTCTGCATTTGCAGCGTTTGAACGCTTAGGCGCAGCCATGAATACCAAGGAGCAGTGCGGAGCCTTCACGGATATGGTGGCGGTAATGCGCCAAGATACGCTCGGCAGTTCATCGGTAGCCCAAGCAGACCTCGAAGCGGTTTTACTGGGGGTGCATCATGCAACATAACAAGTCCGTCAACCTGACGGTTAAAAAGCTGCACTTTTTGCCGTCCGGTTACGTCCAACGTTAGCAGGGTGATGCAAAACCGAGTGAACGCTCTGACTTGGTGTTTGTCATAGCATTACTCTCAAAACTCACGTCCTGACAGCGATGCGCGGCCAACTCGATCCCCAGTCTGTACTGACACGGCATTCCCCTGACACCGGTCGCCAAACGACAAACCGCCCGAGCACGCTGACCGCCAGGTCCAGCGCGCCTTTTCTGATGGCGCTCGCCGTCCAGAGAAGGTTGTGCCATCGCGCCGGTATCAGGCGCGGGCGGCGTTACCCCTTGCTACGTCGCTGACGCGCGATCTGCGCTGAGAGCACGATCACCGGCACGAGGCCGACGGCGACGATGGTGAGCGCGGCGGTGGAGGCTTCGGCGAGGCGTTCGTCGGAGGCGAGGTTGTAGGCCTGGGTGGCGAGGGTGTCGAGGTTGAAGGGGCGCATCACCAGGGTGGCGGGCAGCTCCTTCATGACGTCGACAAACACCATCAGCCCGGCGGTGAGCAGGCTGCCGCGCAGCATGGGCATGTGCACCCGGCGCAGGCTGCGCCATGCGCCGGCGCCGAGGCTTTTGGCGGCTTCGTCCATGGAGGGGGTGATCTTGCCAAGGCCGGTGTCGACGGTGTGCAGCGCGACGCTCAGGAAGCGGGTGAGGTAGGCGTACACCAGCGCGGCCATGCCACCGGTGAGAAGCAGCCCGGGGCTGACGCCGAACTGGCTTTTGATCGCGGCGGCGAGCCAGTTGTCGAGTTGGGTGACCGGAATCAGCACGCCGACGGCGATGACGGTGCCGGGCACGGCATAACCGAGGCTGACCACGCGATTGAGGAAACGGGTCAGCGGCGCGCGTGCGAGGCGGTTGGCGTAGGCCAGCAACAGCGCGAGGAGTACGCCGAGCATGGCGGTGACGGTGGCGAGGGTGAAGCTGTTGCCGGCGAGCGAGAAGAAGCGCGGGCCGAACTGGGCGTCGCCGTCGGTGAGGGCCATCTTGAGCAGCAGGCCGGCGGGCAGCAGGAAGCCGAGCAGCAGCGGCATCAGGCAGGCGACGCAGGCGATCCAGCCGGCCAGCGGCGAGAGGCGCCGGCCAAACCCGGGGCGGCGCTGGCGCGAGGTGTCGTTGAAGCGCGCGCGGCCGCGGCTGAAGCGTTCGAACATCAGCACCAGCACGACAAACGACAGCAGCGCGGCCGACAGCTGCGCCGCGGCGATGCGGTCGCCGAGCGAAAACCATGCGCGGTAGATGCCGGTGGTGAAGGTCTGCACGCCGAAGTAGGACACGGTGCCAAAATCCGCCAGCGTTTCCATCAGCGCCAGCGCGGTGCCGGCCACCAGTGCGGGCCGTGCCAGCGGCAGCGAGACACGGAAAAAACACGCCCACGGCCCCAGCCCGAGCGAGCGGCCGGCCTCCAGCGCGCCGGAGGCACGCTCCAGAAACGCGGTGCGGGCGAGCATGTAGACGTAGGGGTAGAACACGAAGGCGAACATGGCGACCGCGCCGCCGACGGTGCGCACATCGGGAAACCAGTAGTCGCCGGCCTGCCAGCCGAACCAGCCGCGCAGCGCGTGCTGCACCGGCCCGACGAACTGGAGGAAATCGGTATACACATAGGCCATGACGTAGGCCGGCACGGCGAGCGGGAGGATCAACGCCCATTCGAAGAAGCGGCGGCCGGGAAAATCGTGCATCACGGTGAGCCACGCGGTGGTGACGCCGATGCTCGATACGCCCAGCCCGACGCCGAGGCACAGGATCACCGTGTTGCCGATGTATTCGGGCAGCACGGTGCTGGCCAGGTGCGCCCAGGTGGCGCCGGTGCTCAGGTCGGTGAGGCTGGAGAACACCGATGCGATCGGCACTGCGGCGAGCAGGGCCACCAGCACCGCGCAAAGCGTCAATCCGCGGTACCCTCCCAGAGAAGTTCGACTCCGATGCATCCCGATCCTGAAAAAAGCCCGGTGAACAACGCGCCCCGGGCAGCGGGCAAATTATAATGGATCGCATTCTCTTTTACGGGCAGCCGCCGGGTTTTTACGATGACTTTGCTTGATGTTCGCCAGCTGACCCTCGCCTATGACACTCACACGGTCGTCGATCAGCTCGGTTTCGCGCTCGCCGAAGGCGATATCGGCTGCCTGCTCGGCCCGTCGGGCTGCGGCAAGACCACCGTGTTGCGCGCCATCGCCGGCTTCGAACGTCTGCGCGGCGGTGAGATCACCATTGGCGGGCAGTGCGTCAGCAGCGCCACCCATCACGCCCCGCCGGAGCGGCGCCGGATCGGGATGGTGTTTCAGGACTACGCCCTGTTCCCCCACCTGAACGTGCGCCAGAACATTGCCTTCGGGCTCAGCCAGCGCAACGCCGAACCGGCGCGCGCGCGCGTCGCCGAGCTGCTCGATCTGGTCGGCCTGCAGCATCACGCAGAGCGCTTTCCGCACGAGCTCTCCGGCGGCCAGCAGCAGCGCGTCGCGCTGGCCCGCGCACTGGCGCCGGCGCCGCGCCTGCTGCTGATGGACGAGCCCTTCTCGAACCTCGATGTCGAGCTGCGCGAGCGCCTGTCGCTGGAGGTCCGGTGCATTCTCAAGACCACCGGCACCACCGCGATCCTGGTGACCCACGACCAGAACGAGGCCTTTGCGATGGCCGACGTGATCGGCCTGATGCACGACGGCCGCCTGCAGCAGTGGGACACGCCCTACAACCTGTACCACCGCCCGGCCAACCGGTTTGCGGCCGACTTCATCGGCCAGGGCGTGCTGGTGCCCGGGCGGATCATCGGCGAGAACCAGGTCCGCACTGCGCTCGGGGTGCTGCACAGCGACACGCCGATGGACTGCGGACCGCTCGGGGTGTGTCCGCCGGGGGCCAATGTCGACGTCTTGCTGCGCCCCGACGACGTGGTCCACGACGACGCCAGCGCGCAAACCGCCAAGGTGTTGCAGAAGGCGTTTCGCGGCGCCGACATCCTGTATACGCTGCAGCTCGACGACGGCATCAAGATCCTGTCTCTGGTCCCCAGCCATCACAACCACGCCATCGGCGACCACATCGGCATCCGCCTGCTGGTCGACCACGTGGTCACCTTCTACGAGCCCATCGCACAACCGGGCCACGCCCTCAGCGCATGATTCCGTGGCTGGCAGAACCCGACTTTCCGCCGGTCGAGCGCGCTCTCGCCGAGCCCAACGGCTTGCTCGCCGCCGGCGGCACGCTTGAACCGGCATGGCTGCTCAGCGCCTATCGCCGCGGCATCTTCCCGTGGTTCAGCACCGGCGAGCCGATTCTGTGGTGGAGCCCCGACCCGCGCATGGTGCTCTATCCTGCGCATGTCAAGGTCAGCCGCTCGCTGGCCAAAACGCTGCGCCAGGGCCGTTTCGAGGTCCGCTTCGACACCGATTTCGCCGCCGTCATCACCGCCTGCGGAGAACTGCGCGCCGACGCCGGCGGGACCTGGATCACCCCGCAGATGGTGCGCGCCTACTGCCGGCTGCACGAACTGGGCTACGCCCACAGTGTCGAATGCTGGAAGGACGGCGCGCTGGTCGGTGGCGTGTATGGCGTCGCGATCGACAAGGCGTTTTTCGGCGAGTCGATGTTCTCGCTGGCCCGCGACGCCTCGAAAGTGGCGCTGGTACACCTCGCCCGCCGCCTTGAGCGCCTCGGTTTTGGCGTGATAGATTGCCAGATGACAACGTCACACCTGCAGTCGATGGGCGGGGTCGAGATTCCGCGCAGTCGCTTCATCGACACACTGGGCGCGCTGATCGGTCCGCAGCCGGCGCCACAGCGCTGGACGCAGACCCCGTCGCCGGAGGGCTGAGCCATGCAGAAGGACTACCCCTACGCGCTGATCCAGTTCTACGTGACCGGGCCGTACGACTGCTCCTACCTGCCCGATCAGCGCGCGCGCTCGCAAGTGGCGACCCCCAACCACATCATCGACGCCCCGGTCTATTCCGAGCTGGTGCGCAACGGCTTCCGGCGCAGCGGCGTGTTCACCTACCGCCCGTATTGCGACCACTGCCGCGCCTGCGTGCCGGTGCGCATTCCGGTCGAGCGCTTCACCCCCAACCGCGCCCAGCGCCGCGCCACCCGCCGTCACCACACACTCACCGTGCGCGAGCACCCGCTGGTGTTCAACGACGCCCACTACGCGCTCTACCAGGCCTACCAGCTGGCGCGCCACGCCGGCGGCGGCATGGACCAGGACAGCAGCGAGCAGTACACCCATTTTCTGCTCCAGAGCCACGTCGACACCCGCCTGATCGAGTTTCGCGAAGACGACGTCCTGCGCATGGTGTGCATCATCGACCGCCTCACCG
This sequence comes from Rhodocyclaceae bacterium, assembly GCA_020445945.1. Taxonomy (GTDB): domain Bacteria; phylum Pseudomonadota; class Gammaproteobacteria; order Burkholderiales; family Rhodocyclaceae; genus Nitrogeniibacter. The sequence continues at coordinate 20,463 of JAGRFQ010000042.1, forward strand.
ACGGGCTGTCGAGCGTGTATACGTTCTACGATCCGGCGGTTCGGGGCGCCAGCTACGGCACCTGGGGCGTGCTGTGGCAGATCGAGGTGTGCCGCCAGCTCAATCTGCCCTATCTCTATCTGGGCTACTGGATCCGCGACAGCCGCAAGATGGCCTACAAAGGGCATTTCCACCCGCTCGAAGGGCGCATCGCCGGCCAGTGGCGGGTGATGAAACCGGCCGATCTGGCCTGAACGAAGCGGCCCCTGCGCTCACCCCGAACGCAGCCCACCGCCACGCCGGGGGTCGGCATCGACGCCCCCGGCCAGCGCCTCGGCATCGCGCACAACGCTGCGCCCGCGCCCGGTCTCGATCCACCCATGGCGCACGAACACACGCAGCAAACGCGCCACCACTTCGCGCGTGGTGCCCAAGTGCTGGGCCATCTGCTGCTGCGTCATGCGCACCGCGCCGGCCGCGTTCGCGCGGGTCAGCAGCAGGCTGGCAAGGCGTTGCTCGAGGCGCTGCGTGCAGGCGGATTCGGCCTCCTCCATCAACCGGAAGACCACGGTTGACAGCCCCCGTACGGCAATGTCCCGAATCGCGGGCTCGCGCTCGAAAAGACGCCGGAACAACGGCCCGGGAACGCAGCCGACCACCGTATCCGCTTCGGCCTGGACCCACGCCGGATAACGCAGATCGTTGAACAGGCTGTTGAGCGCGAAGACACAGGTCTCGCCCGGATCGATGACATACAGCGTCGCCTCCACGCCGTTCTCGCCGATGGCGTAGACACGCAGCCGCCCCCGCGACACAAAGTAGGCGCCGGACACGTTCTGCCCCTTGTGCAACAACACGGTACCGGCCGCGTGATGGCTGAAGCGCATGGCCTGGCGCACGGCCTGCTGACCGGCATCGGACAGCGCCGGAAACGCGTGCAGGGCAGCGAGAAGGTCAGTCGTCATCGGGGGTCCCAATTCACCGGTAGGGTTGCCGCGCGGGCGGGGGCACGCACCGCGCCCCCTGCACCCGTCTGCCCTCAGAATGCCACACCGAGCGATCGGGCTGCCGCCTCGGTCGCCGCAAGATGGTGTTCGAAGCCCGGCAACACCTCGGTGATCAACGCCTTGAGCGCCGGGTCCGTGGCCTCTGGCAGCAGCCGAGTGCGGATCGCCGCGATCACGCCGCGGTGAAACGCGATCTCGTGCTTCAGATACGCGGCATCGAACGCCGCCCCCGACACGCCCTGCAAGCGCGCGATGGCAGCGGCATGCGCGGCCGCACTGCCGTCCCGCTCGGGCGGCGAAGGCATCACCCCCAGCGATTTGGCCAGCGCCCGCCCCATCGCCTGCACCGCCTCGTGGTC
>JAGRFQ010000043.1 GCA_020445945.1 Rhodocyclaceae bacterium
CGCACGCGGGCGGCCGGGGCGCCGCCGTGCGCGCGGGGGCGCGTTTCAGAGGCGGCCGAGCGGCATCGGATACTTGCGCGAAAAGCGGGTGTAGAGCTGCCGCAAGACCTTCTCGCGTGTCAGGTTGCCGTTTCTGGCGCAGGCGGCGATCAGGTTGCGATGCATCTCGTGCAAGGTCAGCAGCCCGTGGCGGTCGGCGATCAGCAGATTGCCGAGTTGGGTGGCCAGCGCGGTGCTCAGGTGTTCGTGTTCGGCAATGATGTCGATCGTGTCGCGATCGAGATCAATGAAGTCGAGGCAATCAACCAGACTCAACATGGGCGTCTCCTCCCGTCGCTTTGCAGCAAGCGCAGGGTGTGTCTCATGCACACATTTGGTCGTACGCATTGCCTATTTGGCACCTTGAGTGCGCACAAGGCAAGAAAAATCCGTGTTTTCAGGGCACAAGGTGCGATGTTGAAGCAAAGCAATTGTCATGCCGGCTGCGGCTCTGGCGGTGCCAGTGGCATGGCTTCAATATGCTGACGAGCCCACGTCGGCCGGCACGTTTGCACGCCGGATCGTCGCCGGGTTGGATGTGGAGTGGATGCCGGTCGGTGGGCAAACCGGCCCGATGCATTGGCCGGTTTGCGCGGGGCGCAGCACCGCGGCGCCATCCGGCCGCGGTGCTGCGCTGCCCCGGTTTACTGCTGGATGGCTTCGAGTGCGATGTCGAGCGTCACCTCGTCGCCCACATAGGGCGCGTGTTTGCCGGCATTGAAGTCACTGCGCTTGATCACCGTCGTCGCGTTGGCGCCGATCGCGGGGCGCTTGAGCATCGGGTGCGGCATGGCCTTGAACGAGGTCACCGTCAGCGTCACCGGGCGGGTGACACCCTTGATCGTCAGGTTGCCTTCGATGCTGGCCGGGGCATCGCCATTGAACGTCACCTTGGTCGATTTGAAGGTCGCGGTCGGATAGGTGGCGGTGTCCAGAAAGTCTTCCTTCTGGATGTGTCCGTCGAAGGTCTCCGAGCCGGTGTCGACCGATGTCATGTCGATGGTCACATCCACCGCACCGGTCTTGGCCTCGGCGTCGAGCGTCACCGTGCCGGTGGTCTTGTTGAAGCGTGACAGCTGCGTCGAGAAGCCGAAATGGCTGTACGAGAAGCGCGGGAAGGTGTGGCTGTTGTCGATGCCGTAGACCGCCGGGGCGGCCATCAGGGGGGTGGCAACGAAGCTGGCCAGGGCGGCGATCATCAGGGTTTTTTTCATCGGAATGCTCCTTTCAGTCAGGGGGTACTAGGGGTTGGAATCGAAATACGGTCAGGGTTTTCCGGCAGGGGTGGCAACCAGCACCACATCGACCTGCACGTTGCCGGCGACGATGTCTTCGGCGGCCCAGTCGCCTTCGCCGATCGCGTAGTCCGCGCGGCGCAGCGCCAGGCTGCCCTTGAAGCGGACGCGCTGGGCCGAGGTGTCGACCTCCACCGGCAGCGTCACCGTACGGCTGCGGCCCTTGATGGTCAGTGTGCCGGTGACGTCCAGCCGGTTCGGTGCGCGCACCGTGACCGCGGTGGACTCGAAGCGCGCCAGCGGATGGGCGGCGAGGTTGAACCAGTCCTTGCCCTTGACTTCGGCGTTGCCTTCCTCGGCGCCCGTGTCGATGCCGGCGATCGGCACCTCGAACACGGTGCGCGCCGCATCCGGCCGCGTGGGGTCATACGCCAGTGTGGCGGTGAATTGGCGGAAGCGACCGTCCAGCGTCACGCCCATCTGGGTGTAGCGAAAGCCGAGCGTGCTGGCAGCGGTGTCGACCTGCGTGTATTCAATCGCGTGGGCGTTGCCGCCGAGCAGCAGCGCCGCGGTGAGCGATGCGGTGGCAAGAGCACGAATCATGATGGGGGTCTCCTGAAAAATCGTGTTGATTACGACCGGGCGCCGCGCGGCAGCATCCGCGTGAGCACCGTGTCGCGGTCGATGAAGTGGTGTTTGAGCGCCGCGGCGGTGTGCACTCCGACCAAGGCCAGCAGCGTGAAGTTGAGCACCTCGTGCACCGCGCGCAGCGCATCGCCAAGGGCCTTGTCCTTCGGCACCAGATCGGGCAGCGGCAGCACGCCGAACCACACGGTCTGAAAGCCCAGGGCCGAACTCATCAGCCAGCCCGACAGCGGAATCGCGAACATCAGCGCGTAGAGCAGCCAGTGTGTCACGTGCGACGCCTTGCGCAGTGCCGCCGGCATATGCGCCGGCAGCGGTGGCGCGGGATGCGTGATCCGCCAGCCGAGGCGTAGCAGGGCCAGCACAAACAGCGTCACCCCGGCCCACTTGTGCCATGAATAGAGTTTGAGCTTGGTCGGCGACAGCGGCAGCTCGTGCATGTACAGGCCGAGTGCAAAGCTGCCGGCAATGCCGAGCGCGATCAGCCAGTGCAGCGCGATGGCGGTGGGCGTGTAGCGCGATGTCATAGGAGCTCCATGGTTTGAGTCGATTCGACGGCGGCGGTCGCACGGTGTTCCCCGCGGTCGGGTGAAAAAATGAAACTGTCCATGCTCACCACGTCGTAGGTGATGCCACCACGCAGGCGCTGGGCATGGGCCCAGTCGGCGCCAGCCGCACCGATGGCGAAGAACAGCGGCAGCAAGTGCTCGTCGGTGGGGTGGGCGCGTGTGGCCGCGGGCGCCTGGGTGCGGTAGTTGAGCAGTGCGTCGAGGTCGCCGTCGGCGATGCGGTCCCATATCCACTGTGCGAAATCGTCGGCGTAGGCTGCCTGGGCATTGCCCGCGCCGAGCTCGTACAGATTGTGGGTCAGACTGCCGGAGCCGACGATCAATACCCCCTGATCGCGCAGCGCGGCAACCGCGCGCCCCAGTTCGAGCAGCGCCAGCGGCGACGGTGCGTAAGGCTGCGACAGGCGCAGCACCGGCACATCGGCCGCTGGGTAGAGGTGCATCAACGGCACCCAGGTGCCGTGGTCGCGGCCGGTAGACGTGGTGCGGACCGCTTTCAGGCCGTGGCTGGCGAGCATGTTGACAAGCGATTCGGCCACCTCCGGTGCGCCCGGTGCCGGGTAGTCGAGGGTGTGCAGTTTGGCGCCGAAGCCGTTGAAATCATGCACCGTGGCGGGATGGGCGGCCGCGTCGACGGTGAGCGTGGCGCTCGACCAGTGGGGCGACATCACCAGCACCGCACGTGGCCGGGGCAGTGCTTCGCCCAGCGCGCGCAGTTGCGGCCCGAGCTGGCCGGGCGTGAGCGCAAATGTGGGTGCGCCGTGGGAGATGAAGAGGCTGGGAAGCGTCATGGCCGTGTCCGGTAATGGATTCGATGGACTGAAGTTTATTGTTCTTTAGTTGGTCGATAAACATGTTTATTGTTGATTAATTGTTTCGATATAAGAAACAATAAGGCCATGGATAGATTTCGTGAAATGACCTGCTTTGTGGCTGTGGTCGAGGCCGGGAGCTTTGTCGCGGCGAGCGAGAGCCTGCGCGTGTCGAAAGCCGCGGTGTCGCGCGCGGTGGTCGATCTCGAGACGCGCCTGGGCGCGCGCCTGATCCAGCGCACCACCCGGCGGCTGTCGATCACCGAGGCCGGGCGTGCCTATTACGGGCGCTGCAAGCAGATCCTGGCCGAAGTGGACGAAGCCGACGGCGCAGTGGGCGAGGTGACCGGCCACCCCACCGGTACGCTGCGCATCAACGCCCCATTCTCGTTCGGCATTCGCCATCTCGCCCCGCTGTGGGGGCCATTCATGGCGCGCTACCCGGATGTGGCGCTGGAAATCGACCTCTCCGACCGCCTCGTCGACGTGGTCGATGAGGGCTACGACGCGGTTATCCGGATCAGCCGCCTGCGCGACTCCACGCTGGTCTATCGCCGGCTCGCGACCACCCGCGTCGTCGCCTGCGCGACGCCCGACTATCTCGCCCGCGCCGGCACGCCGGCCAGCGTCGAATCCCTCGCCGAGCACGCCGTCATCGGTTACGCCTACGCCGGCGAAGGCGACCTGTGGCGCTTCACCACCCCCGACGGTGAGCGCGACGTGCTCACCCGGCCGCGCCTGCGCGCCAACAACGGCGACACCTGCCTGGCCGCCGCGCTGGCGCATCAGGGCATCGCCCTGCAGCCCGATTTCATGGCCGGCGACGACCTCGCTGCCGGCCGGCTGGTCGACGTCCTGCCGGCCTGTCGCGGCCCGGAGCTGGGCATCTACGCGGTGTATCCGTCCCGCAAGCACCTGTCGGTGAAAGTGCGCGTGCTGGTCGACTTTCTGGCCGAAGCCTTCGCGCAGCCGCCGTGGCAGACGCTCAGCTGATCAGGCGTACCTCGACCAGTCCGCGCAGCGCGTTGCTGACGTAGAGCGCATCGGCGGCGAGCACGTCGGCGCGGGTCAGGGTGGTTTCGATCGCGCGGCCTTCGCGCAGCAGGCGGCGACGGCAGATGCCGTTGAGCAGGCCGGCGGATTCGGGCGGGGTGAGGAGCCGGCCGCCGCGCTCGACAAAGACGTTGCTGCGGCAGCCCTCGGCAAGTTCGCCGCGGGTGTTGAAGAACAGGGTGTCGAAGTGCCCGGCCGCGACCGCCGCGCGCAGGGCCGCGTCGTAGCGCGCGCGGGCCGTGCTCTTGTGGCGCAGCAGCGGATCGCCCGGGTCGAGCGGTGTGTCGGCGAGGGTGACCGTCGGCATCGCCGGCAGGGCATCGAGCGGAGCGAGCGAGAGCGCGATTGCGCCGTCGGCCGACAGCGCCAGTCGCACCCGGTGCGGGCCGTTCAGCGTGGCCGCGATGCTGGCGAGACGCTGACGAATCGCCGCTTCGTCGCAGGCAAAACCGAAGGCGCGGGCGCTGGTGCGCAGGCGCGCGAGGTGGTCGTCCAGCCAGCGGTAGGGCGCCGCCGCGCCGCCGTCGCAGTGCAGGGTTTCGAACAGCTCGAGGGCGGACGGCAGGGTGTGCAGAAACTGCGCCTTGAGGCGGCACTCGTCCCATTCGCCGTCGGGCGATGAGTCGTGCACGATGCCGCTGCCGGCGCCGTAGCGGAAGGCGCCGTCGGCGGCGATCTCGAGGGTGCGGATCGGCACGTTGAAGCAGAAATCGCCATCCGGCGCGAGCCAGCCGAGCGCGCCGCAGTACACGCCGCGCGGCGTCGCTTCGAGGGCGTGAATGATCTGCATGGCGCGGATTTTCGGTGCGCCGGTGACCGAGCCGCAAGGGAACAGCGCGGCGAAGATCTCGCGCAGCCCGGCGTCGATCGGGCTCGCGGTGACGGTCGATGTCATCTGCCACACGCTGGAGAAGCGCTCGGCCTCGAACAGCCGCGGCACCCGCACCCCGCCCGGCGGGGCGAGGCGGCCCAGATCGTTGCGGATCAGGTCCACGATCATCACGTTTTCGGCGCGGTTCTTGGCGCTGTCGGTCAGCGCGGTGGGCGCGGCGTCGGCCGGCGCGGTGCCCTTCATCGGCTTGCAGGTCAGCGTGTTGCCGCGGCGTTCGACGAACAGCTCCGGCGAGCGCGACAGCAGGCAGCCGTCGGCGTGCTCAATCAGGGCGCCGTAGCGCACCGGCTGGGCCGCACGCAGCAGGCGATACAGCGCGCCCGGCGTGCCGTAGGCGCGGCCGCGGTAGGGGAAGGTGAAGTTCGCCTGGTAGCAGTCGCCTTCGGCGATGTGAGCCTGCACCTGCCGGACCGCGGCGAGATAGTCGGCCCGCGAGATCGCGGGGTGCAGGTCGAGCAAGCCCGCCGGTGTGCTCTCGGGGCCGAGCAGGTGCGCGCAGCCGGCGGCGTCGAGGCAGCTTGCGTCGGCAAACACCCAGGCCTGAAGCAGCGGTGTCGGGGTGTGCGGGCGCAGCGCGGCCAGACAGGGTTCGAGCGCGTAGCCGAGCTCGTAGGCCGCGGCGATGGCAACCCAGTGGCCGGCGGCGCGGGCGGCTTCGATGGCCGCGAAGGTGGCGTCGATCTGTGCGGGCGCGGTGCAGCGGAGGGTGTCGATGCAGCGCGTCAGATGCAGCGCGCCGCCCGTGCCGAGGTTGTCGTCAAACAGTGCACTCGGCGCGGCGGTGGCGAAGCCCGGCATTACTCGAAGAGGTCGAGGATGCGATCCAGCGCGCTGTGGCTGAGGCTGCAATCGGCGGCGGCACGCAGCACGGGCTTGGCCCGAAAGGCGACCGAGAAGCCGGCGGCGCGGAACATGGGCAGGTCGTTTGCGCCGTCGCCGGCGGCGATCACGCGCTCGGCCGGCAGTGCCATGTCGTCGCGTACGCGGCGCAGGTGGGCGGCCTTGGCTTCGCCGTCGAGGATTGGTCCGCTGACGCGCCCGGTGAGCTTGCCGGCGTCGACTTCGAGCTGGTTGGCGTAGGCGTGGTCGAAGCCGAGCTCGGCCTGGAGGCGCTCGGTAAAGAAGGTGAAACCGCCCGAGACCAGCATGGTGCTGATCTCGGCCGCCTTGAGCCCCTTGAGCAGTGCGGTGGCGCCGGGGTTGAGCTGCAGCCGTGTCCGGTACACGGTTTCGAGGGCGCTGAGGTCGAGGCCGGCGAGCAGGGCGACGCGGCGGGTGAGCGATTCGCGAAAGTCGATCTCGCCGCGCATGGCGGCTTCGGTAATGGCGGTGACCTGGTCGCGCGCGCCGCATTCGGCGGCGATCTCGTCGATGCACTCGATGTCGATCAGGGTCGAATCCATGTCGGTGACGAACAGGCCGAAATCGTCGAGGCGTCGCCCGGTGGGGACGAAGGCGAAGTCGACCGCCGCCGCGTCGCACAGTGCGGCCACGCCGTCGCGGCGCTGCGCATCGACGATGCGAAAGGCGGCCGGATCGATCTGCTCAATGGCGCGGGCGCCGGTGTGTTTGGCCAGCGTCTTGAGCAGCGGGGTTTCGATGTCGGCGCCGAGAACGACCAGATTCATGCACGCACGGTCCGCTTGGGCAGCGCCTCGCGCAGGATTTCGCGCGCCTGGCGCAGCATGTCGACGGTGGTGTTCCAGCTCACGCAGGCGTCGGTGACCGAGCAGCCGTACTTGAGTTCGGCCAGATTGGCGGGGATCTTCTGGTTGCCCGCCTCGATGAAGCTCTCGATCATCGTGCCGACGATGGAGGTGTTGCCTTCGCGGATCTGGTGGGTCACGTCGCGCAGCACCAGCGGCTGGTACTCCGGGTTCTTCCACGAGTTGGCGTGCGAGCAATCGACCACCACATTGGTCGCCAGCTTGGCCTTGAGGAGCGCCTGCTCGGCCAGGTTGACCGACACCGTGTCGTAATTCGGCCGGCCGCCGCCGCCACGCAGCACCACGTGCCCATAGGGGTTGCCGCGGGTGCGCAGCACGGCCGAGCGGCCCTGGCTGCTGATGCCCAGAAAACTGTGCGGATTGGCGGCCGAGACGATGCCGTTGATGGCCGCCTCCATCGAGCCGTCGGTGCTGTTCTTGAAGCCGACCGGGGTCGACAGGCCGGAGGCCATCTCGCGGTGGGTTTGCGACTCGGAGGTGCGCGCGCCGATGGCGGTCCACGAGATCAGGTCGCCGTAGTACTGCGGCGCGATCGGGTCGAGCGCCTCGGTGGCGGCGGGCAGGCCGAGTTCGTTCACGTCGAGCAGGAACTGGCGCGCCTTGGCCATACCCTCGTCGATGCGGAAGGAGTCATCCATGTACGGATCGTTGATGTAGCCCTTCCAGCCGGTGGCGGTGCGCGGTTTTTCGAAATACACGCGCATCACCAGCACCAGCGCGTCGGACAACTCGTCGGCCAGCGCCTTGAGGCGCCGCGCGTAATCGATGCCGGCGACGGGGTCGTGGATCGAGCACGGCCCGACCACCACGAACAGGCGCGGGTCCTCGCGATCGAGAATCGCCTGCAGCGTGCGGCGACCGTTGAGCACGGTGGTCGCGGCGAGGTCGGTCAGCGGCAGTTGCTGCTTGATCTCATCGGGCGAGGGCATTTTGTCCTGCGCGACGATGTTCAGGTTTTCAGTCTGGGCGACGGTCATGGTGCGCTCTTCAAATCGACGAAACGCGCATTTTAGCGCGCCTCGCGTCGCTGGCGCATGCGCAAATGCAGGCCGCGTCGTCGCAACGCGGCCTGCGGCCCGGCGCATGGGCGCGTGACTACACCGCGCCGGTGTATTCGCCGCGCGCCGGGTAGGCGTTGTTCAGGGCGAAGTCGATTGAGCCGATCAGCTCGGCAAACACCGGCCGGGCAAACGGCATGGTCTGCACCGCACCGTAATACAGCGTGCCGTCGGGGCGCACGAGGAACACGCCGGGTTCCGAAAACAGGGCCGGCTCCTCGATCCCGATCGAGGTCTTGCCGCGGCTGCTCGAAATGTACAGCCCCCATGCGCGGGCGCTTGCGAGCGTCAGCCCGTAGCCGATGCGCAGGCGCGTGGCCTTTACCTTGTCGGCCATCGCCTGGGCGCGCGTCTGGGTGTCGCTGGAGACGGCGATGACCTTCACGCCGCGCTGCGTGAAATCGGGCATCAGGCGTTCGAGCTCCGTCAGGTATTTGGCGCAGATCGGGCAGTGCAGGCCGCGATAGAACACGACCAGCGAGAAATTTTCGGGGTGATCGGCCGACAGATCGAAGTGACCGTCGGCAAGAGTGTCAAGCTGTAATGCAGGGACGCTGTGGCGGGGAATCAACATGTTCGGGCTCCGGATTCGATACGGGGGTGATTGGATTGTGCTGCACGATATGCAATCATGTGTCCAAAAATATTTGCAGATCGTACATTCATGCCCATTGCCAACGCCCCCGTACGCCTCGACCGCCTGTCCGCACTCATCGCGGGCCTGGCGCCCCGTGTCCGCATCGCCCATGCCGGTGCCTTGTGCGATGCAGGGCACTTCGCGGCCCAGCCGCCTGAGCGGCTGCACGTGCATCTCATCGTTCGCGGGGTGGCCGGACTGTGTTGCGGCGCGCAGTGCGAAAGCGTGGCCGCGCCTGCGGTGGCCGTGTGCCGCAGCGACCTGACGCACGCGCTCGTCCCGCGCAGCGACGACCTGCAAGTGGTCTGCGCGCAGGTCAACTTCGATGGCCCCGCCGGGCCCTTGCTGCTGAGCACCTTCGACGCCCCGCTGTGCTTGTCGCTGGGGGCGGCGGAGAGCGATCTGCAGCACGTGGTGGCGCTGATTGCGCTTGAACTGGCGCAACCGCGTTGCGCGCAGGCGGCCCTGCTGGGGCACGCCGGCGAGATCCTGCTGATCGGTTTGCTGCGTCATCTGGTCGCGCAGCGCGTGCTGCCCTGCGGGGTACTGAGCGGGCTCGGTGACGCCGGGCTGGCGCGCACCCTGGTGGCGCTGCATGAGGCACCCGCCGCGGCGTGGACCCTGGAGCGCATGGCCGAGACGGCCGGGATGTCGCGCACCGCTTTTGCGACACGCTTTCGCGCGACCATGGGGGTCACCCCGCGGCGCTATCTCAACGCTTATCGGCTGACCATCGCGCGGCGCGAGGTGGACGCTGGCCATGGCCTCAAACGGGCCGCGCGCTCGGCGGGATACGAGAGTGCCGCGGCCTTGTCACGCGCGCTATCGCGACAGGCGGAGGCAGCGGCAGCCTAGGTGAGCGCCTTGAGCAGTGTCCGCACTGCCGCGGCGCGCTGCTTCACGCCGGGCGCCTCGATGCTGCGCACCAGTTTGTCTTGCCCGGCCATGCGCGTGTTGCGGTCCTGCTGGACCAGCGCGATGACCTTCATCGGGTCGATCGGCGCGCGTGGGCCGAACTGGATCGACAGCTTGCTCTCCGAAACATCGAGCTTGATTACGTCCATCGCCTTGAGCATCACCCGCAGACGGTGGGTTTCGAGCAGCGCCTGGGTCTGCGCCGGCAGCTCGCCGAAGCGGTCGATCAACTCCTCCTGCATGTCGCGCAGGGTGTCGTCGCTGTCGGCGTTGGCGAGGCGCTTGTACAGCGTGAGGCGCTCCTGCACGTCGGCGCAGTAGTCGTTGGGCAGCAGCGCCGGGGTGTGCAGGTTGATCTCGGAGACCACCTCCAGCGGCTGCGAGAGGTCCGGCTCGCGGCCGGCCTGCAGGTCGCTGACCGCACGCTTGAGCATCTCGGTGTACAGCGAAAAGCCGATCTGCTGGATCTCGCCGGACTGATTCTCGCCCAGCACCTCGCCCGCGCCGCGGATCTCCAGATCGTGCATGGCGAGGAAGAAGCCCGAGCCGAGGTCTTCCATCTGGGTGATCGCTTCGAGCCGTTTCTGCGCCTGGGCGGTCGGTTTGGCGTGGGCGTCGGTCAGCAGGTAGGCGTAGGCCTGGTGGTGCGAGCGCCCGACGCGGCCGCGCAGCTGGTGCAGTTGTGCGAGGCCGAAACGGTCGGCGCGGTTGATGATGATGGTGTTGGCGGTGGGGATGTTGATGCCGGTCTCGATGATGGTCGTGCACAGCAGCAGGTTGGCGCGCTGCTGGGTAAAGTCGTGCATCACCCGCTCCAGCTCGCGCTCGGGCAGCTGGCCGTGGCCGACCACGATACGCGCCTCGGGCAGCAGCTCGGTCAGCGCGGTGCGCATGTTCTCGATGGTGTCGACCTCGTTGTGCAAGAAGTACACCTGGCCACCGCGCTTGAACTCGCGCAGCACCGCCTCGCGCACGATGCCGCGGCTCCAGCGCTGGACGAAGGTCTTGATCGACAGGCGTTTCTGCGGCGCGGTGGCGATCACCGAGAACTCGCGCAGGCCTTCGAGCGCCAGGCCCAGCGTGCGCGGGATCGGCGTGGCGGTGAGGGTGAGGATGTCCACCTCGCTGCGCAAAGCCTTGAGCGCCTCTTTCTGGCGCACCCCGAAGCGGTGCTCCTCGTCGATGATGACCAGCCCGAGGCGCTTGAACTTCACGTCCTTCTGCAGCAGGCGGTGGGTGCCGATGATGATGTCCACCTTGCCCTCGGCCAGCTCGTCGAGCGCCCTGGCCTGCTCCTTGGCGCTGCGAAAGCGCGACAGCTCGGCGATCTTCACCGGCCAGTCGGCGAAGCGGTCGGAGAAGGTCTGGAAGTGCTGCTCGGTGAGCAGCGTGGTCGGCGCCAGCACCACCACCTGCTTGCCGTCCGACACCGCGATGAAGGCCGCCCGCAGCGCCACTTCGGTCTTGCCGAAACCCACGTCGCCGCACACCAGCCGGTCCATCGGGCGGGGCGATTTCATGTCGCTCACCACCGCGTCGATGGCCGCTTTCTGATCCGGCGTCTCCTCGAAGCCGAAGTCCTCGACGAAGGCGTCCAGATCGTGCGTCTTGAAGTTGAAGCGGTGTCCTTCGCGCGCGGCGCGCTGGGCGTACAGCGCGAGCAGCTCGGCCGCGGTGTCGCGCACCTGCTGGGCGGCCTTCTTCTTGGCCTTCTCCCACTGCCCCGAGCCGAGCCGGTGCAGGCTGACCGCTTCGGGGTCCGCGCCGGCGTAGCGGGTGATGACGTGCAGCTGCGAGACCGGCACGAACAGCTTGTCGCCGCCGGCGTATTCGAGATCCAGAAACTCGGTGTCGCCTTCGCCCAGATCCATGTGGATCAGGCCCAGATAACGCCCCACGCCATGCGAGGCATGCACCACCGGATCGCCGATCTTGAGCTCCGACAGGTCGCGCAGCCAGCCCTCGACGGTGGCTTCGCGTCGCGCGTCGCGGCGTCGGCTGGTGCGCGCGGTGTGGGCGTAGAGTTCGGTTTCGGTGACGATTGCGAGTTTCGCCTCGGGTAGCACGAAGCCGCGCGCCAGCGGCCCGGCAGCGAGGTACAGCGGGTTGTGGCCGGAGAGGAATTCGTCGAGCGTTTCACAGGCGCTGAAGGGCAGGCCGTACTCGCCGAAGTAGTCCGCCATGGTCTCGCGCCGGCCGGCTGATTCGGCCAGGATCAGCACCCGCCCGTCAAATCCCGCAAGCCACGCCTTGAGCTGCTGCAGCGGGTCGTTGGCCTTGCGCTCGACTGCGATCGTGGGCAGTGCGGCGGCTGCGATGGCATCGGACTTTGCGCTGCCGATGTGCACTCGAGGGTAGCCGGCGAGTTGTGCGAAGAAGGCTTCCTGGTCGAGAAACAGCGCCGCCGGCGGCATCACCGGCCGGGTGCGGTCGCCCTTGAGGAAATCGTGACGCGACTGGGTGTCGCGCCAGAAGGCCTCGATGGCGGCCGGTACATCGCCGTGCACCACCACGCAGGTGTCGGCCGGCAGATAGTCGAACAGCGTCGCGGTGGCGTCGAAGAACAGCGGCAGAAAGTACTCGACGCCCGCCGGGGCGATGCCGTTGGAGACATCCTTGTAGATCGCCACGCGGCTCGGGTCGCCCTCGAAGCGCTCGCGAAAGGCGCTGCGAAAATGGGCCCGCCCGGCCTCGTCGAGCGGAAACTCGCGCGCCGGCAGCAGGCGAATCCTGTCGACCGGATACACCGTGCGCTGGGTGTCGGGGTCGAAGGTGCGGATGGTGTCGACCTCGTCGTCGAACAGGTCGATGCGGTAGGGCAGCGGCGAGCCCATCGGAAACAGGTCGATCAGCCCGCCGCGCACGCTGTACTCGCCCGGGCTCACCACCTGCGTCACATGCGCGTAGCCGGCCAGCGTCATCTGTTCGCGAAAGGCCTCGCCGTTCATGCGCTCGCCGCGCGCGACGAAAAAGGTGTGTGCGGCCAGAAACGCCGGTGGCGCCACGCGGTACAAGGCCGTCGACGCCGGCACCAGCACCACGTCGGCTTCGCCCCGCGTAATCGTATAGAGCGTCGCCAAGCGCTCGGAGACCAGATCCTGGTGCGGCGACAAGGCGTCGTAGGGCAGCGTCTCCCAGTCCGGCAGCACGCACACCCGCAGATCGGGGGCGAACCACTGCATCTCGTCGCGCAGGCGCTGGGCGTCCATCGGATTGGCGACCACCACGACATACATCGCGTGCCCCGTCAGCGCAGTGATCGCCAGTGCATCGGCCGATCCGGCCAGCGCGGGAAGGGCAATGCGGTGGCCGGCTTTGGGCTGCGGCAGTGCGCTCACAGTGGGCAGCAAGGGGGACGAGGCGGGCATGCGGGAGAGGGCGTCGAAGTGGGGGGGAGATTATACGGGAGGTGGGCGGGCGATTCGGCCGGCTATGGCGAGCCCCGCCTGCCCGCGGGCCTCACAACGGCCAAACCCACAGCAATATCGGCACGCTTACCCCCACCACCAGCACTTCCATCGGCAAGCCCAGCCGCCAGTAGTCGCCAAAGCGGAATCCGCCCGGACCGAGGATGAGGGTGTTGTTCTGGTGGCCGATGGGGGTCAGGAAGGCGCAGGAGCCGCCGATGGCGACGGCCATCAGGAAGGCGTCGGGGGCGGCGCCGAGCCGCTCTGCCACGCTGATGGCGATGGGGCACATGACCGCGGCGGTGGCGGCATTGTTCATGAAATCCGACAGCGTCATGGTGACGATCAGGATCAGTGCCAGCGCGACCACGGGGTGGCCCTGGGCGATGCTGTCGAGCAGGCCTTTGGCGAGCGCATCGGCCGCACCGGTGCTGGCCATGGCGCCGGCGACGGGGATCAGCGCACCGAGCAGGATGATGACCGGCCAGTCGACGGCGTCGAAGACTTTGTCGAGCGGGATGATGCGCAGCACGATGTAGGCGAGCACCGCGGTGGCGAAGGCGATGGCGGCGGGCAGCAGGCCGAAGGCTGCCCCGGCGATGGCGAGCACCATGATGGCGACGGCGAGCGTGGTCTGGCTGCGGTTGGGGATGGCGATGTCGCGCGGGGCGAGCGGCACGCCGCCAAAGCTGCTGGCGAAGGCGCCGAGGGCGTCGGGCGCGCCTTGCATGAGCAGCACGTCGCCGGCGCGGATGGGCGTGGAGCGCAGGCGCTTGATGCTCTGGCGGCCCTGGCGGGAGATGGCGAGCAGATTCAGACCGAAGCGGGTGCCGATGGCGACGTCGCCCGCGCTGCGGCCGATGATTGCCGCGTTGGGCAGCACCACCAGCTCCTGGAGCACGGTTTCTTCCGTGCCACCGCTCCGCTCGTCGGCGCCGCCTTTTCGCCGTTCGGAATGTGCTGCGTCCTTGTCGTCCGGGGTTTGCAGGCTCAGGCCGAGGCCGGTGAGCGTGGTGGTGAGCGAGCCGGGGTCGGCCTCGATGACCAGAATGTCGCCGGCACGCAGCAGGCGCCACGGATTGGGCGCGGTGATGCGAAAGTCGTTGCGCACCATGCCGACCACCTGGGCGTCGGCGGCTTCGAGCGTGCGTTCGATGTCGTTCAGACGCTTGCCCACCGCCTTGCCGTCAGCGGTGACCCACGCTTCGGTCAGATAGGTGCCGGTGTCGAAGCTGGCGCCGCCCTTTTGCGCGCGATGCGGCACGATGCGCCAGCCGAGCAGCGCAAGGAAGGCGAGGCCAACCAGCGCGACGGCGAGACCGACCGGCGTGAAATCGAACATGCCGAAGCTGCCCGCGCCGGTGCCCTCGCGGAAGCTGGAGACGATGAGGTTGGGCGGGGTGCCGATGAGGGTGGTCATGCCGCCGAGCAGGGTGCCAAAGGCCAGCGGCATGAGCACCTTCCCCGGCGGCAGCGCGTGCCGGCTGGCGATCTGCACCGCCACCGGGATGAGCAGCGCCATGGCGCCGACGTTGTTCATGAAGGCCGACAGCACCGCGCCCACACCGATCAGCACCGCGATGCTCAGGGTGGGGCCGGCGCCGGGGGTCAGCACACGCTGGGCGAGGGCGTCGACCGCGCCGGTGTTCTGCAGCCCGCGGCTGAGCACCAGCACCGCGGCGACGGTGATCACCGCCGGATGGCCGAAACCGCTGAAGGCTTGCTCCGACGGCACCAGGCCGGCAAACACGCACACCAGCAAGGCCGCCAGCGCGACCACGTCGTGCCGCCAGCGGCCCCACAGAAACAGGCCAATGGTGGCGGCGAGGATGGCGAACAGGAGGAGCTGGTCGGCTTGCATGGCGTCTACAGACCGGCCGCCGCGGGCATGTCGGCGTCGGGCGTCACGATTGAGGGGCAAGCGTCACAGGCATTGGGCAAGGCTACCGCAACTTTGCACAGCGCGGCGGGTGCGCAGCGCAACTTTGACGGATGCGAGAGCGCGTAGTGCGTTACGTGGCGTCAGCGTCGCGAGGGCCCGGAGCGTGGCGCGTTACGGCCCACAGACCGAGGAAGCCGAGCGGGAACAGGGCGATCAATATCCATTTGACGCTGGCGACGATACCGGCAAGCAGGAACATTGAGGCGGGTACCTCCAGCGTCGAGATCAGCGCAAGGTGGAGTCCGTTTTCGATCGCGTCGAGCGCGGCGGCGTAGGGCAGCAGGCGGCTGAGCAGATCGCGCGCGGCGGTGGCGCGGGCAAAGCGCGGGGTGAGCACCGTGAGCCGGTAGCCGAGCAGACCGTAGGTGACGAGGAAGGGAAAGTCGAGATAAAAATGGGTGCGAAAACGGCTGAACTCTTCGGGCGACCACTGCGCGATGATGGCCTGAAAACCGGCTTGGTCGAAGGTCAGCTGCAGCGCCGGGATGTCGGGGTTGAGGATGGCGGTGTGGCGCGCGAGCGCAAAGAAGAGGGCGGCGCCAAAGGCTGCGAGCAGCCATAGGGACCGGGCCAGATCGGTGTCGTGGTCGTATTGCCGGCGGCGCGGAACGGTCATGAACAGTGTGGAGAGGAGGACGTTGCGTCGCGCCACCTTACCCCATTCGGCAGGTTCCGGCGCGATGTTTCTCGCCTTCAGGCCGCCAGTACGACGCGGTTGCGCCCCGACGTTTTTGCTTCGTACAAGGCCTTGTCGGCGCGCTGGAAGAGGCTGTCGAGGTCGTCGCTGAGCGCGCGCATGGCGACACCGATGGAAATCGTGAACTGCGATATCGCCATCTTGTCCTGGCGCCGGATCAGCTTCAACCGCTCAATGGTGTTGCGGATCTTCTCGGCCAGCGTTTGTGCGTGATCGGGCGAACTCTCCGGCAGCAGCACCGCGAACTCCTCGCCGCCAAAGCGCACCGGCACGGCGCCGTCGGGAATCAGCCCGCGCAGGGTTTCGGCCACCTTGCGGATCACGACATCGCCGACCGCGTGGCCATAGGTGTCGTTGATGCGTTTGAAGTGATCGATGTCGAGGACCAGCATCGAGGTGCGCTCGATCTCTTGCGCCGAGAACAGCTTGGCCATTTCGGATTCCATGCCACGGCGGTTGTACAGCCCGGTGAGCGGGTCGGTCATGGTTTCGCGGCGGTGTTTTTCGAGCTCGTCGCGCAACTGCTTGGCTTCCTGGTCCGCGGCGGCAAGGTTTTCCTTCAGCGCCGTGTTGTTTGCGCTGGCGGTGACTGCCGCCTGGAGCAGGCTCTGCGCCACTTTCTGCAGCTTGGCCGAATCGGCGCTGTCGCCGATCTGCTCGATGTTCTGCTGCAAGGACGCCTCGAAGCTGGCCGAGCCTTCGTCGGCCGCCTTGAGATTGTCGATCAGTCCGTCGAGGAGGCGTTCGACTTCGCCCCCGACGCCCTGGAAACGACGTACGGATTCGGGTGTCAGATGTTCTTCGTAGAGCTCCGACATGAAAAACGCTTCGAGCGGCTTGCCTGCCGATATGCGAGCGTCAATCGCTGCCTTGATCGGCGCGTTATCGCTTTTGAAGTAGGAGTGTGCAACCGCGTAATTGAGCGGTGCGGTACTCAATTTGTGGCTCAGCAGAAAGTCGACGACGCGGAAGGCGAGGTCGTTTGCCGGTGCGGATTCGGCGTGTTTTGCTTCAATGCTCGGAGTCGTCATTTTCTTTTTTTGCGTTGTGAACTCATACGATCCAGATCGGGCGATCCGGTGCCCCGCGCTTAATCCATTCGTCTCAAAATGGCCGCCAGCGCGGGGCGAATTATGACAGATATTTTCTGAAAAACCCTAATCCCGAAAGGGTGGCCCCGAGACGGGGATACACTTTATTACTTTTGTCGTGGGGCGGGTTGGGTGTGGCGCACGCTTGAAGGGTCTGTGATGGCGTGTGGCGTGCGCTCAAGTTTGCATTTTTGCGACCCGTAGTGTCGGGAAGCAGGGCGTGGGTTGGGCGCCGCCGGCGCGAGTTGTTGTTGCGTTGTTGCGCGCGGGTGTACGCCGCGCCGTGTCCGCGTGATACCTGTCTGTGGCCCGACGGGTGTAGCTCAGGAGAGACAATGGGCAAGGGCAATGCCGATGATCGGCTGAATAGCGAAATCGAACGCATCCGGACGCAGTTTCTGGCCGGACTGCCGGAACAGGTCACGCAGCTCGAAGCCGCGGTGGCCGGGCTCGACGCTTCTCATGGCGCGGCTCGCCTGGACGCATTGCGACGTGCCAGCGCAACGGCACATGCCTTGGCCGGGTCGGCAGGCAGCTTCGGCTATCCAGCGCTTGGTGCGGCGGCTGCCGCGCTCGAATCATCGCTCAATGCCGCCGCCGATGACCGCGGCAGCAATCCCGCGGGCGGGGCGCATGCCGAGCTGCTTCAGCGCTTTGTGCTGTGCGCGCAACACGCCGTCGACGGACTGCCGTCGGTGGTGGTGTCGGAGTCGCGTCCGTCGCGTCCATACGAGCGGGCGGGCACGGTTGTCATTATCGAAGACGACCCGGCACTCTCCATGCGCCTGACCAATTATCTGCACCACTTTGGCTACGAGATCCGCCATTTTGCCGATGCAACCCGGTTCTGCGCTGCAGCGCCGACGCTGGGCCGACCGACCGCGCTGCTGATCGACAATGCCTTGCCCGAAGGCGCACTGGCCGGCATACAGGCGGCGCTGAGCCGGCCCGATGCGATGGCCGGCACACCGATCATCTTCATGTCGGTCAACGATAGCCAAGAGGCGCGGATCGCAGCGCTGCATGCTGGCGGTCGGGCCTATCTGCACAAGCCGGTCGAGCCGGCCGAGGTGCTCGATACGCTCGAAGCCATCGCCGAGACGCGGCAGAGCCGGCCGATCCGGGTGCTGGTGGTGGATGACGAGGCGTCGATGGTGGACTATCACCGCGCGGTGCTCGAGGCGGCGGGTTTCGACACCGTGGGCCTGACCGATCCGGCGGATTTCCTTGAGTGCATGCGCGAGCAGCAGCCCGATCTGGTGCTGCTCGACTTGCACATGCCGGGCTATTCGGGCGCCGATCTGGCGGCGATGATCCACCAGATCGCGCCCTTTGCCGGCATTCCTGTGCTCTTTGTGTCCGCCGAACACGACACCGACACGCAGGACGCGGCGATGCTCAGCGGGGGCGACGACTTCCTCACCAAGCCGATTTCCGCCGAGCGCTTGGTGGCGGCCGTACGCTATCGGGCGACACGTCACCGCCAGCTGCGCAACCTGATGAAGAATGACAGCCTCACCGGATTGCTCAATCACGCCAGCATCAAGAGCCGCCTCGCCTCGGAGACGAATCGCATCGTTCGTCATGGCGGCTCGCTGGCCGTCGGCATGATCGATATCGACCATTTCAAACAGGTCAACGACACCTTCGGTCATGCCAACGGCGACCGGATACTGCGAGAGCTCGCGATGCTGCTGCGCCGCCGCCTGCGCAGCTCGGACACCGCGGGGCGCTATGGCGGTGAGGAGTTCGTCGTGCTGCTGCCGAACACCAGCCTCGACGCAGCGGTCGGCCTGCTCGATGCGATTCGTGACGATTTCAGCCAGGTGTCGCACTTCGTCGGCGCGCGGGAACTGCGTGTGAGCTTCAGCGGCGGCGTTGCCACGCTGGACAACTGGCCGTCGTCCGAGGCGGTGCTGATGGCCGCCGATGCGGCGCTCTACGCGGCCAAGAAAGCGGGTCGCAACCAGATCCACAAGGCCCGGCCGCACCCCGCGGCGGCAAACGGCGGCCAGTAACATGCACACGTGCTGCGCCGGGTGGATGGCCCCGAGGCGTTGAATTTCTGCTCGCCTGCAGGGTCCCAGTGCACGAGCGCCTGAAAGCAATCGGTGGTAGTTTTCAGGAATCTGCCCGTTCGCGCCCAGGAGCCCGTATGCGAATCGACCCCGAGCACGTCAAGTTTTTCAACAATTTCTCGCGCCACGCTGCCCGCCCGATGAGCCCGTGGCAGAAGATCGTCGCGGTGGTGGCCGGCGGCGGCATGTTCGTGCTGGCGCTGATGTTCTCGGTCGTGTTGTTTGCGGTCGTGGTTACAGTCGGGCTCGGAGCATGGGGTTTTCTGTGGTGGAAAACCCGCAACCTGCGCAAACAGATGCGCGACAACCCGCCGGATGGGCTGGTGCTCGAAGGCGAAGTCATCCGCGAAGGCGAAACGGTCGACATCGATCCACGCTGAGGCGCGAACGACGCCACATTCCGCGCTGGCGCCCTTGCACGCGCGGGATGCGCGCCCAAGTTTTTGCCCGGCGCACGTTTTTGCCTGGCGCACGTTTCCCGCCGCGGCCGATCCCGGTCAAGACATCGTTAGTGTGTTGTGAGCCAGCGCCGGCCCGGATGCCGCGGTGCTCAGGCGAACAGGTTGACCTGCGCGCCAGCGCTGGCACTGTCTTCAATCCCCGCCAACGCGTTTTGCAATTGACTGCTGCCGCCTTCCGCGCCGCCGGGTGCGGTGGGTTGCGCGGCGAGTTCAGCGCGAGCCTGGGCAACCATTTGCGCTGCCTGGGCTGCGATGCGCATGTCCTGCGCCGAGGGGTCGACCGGCGCCCGCGCCGCCCGCTGGATTTGCTCCCCTTTGGCGATTGTCTCCTGCGGGGTGCGCCCCGGGGAGACGTCGATGCTCACCTCGCCGCCGACGGCATACATGCGTCCGTCGGGGCCGCGCACGGTACTGAAGCTGGCTGCCCCGAGGGCCAGATTGCCGGCCGCCGCCAGATGCGCCGCTTCGTGGCTGCGGACTTGCCGGTCGGTCGCCTTGAGCTGGTCGATTTGCGCTTTGTCGTCCGCGTTTTGCGTTGCCTGCTCCAGGTTGCGGCCGCTCCTGTCAGTTGACGCATCGTCCGTCGCGCGCGATGCGGCGACGTGGATGGTGCTGGCAGCGGCGGAGGTCGAGGCGATCATCGAGAGACCCGGACGGCATTGCGATGTACTGAGTCTAGTCCCTGATTTAAAAGAAAAAAAGGGTAAGACTGGCTTAAGTGCAGGGTGTGACAGCTTACGTGGCAGGCGCGTCTTCGGGGGGGGCGGAGGCTGGCGTTGGCGGAGGCAGCGTTGCGTCCAGCCACTGGGCGGCGAGCTTGGAGACGGTCTCGAGCGTGCCGGGTTCGACGAACAGCGCGCCGGCATGGCCGATGTCCTGCCATTTTTTTTCGGTGCGGATCAGGGCGTAGGCGCGCGCGATCATGTCGCGTCCGGGGTCGTCGCGTCCGGCAACCACGAACACCGGCTGGGTGAGCGTGGCGAGGGGGCCCGCGCCGGCGAGGTCGAGCCGGCCGCCACGGCAGAACAGGGCATGGAGGCGGCCTTCGGCACGGCTCGCGGCGCGCACCGCGGCGCCACTGCCGGTACCGTTGGCGCACAGCCCGCGGCTCAGGCCGATGAGCGGGGGTTGGTGGTCGAGCCAGTCGAGCACCGCGTCGATGCGGGTTGCCAGCAGCGGGGTGTTGAAGCGCACGTCGGGGTCGCGCTCGTCTTCGTGGCGGGTGATGAGGTCGAGCAGCAGGGTGGCGAATCCCTGCGCCTGCAGCGCCGCTGCAAAGTAGGCCTCGCGCGAGCTCTCGTGCTGGCCGACGGCGGTCTGGGCAACGATGACCAGCGCGCGCACGTCGGGCGCGTGAGCCAGGTTGGCACGTAGCCAGATCGGTCCGGCGGGGATGCTCAGTTCGGTGTGACGCAGTTTCATGACCATCCGCCAAAGGTACTCCAGTTGGCGCGCGGCGTCAGCGGGTGGGGTGGATGGCGATGGGGATGCGACGCGTGCCGAAGCTGCCTTCGAAGCGGCCGAAACGGCCCGCGATGTGCGCACCGCAGTGGGGGCAGGCAGCGTGCGTGTCGAGCCGGTAGTCAAGGATGTCGTAGGCATCGCGCACGATGAGCGGCGCGTCGCAGCCGGGGCAATAGGTGGTGGCGCCGACGGGGTCGCGCACATTGCCGGTGTAGACGTAGCGCAGCCCCGTGGCGCGGGCGATGCTGCGGGCGCGGGTGAGGGTGGCCGGTGGCGTGTGCGGGTGGCGGTCGAGCTTGAAGTCGGGGTGAAAGGCGGTGAAGTGCAGCGGCACGTCGGGGCCGAGGGTGCGCATGATCCAGTCGCTCATCGCGCCGATCTCGGCAGATGAGTCGTTTTCGCCCGGAATCAGCAGGGTGGTGATCTCGACCCACACCCCGGTCTCATGCACCAGCCACTGCAAGGTGTCGAGCACCGGCGCCAGGTGCGCGCCGGTGAGCTTGAAGTAGAACTGTTCGGAAAAGGCTTTGAGATCCACGTTGGCGGCGTCGATGGCGGCGAAGAAATCGGCGCGCCCCTGGCCGTGGATATAGCCCGCGGTGACCGCGACGGTGTGAATCCCGGCGGCCCGGCAGGCCTTGGCGGTGTCGATCGCGTACTCCGCAAAGATCACCGGGTCGTTGTAGGTAAAGGCGACGCTGGTGCAGCGATGGCGCTGCGCCGCGGCGGCGATGGCCGCCGGTGTGGCGGTGTCCATCAGGCGGTCCATGTCGCGCGATTTGCTGATGTCCCAGTTCTGGCAGAACTTGCAGGCGAGGTTGCAACCGGCAGTGCCGAAGGACAGCACCCGGCTGCCGGGGTAGAAGTGGTTCAGCGGCTTCTTCTCGATCGGATCAATGCAGAACCCGGAGCTGCGCCCCCACGTGGTGAGGCGCATCTCGTCGCCGACCCGCTGGCGCACAAAGCATGCCGCGCGCTGGCCTTCGTGCAGCCGGCAGCGACGCGGGCACAGGTCGCACTCGATACGTCCGTCGTCGAGAAAATGCCAGTAGCGCGCGTCGTGGGTGGTGTCGGTGGCTGACATGGCGCCCCGCCTTCAGTCCGGCGCGCGCTCGCGCCATTTTTGTACCGGATAGGTGGCGACCATCACCGCCGGCCCCCAGTAGTTCGCCGGCAGCCCGGCCTTTTGCTTGAGCGCGGCCAGAAATTCCTGCGGCGTCGGGATCTGCGCCCACACCTGCGGCAGGAAGGTGGCCTGCTGGCAGCCGTTGAAGAAAATCACGCCATCCTCGCCGGGGCGCAGCCGCGCCAGCACGCCGGCCTCGTCCTTTTCGTCGAGAAACTCGGCGCGCCCGAGCAGCGACACCTCGACGCTTACGCCAGGCCAGCTGCCGGCGCTCAGCGGCGGGAAACGCGGGTCGCGCAATGCCGCGGCCTGGGCGTTGGCGACGACGTCGTCGGCCAGCGCGCGATGCGGCTTGAGGCTGCCCATGCAGCCGCACAGCCGGCCCTTGCGGGTGAGGGTGACAAAGCATGCGCCGCGCTCGGCCAGCGCCGGATCGTCGGCCGGCGCAGGGCCGAGCCCGAGCGCGTGCTCGATGGCCTGGCGCGCGCGCTGCAGCAGACGCTCGCCAAGGTCGGCGTCAGTGGGCGACATGGGGGCGCTCCGTTGAAAAAGCGATGCTGGTGTAGCCGACCACCCGGTCGCGCCCGCCCGCGGTGTCGCCGGAGTTGCGCTGATCGAGCACGGCCGGCACCAGATGGTGGCGCTGCGCCGCCAGCAGCAAGCCGTTGACCGGCAGTGCGCCACAGGCCTGGTCGAAACCGATCTGAGCCTGGAGGCCGAGGATCTGTTTGATGGTTGCCTGATCGCAGGCCTGGGCTTGCGGATAGTTGAGGTAGTGCGACAGATCCGACGAGATCACGATCAGCGTCGACTCGTCGCCCCACAGCATCTCGAGCACTTGCGCGACCCGTGCGGCCGTGGTGTCGCCGACCACGATGGGTACCACCGTGATGTGCGCAAGCACGCTCTGCAGAAAGGGCAGCTGCACTTCAAGCGAATGCTCCAGCGCGTGGGCGTCTTCATCGACGCGGATGTCGGGCGCCTCCTGCAGCGCCAGCCAGCTGTCGCGGTCGACCGCCACTTCGCCCAGCGGCGTGGCCAGCCACTGCGAGGCGGGCAGCGCAAAGCCGCGTACCGGTACGCGGTGGCACGGCCCCATCAACACCACCCGGCGATAGAAATCGCGCGCGCCACGCACGCTGGCGTAGGCACTGGCGGCCACAGCGCCGGAATACACGTAGCCGGCGTGGGGCACGATGATGGCTTTGGGCCAGTGGACGGTTTCCATCGGCAGCGCCGTGGTGAGCAGATCGCCGATCAGTGCTTGCAGCGTGCGGGGGTCCGCGGGGTAGAACGCGCCTGCAACCGCCGCGGGGCGGATCGAAGCGTTGGCCATTGGCGGGAGCCTCCGGAGGTGTATTCGTAAATTCTAATTATAGCTGCCTGTCGGCGCGCCGCAGCGGATCGCCGCGGGCGGCGGCTCGTGCGCACGCTGTGCGGCGCCGCTCAATCCTTGCCCGGCTGCAGGTAGAATCGCGCCATGCAAACCAAGCACCACCGTCATTTCGCGCTCGTGCCCGCCGCCGGCAGCGGCAGCCGCATGGGCCGCGAAACGCCCAAGCAATATCTGCCGCTGCTCGGCGAGCCCTTGCTCCAGCACACCCTGCGCGTGCTGTGCCGCGCGCCGCAGATCGAGCGCGTGTACGTGGTGCTGTCGGTCGGCGACAGCGCCTGGGGCCGCATCGACCGCGTCGCGCTGGGCGACAAGCTCCGGCCGCTGTACGTGGGTGGCGCCAGCCGCGCCGACAGCGTGCTCAACGGCCTGCGCGCGATGCGCCCCGAAGTGGCCGACGGCGACTGGGTGCTGGTGCACGACGCCGCCCGGCCGTGTCTCGCGCCCTGGCACATCGACACGCTGATCTCGGCGCTCGACGACGACGAAGTCGGCGGCTTGCTGGCGGTCCCGGTGGCCGACACCCTCAAGCGCGCCGACGGCCACGGCCGCGCCGCCGCCACCGTGGCGCGCGACAGCCTGTGGCAGGCGCAGACGCCGCAGATGTTCCGCTACATCATGCTGCGCCGGGCGCTCGAATCGGCGCGTCAGGTCACCGACGAAGCCAGCGCGCTCGAAGCCGTCGGCCTGCACCCGCGGCTCGTCGCCGGCGACCCCACCAACCTCAAAGTCACCTATCCGCTCGACCTCCATCTGGCCGAATGGATTTTGCAGAACCGGGAGAATGGATCGTGAGCGCAGCCATCCGCATCGGCCAGGGTTTCGACGTCCACGCCTTGGTGCGCGGCCGACCACTCGTCATCGGCGGGGTCACCATCCCCTTCGAATCCGGCCTGCTCGGCCACTCCGACGCCGACGTGCTGCTGCACGCCATCACCGACGCGCTGCTCGGCGCCGCCGGGCTGGGCGACATCGGCCGCCACTTCCCCGACACCGACCCCGCCCACGCCGGCGCCGACAGCCGCGTGCTGCTGCGCGGCGCGATGGCCGCCGTGCGCGCCGCCGGCTGGCAGGTCGGCAACGTCGACGCCACCGTCATCGCCCGCGCCCCCAAACTGCTGCCGCATGTGCCCGCCATGGTCGCCAACATCGCCGCCGACCTGGGCGTGACCGCCGACTGCGTCAACATCAAGGGCAAGACCACCGAAAAACTCGGCTTCACCGGCCGCGGCGAAGGCATCGCCGCGCAGGCGGTGGCGCTGTTGTTGCGTGGCGACTGACGACTCAGAGTTTGTTCAGCGCGGCATCCAGCGTTGCCTTGACCTTCTTCTTTTCGATCTCCGGATCGACCTTCTGCAGATATTCCACCGCGGCGAGGTCATCCCCGCGCTTGCGGTTCTGGCGCGGCTCCAGGGCTTCGATCAGCACAGCCTCCAGCGCCGGAATGATCTTTGCGGCATCGTAGTGCTTCGGCAGGGCGCCGATCTTGCCCGTGTCTGAGATGGGCAGCAGCCCGAACCACGAGAACCGGTCCCACCGCGCGGACAGCCGGTCCGCGGTGTGTTCGTACAAGCGCCGCCCCAGCGGACGATCGGTGGTGCGGCCAACGTAGATCACCTCGCGCCCGTCGTAGAGCAAATAGATGCCGAGTTGTTTGTGAAAATCGACCGGCGTGGCGCCGATCTGCTGCATGCCCAGCAAGCGTGGTGTTGCAGTCCATTCGACCGCCTCCTTGCGCCAGAACATGCCAAACGAGGTAATCAGCGCGTATTGATCTTCGAGTTCGTCCGACTCGGCCACATCCGGCGTCAGTTTTGGGGCGATGACAGCGGCGCCGGGGCTGCGCGAGCGCATCGTGAAGATCCCTTTTGCAACCCGGATGTAGGGCGATGCGTCGCCATCGCGTTTGATGGAAGTCGAAATATGCGCACTGACCGTCGCCGCGGGCGTGGCGCCGATGCTGCGCCGGTAGCCCTCTGCAATGATGCGCTCGGCGATGTCGTTGTAGTGAAGGGGCGTCGCCGATGCGCCGAGCACCTTGTCGATGGCTTTGCGCCAGGTCATCTCTGCCATGCTTGCGTCTGCCTGCGATGTGGTTTCAGAGACGCAAAGATATCGGCGATCCGTTTATTACGCCAGCATGATTACTGCGGGCGCAGCAGCCGCAGATCGGTCACGAACGCCCGCGCTGCGCCGATCTCGATCTTGCTGAAATCGGGATGTTGCGGATTGAGCAGGTAGTTGAGTTCGTCGGGGATGACGGCGCTGGGGACGGCGAGGACGGCGCTGCTGCTGCGCTTGAGCCAGTCGGCGCCGAGGGTTTGCAGGTGGGCGCGGGCGGCGGGGTCTTGCCAGTTGGCGGGGAGGTCGGCGAGGGCGATCTGCTCGCGTTTGAGGCGCCGCGGCAAGGTGGCGGGGATCATGACGTAGCGCGCGCGCAGCGGTTCGTCCTGGACCAGGATTTCGAGCATCGCCAGCGACTGGCTGGCGGCGGTGTAGATCATCGGCGCGCCCTTGCGGTTCCAGCGCCCGCCGTACAGCCGGGCGCCCTCGCCGCTGAAGGCGGTGGCAGCGAAGCGGGCGGTGACCAGCCGCCAGACGGTGATCATCTGCGCCGCGCTGTCAGGCGAACACGCCGTGTTCGATGCGCCCGAGGGTGTCGGTGACGCTCTGGGTGCCAATGTCGGTGTCGATCAGCGACAGCGGGGTGGCGCCGGCGAGGGCGGCGTTGGGGGATTTGAGCCAGTCGAGCGCGGCGTCGCGGTCTTCGAAGACCGCTTCGGCACGTTCGAGCACGCGTGCGAGGCGCACGATCTTGGCCGACTCTTCGCTGTTGAGCGTGCCTTCCTTTTTGCGCCGGGCCAGCGTGCGCTCGGGAATCGCCAGCGCGCTGGCGAGTTCGCTCTGGGTGAGCTTGAGCGCACGGGCGAGTGCGTCGACGGCGGCGGCCGAGATGCCGTCGCGAATCAGGCGCACCCACTCGAGCGCGGTGCCCGGCTGGCTGCGCAGCACCTTGCGGCCGCCGAGCAGGGCGTCGATGGAAGGTGGGTGGGCAAGAGTGGCTGTACTGTGCATGGGGCGCTCCGCGTTGCCATTTGGCTTCTAGTCTAGACAAAAATGGCAAAAACAGCCAGCCGGGCAGAACAAAAAAAGAAGGCGCCGAGTCGGCGCCTTCTGTCGCGACTGGTGGCCTGTCTAGAGGCAGATGCAGGCGCCGAGTCGTTGGGTGAGCACTGGCTCGGTGCTCTTGGTGTAGTCCTTTTCGAGACGGTTGCTGACCAGTTTGTCCGTGGGCCCGTCGATGACTGCGTTGAGCATGCCCATGAAAGTGGGCGGTGCGACGAGGATGGCCCGCCGGAAGGCATTCTGGGTGCGTCCCTGATAGAACTCCTGTGCCAGCTCGTGGGCGAATGCCCGAGCTGCCTGTTCCTTGGGTTGCGCGTGGGATTCGTAGCCGCTGCCGGGGCTCGACTGAATGGCGCCGGGGCGGTCGGTGACGAGTTCCTTGTTCTTCTGCCGGCTCTGCGGATGGATTAACTCCTTGATCAATTCGAGGCCTTTGTTGGGGCCGTCGTTTGCGTAGAGTCTGGCCAGGCTGGCATTGGCAACCAGGATCCAGGTGATAGCCATAGACATTTCCTCCGACGTGAAATGAAAGGGCGCTGACGGGGTGCCGGGCGGGGGCCTCAGGGCGATTGCTCGGTGCCGTGGCGTCAGCTCATTCAGCTTAGTCGGGGCGTGGCGCGGGGGCAAAAGGCGGCGTTGGGCCGGGGTGATAAATATGCGCTCGGCGTATCGCCGCGACGTGGCGGAAGGTGGCTGCGCGCCGCTCCTGGCACTTACCGACCGTTCGTCAGGCGGGCACGCGCGCGCGCGTCGGCAGCTTCGAGCGTCGAGATGTTGTGGTCGTCGGCCATGGCGAAGAGGTGGCTCAGGGTGTCGTAGATCTTGACCACCTCGTCATCGACGCTGTCGGTGTTGCCGAGGTATTCGCGGCACACGCGGATGATGCCGCCGGCGTTGATGGCGTAGTCCGGCGCGTAGAGAATGCCGTGCGATTTGAGCACCAGCGCGAGATCGCCGGTGGCGAGCTGGTTGTTGGCGGCGCCGGCGATGATCGCGACCTTGAGCCGCGGCAGCGTGGATTCGTTGATGATCGCACCCAGCGCGCACGGCGCGAACACGTCGGCGACCACGTCGTAGATCGCTTCCGGTGCGACCGCCTGGGCGCCGAGACGCGCGGCGAGCCGGTGGCAGCGCTCGGTGGCGATGTCGGTGACGGTGAGGCGCGCGCCGGCGGCGTGCAGGTCTTCGCACAGCGCCTGGCCGACATGCCCCAGCCCTTGCACGGCGACGTGCACGCCGGCCAGCGTGTCGGCGCCGAGGCGGTGGCGCACGGCGGCGCGGACGCCGAGAAACACGCCGCGCGCGGTGTAGGGCGACGGGTCGCCGCTGATGCCGTGGCTGTCGATGCCGGCCACGAAGCGCGTGGTGGTGGCGATGTGGGCCATGTCGTCGGGGCTGGTGCCGACGTCTTCGGCGGTGATGTAGCGCCCGCCGAGGCGATCGATCGCGCGACCCAGCGCCTGCAGCAGCTGCGGCGTCTTGACGCGCCGCGCGTCGCCGATCACCACCGCCTTGCCGCCGCCCAGCGGGAGGCCGGCGAGGGCGGATTTGTAGGTCATGCCGCGCGACAGGCGCAGCACGTCGGTGAGGGCGTCGCGGTCGCTGGCGTAGGGCCAGAAGCGACAGCCGCCCATGCCCGGCCCGAGCGTGGTGTCGTGGATCGCGATGATGGCCTTGAGCCCGGTGGTGGCGTCATGCGCGAAAACGACTTGTTCGTGGTGGTCGAAGTCGGGGGCGTCGAAGAACGGCATGGTGGTTCCTGTCGATGGGGCGTGCAGGCTCAGAATATACCCATCGCCAGCCCTTCGGCCATTGCTGCGCCGAGCGCTTCGCACGCTTCCAGATCGGCCGGCTGGATTTCACCCCGGGCGATGTGCGCTGGCGCGACGGCGCGCCAGCCGTAGCCGGTGGCAATGCGCTCGATCTCGCGCACCGCGTTGGTGCCGTCGTTGCCGGCGCTGATGAAGATCGCGTAGGGCAGGCCGGTGAGCTGGCCTTCGAGCGGATAGTAGGTGCGATCGAAAAAATCCTTGAGCGCGCCGGACATGTAGCCGAAGTTCTCGGGCGTGCCGAGCAGCAGCGCCTCGCACCAGGCGAGGTCGTCCACGCCGGCGTCGAAGGCGCGCAGGCAGCGTAGCTCCACGCCTTCGGCGGCGCGCGCGCCGGCTTCGACCGCGGCGGCGAGGCGGCCGGTGTTGCCGCTTTGGGTGTGGTAGACGATGAGCAGGTGTTTCATGGTCGCTTTTTTGCGCGGTGTCCGGGTTCGATGCGGCGCGTCGGTCAGGGTTCCAGCGCGGCCTCGCCGGCAGCGGGGTCGAGGCCGTAGAGCGTGGCGAGCTGGGCGTACACCGCGGGGTAGCCGTCGCGCAGGTCGAGCGGCGTTTCGAAGAAGGCTTCGCTGGCGACGGCGAAGAATTCGGCCGGATGTTCGCTGGCGTAGGGGTCGATGGCGGTGTCGAGGTCGTGGTCGACGCGGTGGCACAGGTCGGTGTAGGCGGCGTTGAAGGCCTGCGCCCAGGCAGCGCGCGACATGCCCGCACGCAGCGGCGGAAAACCGTCGGCCTCGCCGTTGGCCATGTCCAGCGTGTGCGCGAATTCGTGGATGACCACGTTGGTGCCGGGGTGGGCGGCGGGGTCCCACGACACGATCACCGGCCCGCCTTGCCAGGCCTCGCCCAGCAGGGTGTCGGCGCCGCTGTGGACGATGCCGTCTTCGTCGACGATCTCCCGATCGACCACGAAGTCGCCGTCGTAGACCACGATGCCGACCCAGTGGCGGTAGCGTTCGAGCCCCAGATTGAGCACCGGCAGGCAGGCCTGGAGGGCGATCGAGAGCAGGATGTCGTCGTCGAGCGCGAAGCCGTGGGCGCCGTAGAATTCCTTTTCGGCGACGAAGGCGAGCGCCATTGCGCGCAGTCGCCCACGCGCTTCGGCGGGGAGAAACTGCAGGCACGGCAGTTGCCGTTCAAGCGCCTGCCAGCGCGCTTCGGGGAGGTCTGCGGTGGGTGTGCCGGCAAGCCAGCGCTGGAGGCGATCGAGCATCCGTCAGCCCGCCTTGGCGGTGTGGCGCGTGGTGAGCCAGATGCCGCCCAGAATCAGCGCGATGCCGAGCCCGTGAAAGGCCGCCGGCAGCTCGCCGAGGAAGATGATCGACAGCACCGTGCCGAAGGCCGGCATCAGGTGAATGAACAGCGACCCGCGGTTGGGCCCGACCATGCCGACCCCGCGGTTGTAGAACACGTAGCCGAGAAAGCCGGGAAAGATGGCGGTGTAGGCAATCGCCAGCGCGTTGCCGCCGTCGAGCATGATCGGCTGGCCGTTGGCGAGCTCCCAGGCCCACAGCGGGGCGAGGATGGCGATGCCGACGAGGGTCATCGCAGCGAGCATCAGCATCGGGTCGACGCCCTTCGGACGCCAGTGCAGGCCGACGGTGTAGAGGCCCCAGTCGAGCACCGCGATGAGCATCCAGAAGTCGCCCGGATTGAGTTGCAGCGAGAGCAGGGTGGCGGGGTCGCCGCGGGTGACGATCACGCTCACGCCGATCAGCGACAGCGCCACGCCGAGGCCTTCGAGCCGGTGCAGATGCCGCGCCAGCAGCACGCGGGCGAGCAAGATGGTGGCCACCGGGATCAGCGAGTTGAGCATTGTGGCGTTGATCGCCGAGGTGTGCTGCAGCGCGAGATAGGCGAAGGTGTTGTAGCCGCCCACGCCCAGCGCGCCGAGCAGCACGATGGGGCGCCAGCCGCGTTTGAGCTGCGGCCATTGGCTGCGCAGGTGCGGCCACGCGAACGGCACGATCAGCATGAAGGCCAGCGTCCACCGCCAGAAGGCCAGCCCGAGCGGGGGCACCTCGCCGCGGATGGCGCGTCCGACGACCATGTTGCCGGACCAGAACAGGGCCGTGAGGGTGAGCAGCAAGTAGGGGCGATCGAACAGTCGGCGCATGGCGAGTCGGTTGGTGGAGATCAAGGCACTGCGCGGGAATGCAGTCTATGTGAAGTGCGATTATCATCTGGGTGCAGCACTTGCTCATAGTAGGACATCCCCCAGCATGGTTTCCGTTACCCACGCCATTTCCGACGCCGCCGTCGAAACACCGCTGATCGACCGCCTGTGCGAGGGCCTCGACGACGCCGAGCGCCAGCGCATCGAGCAGGC
>JAGRFQ010000109.1:0-5416 GCA_020445945.1 Rhodocyclaceae bacterium
GGCCGATCAGGCCGGCGGTGGGAGAGCTCGGGCTGGCGGTATAGGTCTTCTTGGCCATCCGCCCGGCGAGAAAGGCCTCGCGCCCGGCATCCACGCCGAGCTTCATCGCCCCGGCCATGCGCACCGGGTCGGCGGCCTTGGCGATGGCGGTGTTCATCAGCACCCCGTCGCAGCCCAGCTCCATCGCGATCGCCGCGTCCGAGGCGGTGCCCACGCCGGCATCGACGATCACCGGCACGCGGCTCTGCTCGATGATCAGCTGCAGGTTCCACGGGTTGAGAATCCCCATCCCCGAGCCGATCAGGCTGGCCAGCGGCATGATCGCCGCGCAGCCGATGTCTTCGAGCATCTTCGCCTGAATGGGGTCGTCGGAGCAGTACACCATCACCTCGAAGCCGTCCCTGACCAGCGTTTCGGCGGCCTTGAGGGTCTCGGGCATGTTGGGGAACAGCGTGGTCGCATCGCCCAGCACTTCGAGCTTGACCAGCGCGTGGCCGTCGAGCAGCTCGCGCGCCAGGCGCAGCGTGCGCACCGCGTCCTCGGCGCTGTAGCAGCCGGCGGTGTTGGGCAAAATGGTGAATTGGTCGGGCGGCAGCACGTCGAGCAGATTCGGTTCGCCGGCGTCCTGGCCGATGTTGGTGCGGCGGATCGCGACGGTGACGATCTGCGCGCCGCTGGCGTCGATCGCGCGCCGCGTTTCGTCGAAATCCTTGTACTTGCCCGTGCCCACGAGCAGACGCGAGGCGTAGGCCTTGCCGGCAATGACGAGGGGGGCACTCATCCGACGGGAGGCCTTGTGCGCGGTGGGGGAGCTCATTCGAGCGGCTGACGGCCGAGGTACTGGAGGTAGGCAACCAGCTCCCAGATCTGTTCTTCGCTCAGGGCGTCGCCCCACGGGGGCATCACGTCGGAGGTCATGCGACCATGAAAAATCGTGTCGAAGGCCATCTGCGCGCTCAGGTCGGTGCGCCCCTTGAAGTCCGGGGCGCGACCGCCGACGCCTTCGTGCCCGTGGCAGTAGCCGGCACAGGTTTTGGCGAAACGTTTGCGTCCGGCTTCGATGCGGTCGGGCTCGTTCAGGTCGAACGGGCTGAGCGGGGCGTCGGCCTGCGCCGCGGACGGCTGGCGCAGGACGCTGACGTAGGCGACCAGTTGTTCGATGGCCTGGGCGTCGAGCACGGAGCCCCAGGGCGGCATGGCGTGGTCGCCGTGCTTGCCTTCGACGATGCGGGTGCGAATCTGCGTTTCACTCAGTTCGGGGCGGTTCTGCAGGCGCGGGCCGTAGGTGTCCTTGCCGGCGCCGTCCGCGCCGTGACAGCTCACGCACAGTTTGTCGAAGCGGCTCTTGCCGGCGGCCAACTGGGCGCGCGAGTCGTCGGCCGGCGGGGCGACGGCGAAGCTGGCGGTGCTGGCGGCGAGGCTCAGGGTGGCGACGATGGCGAGGCGCCCGAGCGTGGCGGCGAAGCGGGGGGCGGGTGTAGTGGGATTCATCTGAGACTCCAGTGGTCGATGCTGCGGCGGGCGGCGGAGTGCGCCGCCCGCAATCCCCCGGCGTGCGTGCGCACGCCGGGGTGTCGATGGCTTAGTCGAGCGTAAAGCCGATCAGTGCGGCGCCGCCCGGCAGATCCTTGATCTGCGGGAAGGCGCCGGCCAGGAAGCCCGGCGCATGCGAGCCGAGGCCAGTGGGGATGACGATGTACTGCTTGCCATTGACCGCATAGCTGACCGGGCCGCCGCGCACGCCGGAGCCGGCGTTGAAGTGCCACAGCTCCTTGCCGTTGTCGGCGTCGTAGGCGTACAGCCGGCCTTCCATGTCGCCGGTGAAGACGAGCCCGCCGGCGGTGGTCAGCACGCTGCTGAGCGGGGGCAGCGCGTAGCGGATGCTCCACTTGAGCTTGCCGGTGAGCGGGTCGCGGGCGTCGAGCCGGCCGTCCGGCTTTTTGCCGCTGGGGGGCGGCACCAGCTTGATTTCTTCGATGCCGAGCGACAGCGCGGAGAGCGCCTTGAGGCTGGTCGGATCATCCTTGCCGGCGACCACTTCGTTGCACACCTCCATGGCGTGCGAATACCACAGCCCGGTGCCGGGGTTGTAGGCGCCGTGGTTCCAGCTACGCGCGCCGAGCAGGTTGGGGCACAGCAGTTCGCGTTTGCCCGGTTCCGGGCGGCGCGGTTCGATCAGTGCGCCGGTCTTGGGGTCGATGCCCTTGGCCCAGTTCATGTTCTCGGCGAACTGCCAGACGTTCTCCAGCGCGCCATCCTTCTTGTCCATCACGAACACGAAGCCGCTCTTGTTCAGGTGGACGATGACGTCCTTGCCGTCTTTTTTCACCACCAGCGCTTCGTACGCCGAGTCGAAGTCCCACACATCGTGCGGGATTTCCTGCCGGTGCCACTTGAGCTTGCCGGTCTTCGGATCGATCGCCAGCAGCGTGGCGGTGTACTTGTTGTCGCCCTCGCGGCCGACGCCGTAGAAATCCGGCGCGGCGTTGGAGGTGCCGATGTAGATGGTGTCGGACTGCGCGTCGTAGGTGCCCGGCATCCACGCCGAGCCGCCGCCGCGTTTGCCGGAGTCGCCCGGCCAGCTCGCGGGATCGTCCTTGATGATTTCGAAGGTCCATGCCGGCTTGCCGGTGTCGGCATTGACCGCGTAGATCTTGCCCGAGATCGGCTGGTCGCCGCCGGTGGTGCCGCCGAACAGCACGTCGCCGGCCAGTTGCGGCGGGGCCGAGAACAGCGCGCCGTACTGGGCTTTCAGATCGGTGAGCTGGGTCGACCACACTTCCTTGCCGGTCTTCTGGTCCAGCGCGATGAAGCGCCCGTCGAGCGTGCCGACGAAGACCTTGCCGCGGCCGACGGTCACGCCACGGCTGGCGGCGGCGTAGAACACCTGGCGGGAGACCGGGTCGAGCTTGGGCTCGTAGTGCCACAGCGTCTTGCCGGTTGCGGCATCGACAGCCCACACGTTGTTGAAGGCCGAGATGTAGTACAGCACGCCGTCGAGCACGATCGGCGTGGCCTGCAGGCCGTGGGTGATGTTGCCCGGCTGGTGGATCCACGCCACCTTGAGTTTCTTGACGGTGTCCTTGTTGATCTCGGTCAGCGGGCTGAAGCGCCAAGCGTTCGAACTGCGGTGATATTGCGGCCAGTTCTCCGGGTCGTCAAAGCCGGGTTTGGCGTCGCCGGCGGCATGGGCGCCGGTGATGCCCAGTGCCAGTGCGAGGGGAAGCAGGCGGATGTATTTGCTCGGTTTCATGATGTCTCCATTCGTTCTTGTATCGGCCGTCCGGGCGTGTCGCGTGGCGCCGGACGCAGTGCCGACGCCGCAGCTGATCGCACTCAGAACCGGAAGTTGATCCCGACGTTGAGCAAGGTGGCGGCTTCGCCGACGGCGGGAATGCCGGCCGCGACGATGCTGGTCTTGATGGTCGCTGCCGAGCCGGCGTCGATGTGCGCCATCTGCACGTAGAACGTGGTGTCCGGGCGCACCGCGTAGTCGTTGCTGATCACGATGTTATCCGTCTCGTCGTTGCGGTTGAGGTCGTCCTGGTTGTGGTAGTAGGCGAGCGTGGCGGTGTTTTTGGGATGCCACTTCCAGTCGACGCCGAGGCTGAGGCTGTCGACATCGGAGACTTTTGCCCCGGCGCGCGTTTCGTTCTTGGCGTTGAGGAAGTTGGTCTTGAAGGTGAAGGGGCCGTAGGGCACCGCGGCGCCAACGCCCGCATGGGTGACGTTGTTGTTGCCGGTGGCTTCGTCCTTGATCACCTGATAGGAGCCCGACAGGGTGACCGGCCCGGTATAGCTGGCGCCGACCGCCCACGCGCTGTTGTCGTTGTTGTTGCCGGACTGGCCGCCGAGCGCCCACAAAATCCCGAAATTGACCGGCCCGATGGTGTGGCGGTACTGCACCGCGTTGCTGAAGAAAATGCCGACGTCGTTGTTGGTGTTGCGATCGCCGCCAGTGGCGTTGTTGGTGGCCGCGTACTGGTTATAGGCCCAGGCGTACACGGTCGAGAACTGCTCCTTGAAGGCGCGCGGCTCGGTGCCGATGTGCGCCAGCAGCGCCGGGCCGTACTGGCGCCCCACCGTGACGCTGCCCCAGTCGCCGCTCAGGCCGACGTTGGCCTGGCGGCGGAACAGCGGCGAGCCGTTTCCGCTCGCGTCGCCGGAGCCGTGGAACATGCCGTTGTTGGTGTCGAAGTGGGTTTCGAGGTTGAAGAAGGCCTTCAGCCCATCGTCCAGATCGCGCTCGCCCTTGAAGCCGATGATGGTCGGATTCAGACCGCTGGTCTCCACCGACGTCTTGGCCTTGCCGTTGCTGCCGGACTTGCTCTGGTACAGGAAGCCGACGTCGATGATGCCGAAGATCGAAATCTTGGTGCCGCCGACCTCGGCGATGGTGGCGTCCGCCTGGGCCAGGCCCGGCAGCGCCGCCAGTATCCAGGCCGCGGCGAAGCCGGTGCCGAGGCGCGTCGCGCCGGAGCACGCGCCACGGGTTCGGGTGTTGCGAATCGATTTTTCCATACTACCCCCCAGTGTTTTCTAGTGAATGTTTATTGCCCTCCCGCACGACGGCGGGGGTGCCCGGTCTGTTCGTCCCCGTTCGCGGTAGCCGGAGTGCGTCCGGTGCGGGAGAAGGGAGGAACGCCATGCAGGGGCAAGCCATGGCAACTTCCATGCCACCGGGGAAAATCCATAAAAATCAACGCATAACACGATCGGGCAGGGGGTCGAAAGCGACACCTGAGACTGTCGCACTGCGACGCCGGCGACACCTGTCGCACCCCGCGCGCAGGCCGTGATTGCTGCGTCATTCGGGATGCCGGGACCGTTCCTGGCGGGGTCTGACGGGGCGTAGCGCACGGCGGCGCGGATGGCGCAGCGTGGGCGCGACACCCGTTTCATCCGCTGCGACATCTGTCGCTTTGGGTGCGACGCAGGGGGCGTTGCG
This sequence comes from Rhodocyclaceae bacterium, assembly GCA_020445945.1. GTDB lineage: Bacteria > Pseudomonadota > Gammaproteobacteria > Burkholderiales > Rhodocyclaceae > Nitrogeniibacter. Next base: position 4,949 of record JAGRFQ010000109.1, read on the forward strand.
CGGCGCCGTTGGCGGGGCCGGCTTCTGAATCAAAAATCTTTGTAAATCAGCCGCATGAAGGGTTTTTTCGAGGGCGCCGTGCGACTTGGCATCGCTCTTGCGGAGAGGCCCTGCGAGCCGGCCCGCGACGGTGCCGGAGACAGGAGGGCCGCGAGAATGCGCGCCCCGCCGATCGACAAGAACGCAAAGGAGACGAGTTGCCATGGACCCCACATCCGAACAACTGCTGTGGATGTACGAAAAGATGATCGAGATCCGTGAGTACGAGGAGACCATGGCCAAGGTCTATCTCGAAGGCAAGCTGCCGCCCAAGATCCAGAAGGGGCTGGCTTTCGATATCGGCGCCGGCCCGGTGCCGGGCGAGATGCATCTGGCGGCCGGTCAGGAGCCGGTGGCGGTGGGGGTGTGTGCGCACCTGCGCCGCGAGGACACCGTGGTGGGCGCGCACCGTCCGCACCACTTCGCCAT
>JAGRFQ010000109.1:5425-7731 GCA_020445945.1 Rhodocyclaceae bacterium
GACCTGCTGGCGATGACCTCCGAGATGTTCGGCAAGGCCAACGGGCTGGGCAAGGGCAAGGGCGGGCACATGCACCTGTTCGACCCGGCGGTGAAGTTCTCGTGCAGCGGCATCGTCGGCGCCGGTGCGCCGCAGGCCTGCGGCGCCGCGCTGGCGGCCAAGAAGCTCGGCAAGGACTGGGTGGCGGTGTCCTTCTTCGGGGAAGGCGCGGCGAACCAGGGCGCCTTTCACGAATCGCTGAACCTGGCCGCGCTCTGGAAGCTGCCGGTGATCTTCGTGTGCGAAGACAACAAGTACGGCATTTCGGTGGAGAAGTCGGCCTCGACGGCGATTGCCTCCAACGCCGACCGCGCGGCCGGCTACGGCATGCCGGGCGTGCTGGTGGACAAGAACGACGCGGTGGCGGTGTTTGCGGCGGCCGGCGAGGCGGTGGCGCGTGCGCGGCGCGGCGAGGGGCCGACCCTGATCGAGGTGAAGACCGACCGCTATCTGGGTCACTTCCAGGGCGATCCCGAAACCTATCGCCCCAAGAACGAAGCCCAGCAGTTGCGCCAGCACGATCCGATCGATGTGCTCGGCGCGCAACTGCGCGCGCGCGGGGAGTTGGACGACGCGAAGGATGCCACGCTGCGCGGCGCCATCAGCGAGCGCGTGCAGGCGGCCTATGCGCATGGCCGCAACAGCCCCTATCCCGCGCCCGAAGACGCCTTGCTGCACGTGTTCGCAGCCTGAGCCCCCGACCCCACGCATTGAGGAGAGAACCACTATGAGCACTGCAACCCAGGCGCGCAAGCTGACCATGGCCGAGGCCGTTTCGGAGGGTATCGGTCAGGAGATGGCGCGGGACGAACGGGTCTTCGTGATGGGCGAGGATGTCGGCAAATACGGCGGCATCTTCAGCGCCACCACCGGCCTGCTCGACAAGTTCGGTCCGGAGCGGATCATGGACACGCCGATCTCGGAGACCGGCTTCATGGGCACGGCCATCGGCGCCGCGGCCGAAGGTCTGCGGCCGATTTCCGAGCTGATGTTCGTCGACTTCTTCGGCGTGTGTTTCGACCAGATCTACAACCATCTGGCCAAGAACACCTACATGTCGGGCGGCGCCTGCAAGTTCCCGGTGGTCATCACCACCGGCATCGGCGGCGGCTACAACGACGCGGCGCAGCACTCGCAGTGCCTGTACGCCATGTTCGCCCATGTGCCGGGCCTCAAGGTGGTGGTGCCGTCCAACGCCTACGACGCCAAGGGCCTGATGATCCAGGCCATCCGCGACGACAACCCGGTGGTCTTCATGTACCACAAGGGCATCATGGGCCTGTCGTGGATGTCCTACTTCGAGGGCAGCACCAACGAGGTGCCGGCCGAGCCCTACACCATCCCCTTCGGCCAGGCCAAGGTGGTGCGCGAGGGCAAGGACCTGACCATCGTGACCCTGTCGCAGATGGTGCAGAAGTCGGTGCTGGCCGCCGACAAACTTGCCGCCGAAGGCATCGACGCCGAGATCATCGACCTGCGCACCCTGGTGCCGCTCGACAAGGAGGCGGTGCTGCGCTCGGTGGCCAAGACCGGCCGCCTGCTGGTCGCCGACGAGGACTACTTGTCCTTCGGCCTCTCCGGCGAGATCGCCGCCATCGTTGCCGAGCAGCTCAACCACCTCCAGCTCAAGGCCCCGGTGCGCCGCCTGGCGGTGCCCGATGTGCCCATTCCGTTCAGCCGTCCGCTCGAGCAGTTCGCCATCCCGCAGGTGGACGGGATCGCGGCTGCGGTGCGCGACCTGATGAAACTGACCATTGACTGAAAGCGAGAAAAAGCATGACCGATATCGTTCTGGATGACGCCGTGTGGGCGGATGTGGAAGAAGGCACCGAAGCGCTGCTGCAGGAGTGGCAAGTGGCCGAGGGCGACAGCGTGGATGCGGGCGACGTGCTCGGCGTGGCCGAGCTGGTGAAGACCACCCACGAGATCACCGCGCCGAGCGCCGGCAAGATCGCGCGCCTGGCCGTGGCGGCGGACGACACCTTCGGCCGCGGGGCCGTGCTCGCGGTGCTGGAGGCCTGAGCCGTGAGTCGCCCGGAAAACACGCCGCCCGCCGACGATGCTGCCGCGCGTCTGCGGCCGTTGACCGGCTTGCGCGGCGCCATCGCACGCAGCATGACGCAGGGCTGGCAGATTCCGCGGGTGGCGCATTCCGTGGATGTTGACGTGAGCCAGTGCGAAGCCCTGCGGCGCACGCTCGCCGCCTCCGGCAGCAAGCTCAGCCTCACCGCCTTGCTGCTGCGCGCGGTGGCGCTGACGCTGCGCGA
>JAGRFQ010000109.1:7793-16213 GCA_020445945.1 Rhodocyclaceae bacterium
GCGGTCAGCCTCGACGACGGGTTGATGGTGCCGGTGATCCGCAACGCCGACACCCTGCCGCTGGCCGAGCTCTCCGCCGAGCTGCGGCGCCTGGCCGAGGGTGCGCGCGCCGGCACGCTCAGCGCCGGCAGCTACCAGCGCGGCACCTTCACGGTGAGCAATCTGGGGATGACCGCGATCGACCGCTTCTCGCCCATCATCAATCCGCCCCAGGTGGCCATTCTCGGGGTCACCCGGGTGGCCGAACGGGCAGTGGTGCGCGATGGGGCGATCGTTGCCGCGCCGATGATGGGGCTGCATCTGGTGTTCGATCACCGCGCGGTGGATGGTTATCCGGCGGCGGTGTTCCTCGGCGATCTGGCCCGCCGCATCGAGACGGCCGCGCTGTAATGGGTACGCTCGGTCCGCGGCTGGAGGTGGTGAGCTGTGCCCAAGAGCAGCGCTGGCACGAAGCCCTGCTCGAAAGCCCGGTGCGCGAGCCGCAACTGCGGCTGTGGACCTACCGCGCCCCCGGCGTGGTATTCGGCTGCTCGCAGGCGGCCGTGCTGGCGCGGGCCCGGAAAGGCCGCGACCGGCCCGAAATGGTGCTGCGCCGCTCCGGCGGCGGAGCGGTGCTGACCGGGCCGTGGATGCTCAGCACCTCCATCGTGCTGCCGCCGGAGCACCGCCTGCTGGGCGGTGGCACGGTCTCCAGCTACCGCTGGCTCGGCGCGTTGATTGCCGGCCTGCTGCGCGACATGAGCATTCCCGCGCGTGCCCTGCCGCCCGACGAGGTGCGCCATGCGCCGGCGAATGCGGCCCTGGGCTGGGCCTGCTTCGGCGGCCTCTCCCCGTGGGAGGTGGTCGTCGATGGCAAGAAGATTGTCGGGCTGGCTCAGTTGCGCCGGCGCAACGGCGTGCTGCTGACCTCGGGCACCTTGCTGGCGCGGCCCGACTGGCACGCACTGTGCGCGCTGCTCGACCGCCCCGACGGCGAGGCCGCTGCGCTCGGCAGCGCCACCACCTCCTGCGAAGAACAGCTCGGCGCCGCGCCGCTGGTCGAGAGCTTCGCGCTGGAACTGCAACAGATGCTCACCGACGTGCTCGGTGAGTTTCCAACGACGCCCCGCGGCGGTCTGTCCGTCGCGGCCCCTCAAGCCTGACCCGAAGTGCAAAAACAAGAGGAGACATCATGAACGACGATCTGCACCAATCCCCCGCCGCGCAGGAAGGCATGCGCGTGCTGGAAAAACGCGTCACCGTCAGTCGGCGCGCGTTTCTCAAAGGCTCCGGCCTGACCGCCGCCGGGGTGACCACCCTGTCGGTCGGCGGGCTGATGCTGCCCGCGCGCGATGCGCTGGCGGCCGAGCTCACCCACCTGGGCGCCGCCATCGGCAAGACCTTGCTGGTCATGGCGCGCGACATCTTTCCGCACGACAAGATCGCTGACCGCTACTACATGCAGGCGATCGAGCCCTACGACGCGAAGGCCGCCGAGGACCCGGCGCTGGCCAAGCTCATCCGCGATGGTGTGGCGCAGCTCGACGCGATGGCCAAGGCGAGTTTCAACACGCCCTACGCCGACGTGGGCACCGAAACCCAACGCCTGAGCCTGCTCTATGCCATCGAGCACGGCGCCTTCTTCCAGAAGATCAAGGGCGACATGGTGACCGGTTTCTACAACAACAAGGCGGTGTGGCCACTGTTCGGCGAGGAGGGTTCGTCGTGGGAGAAGGGGGGTTATATCAACCGCGGCTTTGACGACATCGACTGGCTGCCCAAAGCGTGAGCTGGCGCAGACATAAATAAGAACGGAGACACTTTCCATGAGCAAGACTTTTTCCAAGGACGACAACAGCGTCGTCGTGATCATCGGCTCGGGCGCCGGCGGCGGCACGCTGGCCGATGAGCTGACCCGCCAGGGCGTGGATGTGGTGATCCTCGAGGCCGGCAAGCACCACACCCAGGAAGACTTCGAGAACGACGAGTGGGCGATGTTCGCCAAGATCTCGTGGCTCGACAAGCGCATCTCGGCCGGCGGCTGGCATCACACCGAAACCTATCCCAACCTGCCGGCGTGGATCGTCAAGGGCGTGGGCGGCTCGACCATGCACTGGTCGGGCCTGGCGCTGCGCTTCATGGCGCACGAGTTCAAGACGCGCAGCACCTACGGCCATGTGCCGGGCGCCAACGTGCTCGACTGGCCGATCAGCTACGACGAGCTGGCGCCCTACTACGAGATTGCCGAGCGCAAGATGGGCGTGGCCGGCACCAAGGCCAGCGGCCTGCCGCCGATGCCGCCCAACAACCATTACCGGGTGATCGAGCACGGCGCGCGCAAGATCGGCTACAAGGACATCGTGCGCCCGGTGGCCTCCAACACCCGGCCCCACGACGGCCGACCGGCCTGTCAGCAGATCGGCTACTGCATGCAGGGCTGCAAGATCGGCGCCAAGTGGTCGACGCTGTACTCCGAGATTCCGCGTGCGATGAAGACCGGCCACGCCGAGCTGCGCCCGCAGAGCATGGTGCTGCGCATCGAGCACGACAAGAGCGGCAAGGCCACCGGCGTGCTCTACGCCGACAAGGACGGTAACCAGCATCTGCAGAAGGCGCGCGTGGTGTGCGTGGCCGGCAACTCGATCGAGTCGCCGCGCCTGCTGCTCAACTCCGCCTCCAGTCTGTTCCCCAACGGGCTGGCCAACTCCTCCGGCCAGGTCGGGCGCAACTACATGAACCACACCACCGCCGCCGCGCTGACCATCAACCCGGGGCCGGTGTACATGTATCGCGGCTTCGACATTGCCGCTGTGGTCTCCGACGAGGTGCCCAACAACCCCGACCGCGGCTTCCTCGGCGGCTACCACCTCGAAGGCCTGGCGCTGCATCTGCCCTTCGCCGCGGCCTTCATGAAGCCCGGCGGCTGGGGACGCGAGGTCAGCTCGGCGCTGGAGAAGTTCGACCACATGAGCTGCGTGTGGGTGTGCGGCGAGGATCTGGCGCAGGAAGAGAACAGCATCACCCTGCACCCGACCGAGCGCGACCAGCACGGCCTGCCCATCCCCATCGTCACCAAGACCGACCACACCAACGACGCTGCCATGCGCCGCCATGGCCTGGCCCAGTGGCGCAAGTTGTCCGAAGCCGTTGGCGCCACCCGCGTGATCGACATGCCGCCCTATCCGGCCAGCCACAACATGGGCACCAACCGGATGAGCGAGAAGGCGCGCGACGGCGTGGTGAACAAGTGGGGGCAGACGCATGACATCAAGAATCTGTTCGTCTCTGACGGCAGCCAGTTCACCTCCAGCGGTGCCGCCAACCCGACGCTGACCATCGTCGCCTTGGCCATCCGCCAGGCGGAATACATTGCGGGGGCAATGAAGCGACGGGAGCTCTGAGCCGCGGTCAACGGAACGGCCGGGCCAGTCGGGCCGGGGGGCGTGTCTTGTCGCCTCCGGCGCGGCTGAACCAGCGCGCATCTCCTCGCGTGTCTTTGGGGGGCCGCACGCGGCGCCCCGTCTTTTTTCTCCCGCCCGGCGAGCTGCGCGCACAGCGCCACGATCCATCACTCACCAAAGGAAGCTAGAACATGAAACAGAACACCACTTCCCGCACCGGCGCGCTGCTGCGCCGCTGCGCCATTGCCGCCACGCTGCTGGCCGGTGTGCCGGCGGCGCAGGCCGGCGTGCCGGGCATGCGCGGGGTCGAGCACTTCGGCTTCACCGTACCCAACGCCCAGCAAGCGGTCGACTTCTTCGTCGGCGTGATGGGCTGCAAGGCCTTCTTCACGATTGGCCCCTTCGGCCCGTTCAAGGATGACTGGATGAAGGAGAACCTCAACGTCAATCCGCGCGCGGCCATTCCGGTCGCGCACCTGGTGCGCTGCGGCAACGGCACCAACTTCGAGATCTTCGAATACACCTCGCCGGACCAGAAAGCCAAACCGCCGAAGAACAGCGACATCGGCGGTCACCACATCGCCTTCTACGTCGACGATCTGGACGTGGCGATGGAGTACATGCGCGAGCGCGGCGTCAAGTTCCTCGGCAAGCCACACCTGTTCACCGACGGGCCGCTCAAGGGCCTGACCTGGATCTACTTCATGTCGCCGTGGGGCATGCAACTGGAACTGGTGACCGCCCCCGGCGGCCGCGGCTACGAGCAGAGCACGCCTGAGCGCCTGTGGGACCCGCGCCAGTAATCGCCCGGCCCGGACGGGGCGCACGCAGCATGCGCGCCCTCGCGCTGGCCGCCGCGCTGCTGTGTCTGAGCAGCGTGGCGGCGGCGCATTTCCAGGAATTCATGGCGCGCGTCGTGCATGTCGTGCCGCGCGGCAACAGCGTGCAAGTGTACGCCCAGATGCCGCTCGCGCTGGTGCTGTTGCCGCACGACTGGCAAACCGGTGGCAAGCAGCCGGCGCCGCCCTTCCTGCGCGACGCCGACGGCCGGCTGTGGGTCGATGGCCCCGCCCTGCGCGCCGACCCGACGCAGCTGCGCAAGCGCTTTGCCACCGCGCTGAGTCTCGACACCGGCGCCGGCGTGCTGCAGGGCGCGCGTGTAGACACCCTCACCGAGCGAGATCCGTTTACCTACCTGCCCGACGTGGAGCGCTACGTTGGCCGGGGGCTCGCGCTACCCGCCGACGCGCCGCTGGAGCTGGCCGACGCGGTGGTCAGCGTGTGGCTGAGTTTTCCGCGCCCGGCCCCCGGTGCCCCGGTGGCGCTGGCCGGCAAACGCGACGAGTGGCCAACCCTGGCCGAGGCTGCGGTCAACATCGTGCGCGTGCACCGCGCCGACGCGAGCGGAGGCGGCCACCAGAGTATCGGCGTGCTGGCGGTGACCCTCGATCCGTTCGACGATGCCGCGGTCCATGCGGTCTCGCCCGACTTCGTCGGCTTCGTGCGGGCCGGCTTCGAGCACGTGCTGGCCGGACTCGATCACGTCCTGTTCATTCTCGTGCTGGTTCTCGGGGCCACCGGTCCGGCGCATTTCGCGCGCACCTCGCTGGCCTTCACGCTGGGGCACTCGATCACCCTGTGCGCCGGCGCGCTGGGCGGGCTGAGCGCACTGGCCTGGTTTGCACCGCTCGTCGAGATGGCGATCGCCGCATCGATCCTCTACGCCGGCGTACGCATCCTGGTCGATCGAAACCAGCCGATGCTCGCCCCGACCGTGTTCTGCGTCGGCCTGGTGCACGGCTTCGGATTTTCGTTTGCGCTGGAGGGGCTGGCGCCGGCCTTGTCGGGCAGTTTCATCGGCCTGCTGGTGGGGTTCAATCTGGGCATCGAGGCGGGCCAGATTGCCTTGTCGCTGCTTGCCGCGCCGCTGCTCTACCTGTTGCGGCGCTACTGGTTCAGCCCGCGCATTCGCTGCGCGCAGGCGCTGGTGGTGCCCTGCATCGTGGTCGCCGCGTTCTGGCTGCTGGAGCGCAGCGTGTTGTTGTTTCAGGCGTTGTCCTAGGCGCGGCAGCCAGGGCGGTGCTTTACTAAAGTGCTACAGTGAGTTGTGCCGCCGCGCCGGCCTTTGCGCCGCGTGCGAACGGGTCGTGAAACGCAGGAGGCGTGTCGCACGACAGGATGGCGCCGCGGGCAGCAAGATCGCGGCGATCAAATTACAGCGCAGGCCGGCAACGGACCTGACGCATTCTTGGCGCTCGCCGGACCCCTTCCGGCACGTCGGGAGGAGGCACGGAAAAATGCAAATTGACCAACGGACGCACATCGAACGTGTGCTGTCCTCGCTCCGCGAGCGTGCGGTGCAAACCGACCGGATCCAGCGCTCGTGGCGACGCTGCATCGAAGACTACGCGCTCGACCCGACCCGGCCGACGCCGGCGCATATCGTCGAAGGGACGCGCCTGCGCGAGCACCGCGACCAGATCGAGGATTTCCTCCAGGTCGCGCGCACCGGCATGGAGCAGCTCTACAAACGGGTGTGCGATCTGGGTTACGTGCTGCTGCTCACCGACGCGCACGGGGTGACGGTGGATTTCATCGGCAACGACCGCTGGCAAGGCGAGTTGCGCCGCTCGGGCCTGTACCTCGGTTCCGACTGGAGCGAGGCGCGGGCGGGGACCTGCGCGGTGGGAACCTGCATTGCCGACCGCAGCGCGATCACCTGTCATCAGACCGACCACTTCGATGCCTCGCACATCGGGCTCACCTGCAACAGCGCGCCGCTGCTCGACCCGACCGGGGCATTCCTCGGCGTGCTCGACGTCTCGGCGCTGACCTCGCCGTCGCCCAAGGAAAGCCAGCATCTGGCGCTGCAGCTGACCATGATGTACGCCAAGATGATCGAGGATACGAACTTCATGCACTTCTTCCGCGAAGCCTCGGTGCTACGCCTTGGCGCGGCATGGCCGATGGTCGATCTCAGCGGTCAGTTGCTGCTCGCCTTCGACGCCAACGGGATTGTCGTTGGCGCCAATAGCGGCGCTCGCCAGATGCTCCATGCTGGCGGAGAGGACGCGCTGGTGACCGAACTGGTCGGCGCCTCGCTGGACAACATCTTTCGCGAAGGCATGGCGGAAGTGTGGGGCATCGCACGCACCAGCCTCATCAATCAGCGTGCCGCACTGACCACCTATGAACACGGCGTGTTCTACGCCGACGTGATTGCGCCGCGGGTCAGCGGCAGTCGCAGCCGTGCCCCGCATGCCGCCGAGCTCGCGGTCAGCGCCCCGGCGCTTGACCGCTTGGCCGGCGACGATCCGCAGATGCAGCGCCTGATCCGCCAGGCCAAGCGCCTGGTCAACAAGTCGGTGGACATTCTCCTGCACGGCGAAACCGGCACCGGCAAGGAAGTGGTCGCCAAAGCGTTGCACGAGTCCAGCGAGCGCCGCGACAAGGCGTTCGTGGCGATCAACTGCGCGGCGATCCCCGAATCGCTGATCGAGAGCGAACTTTTTGGCTACGCGCCCGGCGCGTTTACCGGCGGGCGCAGCAAAGGCATGCGCGGTCTGCTCAGCCAGGCCGACGGCGGCACCCTGTTTCTCGACGAAATCGGCGACATGCCCCTGCACCTGCAAACGCGGCTGCTGCGGGTGCTGGCAGAAAAGGAAGTCACCCCACTGGGCAGCGACAAGGCCCAAGCAATCCGCCTCACGGTAATCGCAGCATCGCATCGCGATCTGCGCAAGCTCATCGCCGACGGCCAGTTCAGGGAAGACCTCTACTACCGCCTGTGCGGTGCGATTCTCTATCTGCCGCCGCTACGTTCGCGCCGCGACAAGGCCTTCCTGATCGACCGTCTGGCGACCGAAGAAGCCACCGAAATGGGCTGCGCCTCGGTCAGCATTGACCCACAAGCCATGTCAGTGTTGTGCGCCCACGACTGGCCGGGCAACGTCCGCCAGCTGCGCAACGTGCTGCGCTTCGCACTGGCGGTGTGCAACGACGGACGGATCGAATATGACGACCTGCCCGGCGAACTGATGGCACCGGTCGCTCCGGCCGCACCAGCCGGTGTGCCAACGCCGCCGCCTCTCACCAATAGCGCACCCACCGAGCCCCAACGTTGGCGAGATCAGGAAGGACAATGGTTGCTTGAGGCCCTTCAGCGTCACAAATGGTGCGTCACCGCCGCCGCCGAAGAGCTCGGCCTGTGCCGCGCCACAATCTACCGCCGTATGAAACGCCACGGAATCATTCAACCCAATCGCCAGTAGTCGCAGACAGAGACAGTGTCGAAAATTAAAGCTGGCCGCACCGCATCCCGCCTGTAATGATTTGGCACCCCTCGTCAATGCAAACGGGATAACTGGAATAGTAGCAGCACCAGTAGTAGGTGGTGCCGGCGAAAGAATCGGGAGGTCGGCCTAGAGAGAGGCAACTCCTGCCACCTGCCAAGTTGGCGGGCAGAACGAAAAACGCGGCTCAAAGCCGCGTTTTTACTGGGTGTCTGGCGGAGAGGGCGGGATTCGAACCCGCGTCAGGGTATTACCCTGAACACGCTTTCCAGGCGTGCGACTTAAACCACTCATCCACCTCTCCGCGGAAGAGGGCGAATTTTAGCAGAAAGCACGGGGCGGGAAACCCCTTGGCGGGGGGTTTTTTGAGGGTGGCTCAGCGGTCCGGGGTTTCGGTGAGGCTGGGATAGCGCACGAAATCGACCAGCGCCTGGACTTCGAGCGACGGCGGCGGGGTGAGCAGGCTGACGGCGATGATCACGACGAAGCCCAGCGGTACGCCGAAAACACCCGCCGAGATCGGGTCGATGGCGAACCATGCGTTGGCCATCGACCCGTCGAAAAACGGGTGGGTCTGGCCGACGTAGTACAGGGTGATCACCAGTCCGCTGAGCATGCCGGTGACGGCGCCCCATTTGTTGGCACGCTTCCAGAAGATGCCGAGCACGAGGGCCGGGAAGAAGGTGGCGGCGGCGATGGAGAAGGCCAGTCCGACCATGAACAGGATGTTGTCGGGGCGCATGGAGGC
>JAGRFQ010000109.1:16229-18421 GCA_020445945.1 Rhodocyclaceae bacterium
GCGGCAATCGCGGCGACGAGCAGGAGCTGCGATTTGGAGATCACCAGACGCCGCTGGGTGGTGGCCTGGGGGTTCACGACCTTGAAGTAGAAGTCGTGCGACAAGGCGTTGGAGATGGTCAGCAGCAGGCCATCGGCGGTGGACAGTGCCGCGGCCAGACCGCCGGCGGCGACGAGCCCGGAGACGACGTAGGGCAGCCCGGCGATCTCGGGCGTGGCGAGCACGATGACGTCGGTGTCGAGGGTGAGTTCGGCCAGTTGCAGCAGGCCGTCGCCGTTGATGTCTTCGATGCTCACCATGCCGACCTTGCCCCATGAGGCGATCCAGTCGGGCAGGAAGGCGATGCTGCTGCCCACCAGCTGGTTGTAGACCTCCCATTTGGCGAACACCGCGTAGGCCGGGGCGGTGACGTACAGCAGGGTGATGAACAGCAGCGACCACATTACCGAGCGGCGCGCTTCGGACACGCCGGGGGTGGTGTAGTAGCGCATCAGCAGGTGCGGCAAGGCGGCCGTGCCGACCATCAGGACGAACACGAGGGCGAGGAAGTTGCGCCGCGCGGTGTCGCTCTCTTCGGGCGAGTCGCCGGGGTAGGCGTCGGCGTGGCGCGGGGGCGGCTGGGCGCGCTCGAGGGCGATGGCGCGGGCGGCCTGCCACTTTTCGCGCGCTTCGCGTTCGGTCCGGGGGAGATCGCGCAGCGCGCGCTCGGCCAGGGCCACATCTCGCGCGCTGGCGTCGTTCATGCGCAGGCTGCGCAGGCGTTCGGACAGGGCCCGGCGCTCCTCTGCCATCGAGCCCGGGAGCGCGTCGATCTTGCGCGCATAGGCATCGGCGCGGGCACGGTATTGCTCGCGCACGGCGAGCTCGGCGGGGTCGTTGAGCAGCGTCGCTTCCTTGTCGCCGAGCTTTTCGAGCACCCCGCCGTAGATCGCCTGCGGCACCGGAACGCCGGTGAGTTTGTAGGACAGCATCACCACCGGTGCGAGATAGGCGACGATGAGGATCACGTACTGGGCGACCTGGGTCCAGGTCACCGCACGCATGCCGCCGAGGAAGGAACACACCAGAATGCCGGCGAGGCCGACGAACAGGCCGATCTCGAATTCAACGCCGACGAAACGGCTGGTGATCAGGCCGACACCGTAGATCTGCGCGACCACATAGACGAAGCTGGCGAGGATGGTGGCAGCGAGGCCGACGAGGCGGGCGAAGTTGCCTTCGTAGCGGGCGCCCAGGAAGTCGGGGATGGTGTATTGGCCGAACTTGCGCAGATACGGGGCCAGCAACAGCGCCACCAGCACATAGCCGCCGGTCCATCCGGTGACGAAGGCGAGCCCCTGAAAACCGGCGAAGTACAAGGTGCCGGCCAGCCCGATGAAGGAAGCGGCGCTCATCCAGTCGGCGGCAGTGGCCATGCCGTTGAAGATTGCCGGCACGCGGCGCCCGGCGACGTAGTATTCGGCCACGTCTGCGGTGCGGCTCATCACCCCGATGGTGGCGTAGATCGCAATCGTTGCAAACAGGAAGAGGTGGCCGATGACGCGCGACGACAGGCCCAGCTGTTCGCCCACCGCGAGCAGCACCACGAACACCATGAAGCCGCCGGTGTACCACCCGTAATAGCGTCGCAACTGGTGCATGAAGGCCGAATTGCTCGCCATCGGCGCTGGTTCTCCCCTGAGTCCCGCGATCAGGCGCGGGCGTGGCCGGAGTATACCCCGGCCACCGCACGCGCCGCGGAAACGCCGCGGGCGGTCAGTACTTCAGGCGTGCGTAGTAGGTCTTTTCGGCGGCCTCGCGCGCCTGCCCCAGCGTGCGCACCCCTTTTTCGGCGAGCAGCGGCAGCATCTTGAGGAACACTTCGGCGGTCACGATGGCATCGCCCATGGCGGTATGGCGACCGATGATGGTGACCCCGAAGCGCTCGGCAATGGCCTCCAGCCGGTGGCTGTCCTGATTGGGATGAATCACGGCCGACAGCAGCAAGGTGTCGAGTACCGCGTGGTCGAACTTCAAGCCGGTACTCTCTTCCTTGAGCTGCAAGAAGCGCATGTCGAAGGCCGCGTTGTGGGCGACCAGTACGGTGTCGGCCGAGAACGCGTGGAAGGCCGGCAGCACTTTGCCGATCACCGGCTGACCGATCAGCATTTCGGGCTCGATGCCGTGAATCTTGGTGGACTCGGCCGGCAGGC
>JAGRFQ010000044.1 GCA_020445945.1 Rhodocyclaceae bacterium
CGAGTTCGCGCAGCAGGTCGTTGGGGAACTCGATGTCGGCCTTGTCGATCTCGTCGATCAGCACCACGCATGGGCCGTCATGCTCGAAGGCCTGCCACAGCACGCCCTGGACGATGTAGTTGGCGATGTTCCTGACCTTGTCGTCGCCCAGTTGCGAGTCGCGCAGGCGCGACACCGCGTCGTATTCGTACAAGCCCTGCTGGGCCTTGGTGGTCGATTTGATGTGCCATTGCAGCAGCGGCACGCCCAGCGCGCCCGCCACTTCCTCGGCCAGCATGGTCTTGCCGGTGCCGGGCTCGCCCTTGATGAGCAGGGGGCGTTGCAGGGTGACGGCGGCATTGACCGCCAGTTTGAGGTCATCGGTGGCGACGTAGCTGTCGCTGCCTTCAAAGCGCATGGGGAATCCTGAGAATGGCGAACACGGCCAATTATAGAGACCCCGGCGCTCATCCGGGGGGTGCCGCCGGCGTGTGTGCGATCAGGGCGTTTTGCGCAGCATGTGGGCCGGCAGCATGCCGCGGGCGCCGTTCTCCAGACGCACTTCGTAGGTCAGCTGCGTGCCCTGCCGGCGGACCTTGACGACTTTGCCGGCAATCCACTGACGGCCATAGCGTGCATAGATGACGTCGCCGGGCACATAGGCGCTGGCGATGGGGGCCGCCGGCGCGGGGGCCTGCGTGCGCGGGGCCGGTCGCGCGGCGGGCTTCTTCGGGCACAGCACTTCCCATTGCTGCGAGATGCCGAGCCCGCCGCTGGCGTTGTCGCGGCCGACGATCTTGCCGTTCGCGTCGCGCCAGCGGGTGCGGCCACCGCCGATGTCGCTGTTGTCCCAGTGGCCGGCGAGGGTATAGGTGTTGCCGTCGACCGGGGTGATCCGCCCGGCGATGCAGTCGGCCGAGGCGCGGTAGGTTTGCTGCGCGGCCGGGCTGGCCAGCTCGCGCGCCACGCAGCCCGCATCGCCGGGCGCCCAGTTGCCGCACCAGCCGGCGATGGCTTCACGCATCACGCGCGCCTCAGCGACCGCATTGGCCGTACCGGCGCCGGTCTTGGAGACCACCGTGGGGGCCCAGTGCTTGGCGCCGAGCGACAGCCATTCCTCGGCCGCGATGGCGGGTGAGGGCAGCAGCGCGACGGATATGAAGAGGCTTACTGCCAGCGAGTGTGCACGCATCATGGACTCCTGCCGCGCTACCTGTCGCCCTCACTATAGTCGGTGGGTGCGGGATTGGTAGCGCGGCCGGTGGGCCGCCGCCGGTGGCGGAACGAGAATGGTTTGCACGATGTTGAGCGCAGCCCTTAAAATCGACCGGATCGTTTCCGATCCCCCAAACCAAAACAGAGGAGTCGCCATGAAGGGACGACGAATCATCGTCGCAGCCTTGCTGGTTGCAGCCACTGCGCCGACATGGGCGGTAGAAGGCAATGCCGAAGCCGCAAAAAGCAAAATATCCATGTGTGTCGGCTGTCATGGCATTCCGGGCTATCGCACCGCGTTTCCGTCGGTGTATCACGTGCCCAAAATCGGCGGGCAGCATCCCGCCTACATCGTTCAGGCACTGCAGGCCTACAAGAACGGTGACCGCAGCCACCCGTCGATGCAGGCCATTGCGGCCAGTCTGAGCGAGCAGGACATGGCCGATCTGGCCGCCTATTACGGAGGCGCACAATGAGCCGTCATGTGATTTCTGTACTCTGTGCCGGCGCGCTGGCGCTTTTCTCCGGCGCCGCGCTGGCGGGCGGCGATGTGGCCGCCGGCAAGGAAAAATCGGTGGTCTGCGCAGCCTGTCATGGCGAGACCGGCGACAGCGTTGCGCCCGACTTTCCGAAACTCGGCGGACAGCACGCGGACTATCTGCTGCGCGCGCTCAAGGACTACAAGCTCGGCAATCGCAAGAATCCGATCATGAGCGCGCAGGTCGAAAACCTGAGCACCGCCGACATGGAAGACCTGGCGGCCTACTTTGCCGCCCAGCAAGGCCTGGTCGTCAAGCGCTGAACGGTTTTTTGCTCATTTTTAACACACCCGACGCGCCGGCCTCGTCATGCGAGCCCGGCGCGTTTTCTTACCGCGTTCACATAGGCCGCGCCATCGGGTGGTTGGCGGTTGCGCTGGGCCTGCCAGATCGTCTCGCCCAGGCATTCGAGCACCTCGTGCAGGGCGTCGTGGCGGTTGCCGAGGCGTAGCTGCAACTGCGCAAACGCGCCCTTGAGCCCCGGCGGCTGGTCGATGGAGAGCTGCTCTTCTACCGCCAGATGCAGCGACAGGTGCAGAAACGGGTTGATCTGGCCATCGTCGGGGCTGTAGTCGCGGTCGATTGCGTCGGCGTCTTCGAGCACCGCGTGGTATTCCGGATGCAGCCCGGCGATGTCGACGAAGACGCTCTCCAGCGGCGTCAGCACGCTGCCCTCGCGGTGTTTCTTCCAGGCCTCGATGAAAAACTGGCGGGCCTGGTCGCGTGACGGGTCGAACATGGATTCAGTCCTCGGGCGTGTCGGTCTTGTCTTTGAAATTGCACAGGTCGCGGATCGCGCAGGCGCCGCAGCGTGGCGCGCGTGCGGTGCACACATAGCGCCCGTGCAGGATCAGCCAGTGGTGGGCGTCGAGCAGATAGTCTTTGGGGATGCGCTTGAGCAGACTGCGCTCGACTGCGTCCACGTTCTTTCCGGCCGCCAGCCCGGTGCGGTTGGCGAGGCGGAAAATGTGGGTGTCGACGGCCATCGCCGGCTGGCGAAAGATGGTGTTCAGGATCACATTGGCGGTCTTGCGGCCGACGCCGGGCAGGGCGGTGAGCGCCTCGCGCGTGTCGGGCACCTCGCCGGCGTGGCGTTCGAGCAGCAGCCACGACAGCGCGGCCACGTTTCTGGCCTTGGTGCGGAACAGGCCGATGGTCTGGATGTGTTCGGCAATCCCGGTTTCGCCGAGCGCGACCATCGCTTCGGGCGTGGGCGCGGCGGCGAACAGCCCGCGGGTGGCCCGGTTGACGCCCTTGTCGGTGGCCTGCGCGGAGAGCACCACCGCCACCAGCAACTGATACGGCGAGGCGTATTCGAGCTCGGTCTGCGGGTGCGGGTTGGCGGCCTGCAGGCGGGCGAACATCTGCGCGATGGCTTCGCGCGTCATCGGCCGTGCCATCGCCGCTTCAGGCCTCCGCGACGGCGTCGTCCGGCGTGGCGACCGGGGCGGTGTGCTTGCGCTGGGTGGCGCGCGCGTTGAGCCAGTTGTAGGCGGCGATCAGGCAGCCGAGGGCGAAGAACGCGCCGGGCGGCAGGATCGCGATCAGGAAGCCGGGGTAGTCGTCGCCGAGCAGCCGGATGGCCGAGGCGCCGTCGACGATCAGGTCGATGCCGCCGAACACCGTGCCCGCGCCGATCAGCTCGCGCATCGCGCCCAGCACCGCCAGCACCCACAGCAGGCCGACGCCCTGGGCGATGCCGTCGACGGTGGAGGCGAGCGGGTTGTTCTTCGCGGCGAAGGCCTCGATCCGCGCCAGCACGATGCAGTTGGTGACGATCAGCGGAATGAAGATCCCGAGCACCAGATACAGCTCGTGCAGATAGGCGTTGAACAGCAGGTCGACCACCGTCACCAGCGAGGCGATCACCAGAATGAACACCGGGATGCGGATCTCGTAGGGAATGAAGTTGCGCAGCACCGCCACCCCGAGATTGGCCAGCGCCATCACCACGATGGTGGCCACGCCGAGGCTCACGGCGTTCACCATGGTGGTGCTCACGGCGAGGATGGGGCACAGGCCGAGCAGTTGCACCAGGCCGGGGTTCTGCTTCCACAGCCCGTTGTGCCAGGCTTCGCGATTGAACAGACTCATTGGGTCGGGCCTCCTTGCGGGGCGTCCAGATGCGTGCCGGTGCGCGCGTCGAACAGACGCTCGCGGTGGGCGGCGGTCCAGGTCAGCGCGCGGGCCACCGCAGCGATCACCGCGCGGGCGCTGATCGTGGCCCCGGCGCGCGAATCGAAGCGGCCGCCGTCCTTGCGCGGCTGCCACTGCGCCGCGGGTACGGTGTCGAGCGATTGGCCGACGAACTGGCCGATCCACGGCGCCGTCTTGTTGGGGTCCTTGCGCGGGTCGATGTAGTCGCCCAGCCCCGGCGTTTCCTTGTGCTGGGTGGCGCGCACGCCCGACAGGCTGCCGTCGGCGCGCACCGCCACGATCAGGTCGATCGCGCCGCCGTAGCCGTCCGGCGCGCGGGCTTCGACGATCAGGGCCACCGGCTCGCCGCCGCGCCGCGCGCGATACACCGTGCCACCTTCGTCCAGCCCAAGTTCGCGGGTTGCGCCGACAGCGACGGTGTCGCTGAGCAGCGGATTGTCGTAGGCCGTGGGCGGCAGCACTTCGGCAATCAGCTTGCGCTTGACCTCGGCGACGGCGGCGTCGATGTCGGGCTTGGTGAACTGGTAGGTGAGCGCCATCGCGGCGGTGAAGGCCAGCGCGAACAGGGTCAGGATGGCGGCGGTGCGTACCGAGGTGCGGGCGGCGGTGTAGGCGGTGCTCATGCGCTTACCTCCCCTTGTGGCCGAACACCGGCGGCTGGGTCTTCATGTCGATCAGCGGCACGCACAGATTCATCAGCAACACCGCGAAGGCGATCCCGTCGGGATAGGCGCCGAAGTTGCGGATCATGTAGGTGATGAGCGCGATGCCGGCGGCGAAGATCAGCTTGCCGCGTGGGGTGGTGGCGCCGGAGACCGGGTCGGTGACGATGAAGAACGCCGCCAGCAGCGTGCCGCCGCTGGCCAGATGAAACAGCGGCGAGGCGAAGCGCGCGCTGTCGGCCAGCCAGAATACGCCGGAGATGACCACCAGACCGCCCAGAAAGGCGGCGGGCAGGTGCCAGGTGATGACCCTCCGCCACAGCAGGAAGGCGCCGCCGGCGAGGTAGCCCAGCCCGATCCACTCCCAGCCCGCGCCGCCGAGCGCGCCGAAGGCCTTGCCGGCGAGGATGGTCTCGACCGGCGCATCGCCGCGCAGGCCGGTGCGCAACGCGTCGAGCGGGGTCGCGCCGGTGATCGCGTCGAGGCTCGCGCCGCCGATCAGTTGCAGGTGGGTGCCCAGATCGATCCAGCCGGCCGCCGGCCACTGCGACATCGCCGACGGATAGGCGACGATCATCAGGCAATACGCCGCCATCGCCGGATTGAAGGGGTTCTGGCCGAGGCCGCCGTAGAGGTGCTTGACCGCGACGATGGCGAGCACCACCGCGAGAATGAGCACCCAGGCCGCCAGTGTGGGCGGAAAGGTCAGCGCGATCAGCCAGGCGGTGACCACCGCCGACAGGTCGGTCACGTAGAGGCCGACCGGGCGCTTGCGCAGGCGCAGCACCGCCGCCTCGGCGGCCACCGCGCTGGCCGAGGCGATGGCCAGATTGAGCACGATGCCGGGGCCGAACTGCCACACGTACAGCGCCACCGCGGGGAGGAGCGCCAGCAGCACGGTGAGCATCACCTGCTGCACGCTGGCCGGCTGGCGGACGAAGGGGGAGCTGAGCATCAGGGGTTTTCCGTCTCGTCGGGGCCGGCCGGCGGCGTGTCGGCGGCGGCGCGGCGCGCTTCAGCGGCGGCGATCTGGGCCTTTTGCGCCGGCGTGAGCGCGTCGGTGTTCTTCGCTTCGACCTGCGTTTTTTGTTGCTTGGCGCGCTCCAGCGCGGCGGCGATCAGCGCGCGTTTCGGGTCGTCGCTGGCCGGCGCGTCGGTTTTTTCGGTGCCGTCCGCGGCGGCCTTTTCGGCCAGTTTGGCCTTGGTGGCGGCGGCCTTGGCGGCGAGCTTCTCGGCCTTTTCGCGCTTCTCGCGTTCCTGCCGCTCGTTGCGGAATTCGAAACGGTCGCGGGCGGCGTCGGCGGCGCTTTTTTCGCGCTCGCGCGCCCAGATCTCGCTCTTGGCGAAGCGGTAGTAGTCGACCAGCGGGATGTGCGAGGGGCACACGTAGGCGCAGCAGCCGCACTCGATGCAGTCGAAGAGGTGATATTCCTGCGCCTTGCCGAAGTTCTTGGCGCGCGAGAACCAGTACAGCTCGAAGGGCTGCAGGTCGGCCGGGCAGGCCTGGGCGCAGGCGCCGCAGCGGATGCAGTTCATCTCCGGCGGCGGGGGCGGGAACAGCGTCGGCGAGCAGGCGATGAGGCAGTTGCTGGCCTTGACCACCGGCACGTCGAGCGCGGGCAGCGCGAAGCCCATCATCGGCCCGCCCATCAGCACGCGCTGGGTGTCGGTTTTGGGCGCGGCGAGCTCGAGCAGGAAGTCCACCGGGGTGCCGATCAGGACTTCGTAGTTGCCGGGTTGGGCGACGTTGCCGGTGACGGTGACCACCCGCGAGAGCAGCGGCTCGCCGTGCTCGATGGCGCGGTGCACGGCGTAGGCGGTGCCGACGTTGAAGCATTGCACGCCGTAGTCGCCGCCGAGCTTGCCGGCCGGGATCTCGATGCCGGTGAGCACGCGGATGAGCTGCTTCTCGCCGCCCGCCGGGTAGAGCGCGGGCACCGCCTGGACGCGGACCGCGGTGTCGCCGGCGGCGGCTTCGGTGAGCGCGGCGATGGCTTCGGGTTTGTTGTCCTCGACGCCGATCAGGATGCGCGAGGCGCCGATCAGGCGGCGCAGGCGCTGCGCGCCGGCGAGGATGTTCCCGGCGCGCTCGCGCATCAGCCGGTCGTCGCAGGTGATCCACGGTTCGCACTCGGCGCCGTTGAGGATCAGCGTGTCGATGCGCCCCGCCGCCGAGGCCTTGATGTGGCTCGGGAAGGTGGCGCCGCCGAGGCCGACCACGCCGCAGTCGCGCAGCCAGGCGAGGGTGGCCTCGCGGCTGGCGTGCTCGGCGTCGAAGCCGGGGTGCTCGATCCAGCGGTCTTCGCCGTCGGGTTCGATGATCACGCAGCGCGTCTTGAGGCCCGAGGGGTGGGCCATGGTATGCAGCTCGATGCCCAGCACGGTGCCCGAGGTGGGCGCGTGGACGGTGGTGCTGAGCGGATCGTCCGGCACGCCGATGGGCTGGCCCTTGCGCACCTGCTGCCCGGCTTCGACGATGCAGCGCGTGGTGGCGCGGGCGCTCAGGCGCAGCGGCACGAACAGCCGCGGCGGGATCGGCGCCGGGCGGATCGGCGCGTGGGCGGATTCGTTCTTGTGGGTGTCGGGCTTGACCCCGCCGTTGAAGGTGAACAGCCCGGCGATCATGCCGCTTCCTCGATCTTGAAGACCGGGTACTTCCACTTCCAGTTCTTGACGATTTCCGGCAGCGGCTCCATGGTGATGCAGTCCACCGGGCAGGGCGCCACGCACAGTTCGCAGCCGGTGCATTCGCGCTCGATGACGGTGTGCATCTGCTTGGCGGCGCCGACGATGGCGTCGACCGGACAGGCCTGGATGCACAAGGTGCAGCCGATGCAGGTCTGCTCGTCGATGAAGGCGAACGCTTTGGGTTTCTCGACGCCGTGTTCCTCGTCCAGCGGCTTGAACTCGCGGCCGAGCAGGTCGGCCAGATGGCGGATGCCTTCTTCGCCGCCGGGCGGGCACTGGTTGATGTCGGCCTCGCCGTTGGCGATCGCCTCGGCGTAGGGCCGGCAGCCCGGATAGCCGCACTGGCCGCATTGGGTTTGCGGCAGGATCGCGTCGATGTTCTCGACCAGCGGGTCACCCTCGACCTTGAAGCGGATCGCGGCGTAGCCGAGCGCGGCGCCGAGCGCCAGCGCGATGCCGACCATGACGGCAATGGCGCTCAGCATGGCGTCTGCGAGGTGGGTTGAAGGGTCACTGGTAGCGGTCCAGTCCGGCAAAGCCCATGAAGGCGAGGCTCATCAGGCCGGCGGTGATCATGGCGATGGCGGTGCCGCGAAACGGCAGCGGCACGTCGGCCCCGTCGAGGCGCTCGCGGATGCCGGCAAACAGCACCAGCGCAAGGGTGAAGCCGATCGAGCTGCCGAAACCGAAGAGCAGCGATTCGAGCAGGTTGTGGCGCTGGCCGACGTTGAGCAGCGGAACGCCGAGCACCGCGCAGTTGGTGGTGATCAGCGGCAGATAGATGCCCAGCACCTGGTGCAGCAGCGGGCTGGTCTTGTGGATCACCAGTTCGGTGAGCTGGACGATGGCGGCGATGACGACGATGAACGACAGCGTGCGCAGATAGACCAGATCGTTGGGGACCAGCAGATAGTGGTCGATCAGGTAGCTGGTGCCGCTGCCGAGGGTGAGCACGAAGGTGGTCGCCGCGCCCATGCCGATCGCGGTTTCGAGCTTTTTCGACACGCCCATGAACGGGCACAGGCCGAGAATGCGCACCAGCACCACGTTGTTGACCAGCACGGCGCCGAGAATCACGAAGAAGTAGCTGCTCATGTTGCGCCACGAATTTTGAACTTCGGAATTATCGCTCGCCGTACCGCATGGCTCAACCCTGCGGGCCAGATAGGTATGGCGGGTGGGCGCACGCTGTCGCGGTCAGCCGATGGTGGCGACGCATTCGCGCACCAGCGCCGGGCCGCGGTAGATGAGCCCGCTGTAGAACTGCACCAGCGAGGCGCCGGCGTCGATCTTTTCCTGCGCGTCGCGGCCGTTGAAGATGCCGCCCACGCCGATGATCGGCACTTCGCCGGCCAATGTGCCGGCCAGCGCGCGAATCACCCGCGTGCTGGCGACGCGCACCGGCGCGCCGGACAGCCCGCCGGCCTCGTCGCCATGCGGGAGCCCCTGCACCTTGTCGCGGGCGATGGTGGTGTTGGTGGCGATCACGCCGTCGATGCGGTGACGGCGCAGCGCGTCGGCAATGTTGGCGATTTGCGCATCGTCCAGATCGGGCGCGATCTTGAGCGCCAGCGGCACGTAGCGCCCGTGGGCGTCGGCGAGGCGCTGCTGCGCGGCCTTGAGCGGGGCGAGCAGGGCGTCGAGCTCCGAGGCGCCTTGCAGTGCGCGCAGGTTCTTGGTGTTGGGCGAGGAGATGTTGACCGTCACGTAACTGGCGTGCGGATAGACCTTCTCGAAGCCGGCGAGATAGTCGTCGACGGCGCGCTCCATCGGCGTGTCGGCGTTCTTGCCGATGTTGATGCCCAGCACGCCCTTGAATTTGGCCGCGCGCACGTTGTCGAGCAGCGCATCCACGCCGGCGTTGTTGAAACCCATGCGGTTGATGATGCCGTGCACATCCGGCAGGCGGAACAGGCGCGGGCGCGGATTGCCCGGCTGCGGGCGCGGGGTGATGGTGCCGATCTCGATGAAGCCGAAGCCCAGCCGCGCCAGCCCGTCGATGGCCTCGCCGTTCTTGTCCAGCCCGGCGGCCAGCCCGACGCGGTTGGGAAAATCGATCCCCATCACCGTTGTCGGCCGGCCCGCCAGCGGGGTTGCCGCCGGCAGCACGCGGCCCACCTGTTTCAGGGCGGCAATGCCGAGGCCGTGCGCGGTTTCGGCGTCGAGCGAGAAAAAGACGAGGCGGGCGAGGTCGTAGAGCATGGGGAGCGATTCTACCTCAGTGGCGCCGTATGGTGCGGTGCATCAGCGACGGCCCCGGCCCGGATCGCGCGGGCGTGTGTAGCCATTGTTACAGAAGCGCCGGCATGTCCGCTCTACGGTTGTCGGTGCCACATGTCGTGGCGCTGAGATGAGGACAGTGCAATGCAAACCCTGCGATTTTTTCTCGATACCCATGACCGCCGTTCCGGCAGTTTTCCGGCGCAACTGACACCCGCCGCGTTCGAAGCCTTCTACGCCACCTATGAGGCGGCCTGTTTCGCCGAAGGCGTGGTGCCGATCAGAACCCATGTGGGCTATGCGGACGGACGCGCGTTCTGCCTGAACATGGCGCCGGACGCCGACGCCGTGCGGCGCGCGCATGAACGGGCCGGGCTGCCCTTCGACGAGATCGTCGAGGTGCAGATGGCCGGGCCCGGTGACACCTTCTTTCGCCGTCCGGCCTGAGGGCATGATGCGCGATCGCGGCAATCAGTCCGGTCTTGGCGTGGCGGCGGCCGGGCTCCTGGTGTTCGCCGCGTTGGCGGGGGCGGCGCCTGCCCCGGCGGGCGATGCCGGCGTAGTGGCGGCCGGGGCCTCGCCGCCGCGTGCGTATCGCTGGGTCGCGTTGCCGCGCGTGGTGCCCTCGCCGCCGGAGAACCCCGCCAACCCGGCCAAGCTGGCGCTGGGGCGCCGGCTGTTCAACGACCCCCGCCTGTCGCGCGACGGCACCGTGTCCTGCGCGTCGTGTCACGACGTCGCCCGGGGCGCCGGCGATGACGCACGGCCGACCGCAGTCGGCGTGGGACGACAGCGCGGCGCGCGTAACACGCCAACGGTCTGGAATGCGGGCTTCCTGTCGGTGCTGTTCTGGGACGGCCGTGCCGCGTCGCTCGAAGCGCAGGCCCAGGCGCCGATCTTGAATCCCGTCGAGATGGGGCTGCCCTCGGGCCACGAGGCCGTGCGTCGGGTCAGCGCCGTGGCGGCTTACCGCACGGCGTTCCGCGATGCCTTTGGCGATGGCCGCATCAGCTTTGCGCGGATTGCGCAGGCGATTGCGGCGTATGAACGCAGCCTGGTCACGGCCGATGCGCCCTACGACCGCTTTGTGCGTGGCGATGCCGGCGCGCTCGATGCGGCGCAGTTGCGTGGCATGGCCCTGTTCGAATCCATCGGCTGCGTCCGTTGCCATGCCGGCCCGATGTTCAGCGATGCCAGCGCGCTCACCGGCGGCAATCCGCTGCGCATTTTTCCGGCCAATCACGCGTCGATGGCGGCGCCGCTCGGCCTGCTCGCCGACCGTGGTGCCAACCGCGCGACCGCCGGCCCCGGGGTGTGGCGGGTGCCGTCGCTGCGCAATGTTGCGCTGACCGCACCGTACTTTCACAACGGCGCTGTCGCCGACTTGCATCAGGCGGTCAGGCTCATGGCGGCGACGCAACTGGATGTCGCCCTGGCCGGAGAGGCGCCCCGCGCGCACTACTGGCTGTCGGCGACGCAGGTGCTGCGGCGGCGGGGGCGGGCGCAACTGTCGGCGCGCGACGTGGATGACATCGTGGCCTTTTTGCACGCCCTGAGCGGCGAAGCGCTGTGCGCGCGGGTCAGGGCGCGGGAGCCGGGGCCGGCTTCTGTAGCAATTGATACAGAAACCGGCCCGGCCGGCGCGCATCGTTGTGGCGTCGTCACACCGGCGACGCAGCGAACCATTGGAGATCAGGAACCATGAACAAAATGAAAGCACTT
>JAGRFQ010000007.1 GCA_020445945.1 Rhodocyclaceae bacterium
TCTTCTGATTCCTTCACCCGCTCCAGCCACCGCGTCTCACCCCCCGCAGCTTCGATGCCACCCCTCCCCGCATTGCGGATGAACCGGCATAGCCTGTGGACGTTTGCGCATGGTGGTGTGTGGGTGCGTTCCCTAGATTGAGGGTGTCCACGCCGGGTCCCGGTCCGGCGGGCATCCTTTTATCGACTGGAGACTGAAATGGCGCACTCACATCGCCGCGCGCTCATGCTCGCCCTGGCCAGCGCAGCCCTTGCCAGCGCCCCGTCGGCGCAGGCCGTGGCCCTGAAAATCAAAGTGGAAAACCTGGCCCCGATGGCGGGCACCTTGTTCACCCCGGTCTGGGTGGGGGTCCACGACGGCAGTTTTGATCTGTTCGACGCCGGCGCGCCGGCCAGCGCGGCGCTGGAGCGTCTCGCCGAAGACGGCAACCCCGGGCCGCTGGGTGGCGCGTTCACCGGCAGCGCCCAAGGCGTGGTTTTCGGCCCCGGCATCGGCGCCGGTTCGCCACCGATCTTTGGCCCCGGCGGCAGCAGCGAGATCGTGCTCGATCTGGGCAGCGGCGCGACCGAGGCCTACCTGAGCTTCGCCTCGATGCTGCTGCCGAGCAACGACGCCTTCTTCGCCAACGACGATCCGCTGGCCTACCAGGTGCTCAGCGGCGGCAACGTGAACGCGCTGGAGTTGATCATCCTCGGCACCCACATTTTCGACGCCGGCACCGAGGTCAATGACGAGCTTGCCGCCACTACGCCGGTGCTCGGCCAGATGTCACCCGACACCGGCACCACCGAAGGCGGCGTGGTGGCGGCGCATGGCGGATTCATTCCCGGCGGCGCAATCCTGAGCGCCTTCCCCAACGCCGATTTCACCGTCGATGGCTATCAGGTGGCGCGCATCACGGTCAGCCAGATCCCGGAGCCGTCGACGCTGGCGCTGCTGTTCGGCAGCCTCGGCATCGCGGGCTGGATCCGGCGCGGCAAAAAACCGGCGCGCGCGATGTAAGCCCACGGGATACGGCCGGGTCTGCTGTGCTGACGACGCCTGCGTTGCCGCGCGTCACCACAGAGGCCCGCCATGCACCCCGCCCCCTGCGACACTCCCATCGACGCGCTGCTGCGGCGCCTCAACCCGCAGATTGAAATCTCGTTCCGCGGGCAGCTGTGCAATCGCTGGAACATCGACACCTCCGGCAGCGGGCGCGTCACCTTTCACATGGTCGGCGGCGGCACAACCTGGCTGCATCTGGCCGATCGCGCGCCGCAGCACCTGCGCGCCGGCAGCGTGGTGATTCTGCCGTGGGACAGCGCGCACGCGCTGACCTCTTCAGCCAGCGACACCCCACACTTCGGCACCACGCAGGTGGCTGAAACGACGCCGCTCGACGCGCCGGGCGGGGGCGCCGCGCTGATCTGCGGCTACCTCGACATCGACCCGGCCAGCTGCCGCTTGCTGCGCGGCACGCTCCCCGACGCGCTGGTGGTATCGGGCGATGCCACCCCGCTGGCGGGGCTCGTCGCGCTGCTCTTCAGCGAGGCCGCGCGCGACATCCCGGCAGCCAATCCGCTGCTCGAACGGCTGGCACAGACGGTGTTGATGTACGTCCTGCGCGAAGGGCTCAGTCGCCATGCCACGCCGGCGAGCGGGCTGTCGGCGGCGCTGCATCATCCGCGCCTGCATCCCGCGCTGAGCGCAATGCTGAGCGAGCCCGAGCGACCGTGGACGGTGGCCGAGCTGGCGCGCAAGGCGCACTTGTCGCGCTCCGGCTTTGCCCAGCGCTTTCGCGAGGCGGTGGGCCGCGGCCCGATCGACCTGCTCACCGAATGGCGCATGCACCACGCCCAGCATCTGCTCAACCACGAGGGCGCGTGCGTGCCCGACGTGGCCGAGCGCTGCGGGTATCGCTCGGAAGCCGCGTTCGCGCGCGCCTTCAAACGGGTGATGGGTTACGGGCCCGGCGAGGCCCGGCGGCGCGACTGATCAATCTGCCGCAAGCTGCCGGTACTGCCCGCCGAAGTAGATCAGCGGCGCCTGCGGGTTGCTGTCGTGACGCAGCACTTCGCTCAGGAACAGGATATGGTCGCCGCCCGGGTGGCGGGTCGTGTTGCGACACTCGAACCACGCGCAGCAGCCATCGAGCAGGGGCGCGCCACCGAGCCCGTCGCGGGTCTCCAGCCCGGCGAACTTGTCGATGTCGCGGGTTGCAAAGCGCTGCGATAGCGCCTGCTGACCGGCAGACAGCACGTTGATGGCGTAGTACTCGCATTCCACGAAAACCTGCGCGCTCGGCAGATGTGCGGCCAGAGACCACACGATCAACGCCGGATCGAGCGACACCGAGTTGAAGGAATTGACGGTCAGCCCGACCGGCGTGCCATCCGGCGCGCGCGTCGTCACCACGGTGATGCCGGTGGCAAACTGCCCCAGCGTATCGCGCAGGGCACGCGCTTGCGGCGTGTTGTTGGATTGGCTCATGCTGTTACGCTGCTCTCCGAGAGACGCGCCGGCACACATCAGCGTCGGCCGGCCTTTTTGTTGGTATAAGCGTTTGATTATGGCCTGACAGCCGCCGCCCGTCGACCTGCCCCATGCCCCAGCCCGCCCCCGACTTCGCCGCCCGCCTGATTGCCTGGCATGCCGACCACGGTCGCCACGACCTGCCGTGGCAGAACACGCACGACCCCTATCGCATCTGGCTGTCGGAGATCATGCTCCAGCAGACCCAGGTCGACACCGTGGTGCCGTACTACCGCCGCTTCCTCGCGCGCTGCCCCGACATCGCCACGCTGGCCGCGGCCGACAGCGGCACGGTGATGGCGCTGTGGAGCGGGCTGGGCTACTACGCGCGGGCGCGCAATCTGCACGCCTGTGCGCAGCGCCTGGTCGCCGACCATGGCGGCGCCTTTCCGGCCACCGCCGAAGCCATCGCCACCCTGCCCGGCATCGGCCGTTCGACCGCCGCAGCAATCGCCGCGTTTGCCTTTGGCGAGCGCACCGCGATCCTCGACGGCAACGTCAAGCGGGTGCTGTGCCGGGCCTTTGGCATCGACGGTTTCCCCGGCCAGGCCGCAGTCGAAAGAAAACTGTGGGCGCTGGCCGAGGCGCTGCTTCCGCACGCGGACGTGGCCACTTACATTCAGGCCCAGATGGACCTGGGCGCCACGCTGTGCACCCGCGGCACACCGCACTGCACGCGCTGCCCGCTGGCGACGTGCTGCGTCGCGCACGCCACCGGGCGCACGGCGGCGCTGCCCACCCCGCGGCCGCGCAAGGCCTTGCCCCTGCGCCGCATCACCGCGCTGGTGATCCGCCATCGCGACGCGGTCCTGTTGCTCAAGCGCCCGCCGAATGGCATCTGGGGCGGACTGCTGAGCCTGCCCGAGCTCACCCCCGACACCGCACCGGCGGCGTGGCTGGCGGAATTGCTCGAGGCGGCTCCGGCGCAGCCGTTGCCACCCTTGCGCCACACCTTCACCCACTTCATGCTGGATATCGAACCGCGGCTGCTGACGCTGGAGGCGCGCCCGGCGGACGCCCCGTCAGCGGCGACCTGGCAACCGCTGGCCACGCTCGACGCGGTCGGTTTGCCGGCGCCGGTGCGCCGGATTCTGGTCGCCCTTCAGCCGGCGCCAGGGGCGAGCAAGCCGCGCTGATCGAGGTATTGCTGGACGATTTCGAGACGGCTGACAACGTCGTCGAGTTCCAGCAGCTTTTGCCGCGCCAGCTCGGGAATCGGCAGGACTTCGGCATAGCGCGCGCCCACCCAGGCCGCGTCGTCGAACCGGTAAGGCGCCGCCACCCGCGCGCCCTGCTCCTTGACGATGCGCCGGAGCAGCGGGATGAGGTTGGCCTGCGCGGCAGGCACGGCAGTGTGCGGCGCGTCGGGCAGCCACACGACGTCACCACGCAGCAGCTGACCGCGATCGACGGCATGATCCACCAGCCGGAAGCGTCGCGCGCCGCTGACCACGATGTCGAGCAGGCCCGGGGTGACGCTGTCGGCGTTGACGATGCGTGCCTCGGTGCCCACCGGATGCGGCACCGCCGCCTCGCCGACCTCGCTGCCCGCGGCGATCAGGCAGACCCCGAAGCAGGCGTCTTCGCGCAGACAGGTCGACACCATGTCGATGTAGCGCGCCTCGAACACCTTGAGCGCCAGCCGGCCCTCGGGGAAGAGCACGGTCTGGAGCGGGAAGAGCGGTAGCGTGTCGGGGATTTGAGTCATGCGCGGTGGGCGGCAGCATCGCTGCGCGTGGTGTGCCCACGATACCGCAACGCAACGCTCAATGATTCAGGATCTGGCTCAGGAACAGCTGGGTGCGCTCGTTCTGGGGGTTGTTGAAGAACTCGTGCGGGGCGTTGCTCTCCACGATCTGACCGCGATCCATGAAGATGACCCGGTCGGCAACCGTTTTGGCGAAGCCCATCTCGTGGGTCACGCACATCATGGTCATGCCGGATTCGGCCAGCGAGATCATGGTGTCGAGCACTTCCTTGATCATCTCCGGGTCGAGGGCGGAGGTAGGCTCGTCGAAGAGCATGATGCGCGGGTTCATGCACAGGCTGCGGGCAATGGCCACGCGCTGCTGCTGGCCGCCGGAGAGCTGGCCGGGGTACTTCTTCGCCTGATCCGGAATCTTGACCTTTTCCAGATAGCTCATGGCGGTGGCCTCGGCCTCCTTGCGCGGCGTCTTGCGCACCCACATGGGGGCCAGCACGCAGTTCTCCAGCACGGTGAGGTGGGGGAACAGGTTGAAGTGCTGGAACACCATGCCCACTTCCTTGCGGATGGTCTCGATGTTGCGCAGGTCGGAGGTCAGCTCGATGCCGTCGACGATGATCTGGCCCTTCTGGTGCTCTTCGAGCCGGTTGATGCAGCGGATCATGGTGGACTTGCCCGAGCCCGAGGGGCCGCACACCACGATGCGCTCGCCCTTGGCGACTTCGAGGTTGATGTCCTTGAGCACGTGGAACTTGTCGTACCACTTGTTCACACCCACGAGGCGGATCATCTTGTCCTCGCTCTTGCTGGTAGCAAGCTGTGCTTCAGCCGTCATGGCAGACTCCAAAATCGTAATCCATCATCGCTTGTGCCCGGTATGCAGCTTGCGCTCCAGCCACTGGCTGTAGCGCGACATGGCAAAGCAGAAAATCCAGAACATGAAGGCGGCGAACACGTAGCCCTCGCGCGAGACGTCCGGCCAGGCCGGGTCACCGAGCGAGGCTTTGACCATGCCCAGCAGTTCGAGCAACCCGACGATGATCACCAGCGTGGTGTCCTTGAACAGGGCAATGAAGGTGTTCACGATGCCGGGAATGACGATCTTCAGCGCCTGGGGCAGGACGATCAACCCGTACTTGCGCCAGTAGCCCAGCCCCAGCGCGTCGGCCGCCTCGTACTGCCCCTTGGGGATGGCCTGCAGCCCGCCGCGCACCACCTCGGCCATGTAGGCCGACTGGAACAGGGTGATGCCGATGAGCGCACGCAGCAGCTTGTCGAAGTTCACCCCCTCGGGCAGGAACAGGGGCAGCATCACCGAGGACATGAACAGCACGGTAATCAGCGGCACCCCGCGCCAGAACTCGATGAACAGCACGCACATGCCCTTGACCACCGGCATATTGGTCGCCTGGCGCCCGAGCGCGAGCAGCACGCCCAGCGGCAGCGCGGCGATGCACCCCACGCCGGCGAGCAGCAAGGTCAGCGTGAAGCCGCCCCACTTGGCGGTCTCCACCGGCTCCAGCCCGAACACCCCGCCGCGCATCAGCAGGAAGGCGATGAGCGGGTAGATGAACAGGATGAAACCGCCCAGATAGAGCTTGCCCGGCAGTTGCTTGAAGAACAGCGGCGCGGTGAGTACGAACAACGCGGCGAAGATCAGGTCCACCCGCCAGGTCTGGTCCTTGGGGTAGAAGCCGTAGATGAAGATGTCCCAGCGATTGGCCACGAACACCCAGCAGGCGCCGCCCGAATCGCAGGCTTCCTTGCCCTCGCCCACCCAGTCGGCGCTGATGAACAGCCAGTTGATGAGCGGCGGCAAGGTGGTGGCGAGGATGTAGATCGCCACCACCGTCAGAGAGGTGTTGAGCCAGCCGGAGAACAGGTTGCTGCGCAGCCAGGCCACGGGGCCAACGGAGTTGCCCGGCGGCGGCAGGTCGGGGAGCGGCACGAAATGCTGGCTCATGCTCAACGCTCCCGCAACGCCATCTTGGCGTTGTACCAGTTCATGAACAGGGAAATGCCCAGGCTCAGGCTCAGGTACACCGCCATGGTGATGGCGATGATCTCGACCGCCTGACCGGTCTGGTTGAGCGTGGTGCCCGAGAACACCGCCACCAGATCGGGGTAGCCGATGGCCACCGCCAGCGACGAGTTCTTGGTCAGGTTCAGATACTGGCTGGTGAGCGGCGGGATGATCACCCGCATGGCCTGCGGAATCACCACCAAACGCAGCGTGCGTGCGTGCGACAGGCCCAGCGCGCTGGCCGCCTCGGTCTGCCCGTGGGACACCGCCTGAATACCGCTGCGTACCGTCTCGGCGATGAACGCGGCGGTGTAGATCGACAGCGCCAGCGTGAGGGCGAACAGCTCGGGGATGACCGTCAGGCCGCCCTTGAAGTTGAAGCCCTTGAGCTCCGGCAGCTCCCAGTGCAGCGGGGCGCCGGAAGCGAGGAACACGATCAGCGGCAGGCCGATGAGCAGGCCCAGCGACACGTAGAGCGTCGGAAAGGTCTGCCCGGTGGCCTCGAACCGCTGGCGCGACCAACGTACCAACAGGATGGCGCCGACAATCGCGGCCACGATCGCCAGCCCGGTCATCCAGAAGCCCTCGCCGAACTGCGGCGCGGGCAAATACATGCCGCGATTGTTCAGGAAGAACGCATCGCCCATCGACAGGCTCTGCCGCGGCGACGGGAGATTGAAGGCGATGGCAAAGTACCAGAACAGGATCTGCAACAGCAGCGGAATGTTGCGGAACAACTCGATGTAGATCATCGCCAGCTTGTTCACCAGCCAGTTCTTGGACAGGCGCAGCACGCCCACCAGAAAACCGATGAGGGTGGCGAAGAAGATGCCCAGCGCCGACACCAGGATGGTGTTGAGCAGGCCGACGATGAAGGTGCGCCCGTAACTGGAGGCCTCGCTGTAGGGCACCAGCGATTGCAGAATCGCAAAACCCGACGCGCGATCCAGAAAATCGAAACCCGTCGAGATGCCGCGCAACTCCATGTTGTGGAGGGTGTTGCGGACGATATAGATGAAAAAGGCGACCACCGCTGCGGTGGCAAGGATCTGGAAGATCAACGCCCGAAAGGCCGGGTCCCGCAGCCGGCTGGGCTTG
This sequence comes from Rhodocyclaceae bacterium, assembly GCA_020445945.1. Lineage (GTDB taxonomy): Bacteria > Pseudomonadota > Gammaproteobacteria > Burkholderiales > Rhodocyclaceae > Nitrogeniibacter. Next base: position 7,341 of record JAGRFQ010000007.1, read on the forward strand.
GCGGGCTGTTCGCTGTCCTTGGACGTGTCGCTCATCGGAACGCTCGGGCGATGGTTCGGTTGGCTGGAAGTCGGGCCGGCTGCCTCACGCAAACCGGCCCGATGCTCAGATTAACGTACCGGCGGCGCGTACTGGATGCCACCCTTGTTCCACAAGGCGTTCAGGCCCCGGGAAATCTGCAGCGGACTGCCCTGCCCGACGTTGCGCTCGAACATCTCGCCGTAATTGCCCACTTGCTTGACGATGTAGTAGGCCCATTTGTCATCCAACCCGAGGAACTTGCCGAAACCGGCTTCACCGCCGACCAAGCGCTTGATGCTCGGGTCCGCACTCTTGAGCATCTGGTCAACATTCTTGGAAGTCACACCGAGTTCCTCGGCATTGAGCTGAGCAAACAGGGACCACTTGACCAGATTGAACCACTCGTCATCGCCCTGACGCACCACCGGGCCCAGCGGCTCCTTAGAGATCACCTCGGGCAGCACGACCGCGCTGGCAGGATCCGGCAGCTTGGTGCGGAGGCCGTAGAGCTGCGACTGGTCGGAGGTCAGCACATCGCAACGGCCGGCCTCGAAGCCCTTGATGGTCTCTTCCGAAGTGTCATAGGTGATCGCGGTGTACTCCATCTTGTTGGCGCGGAAGTAATCGGCCAGGTTCAGTTCGGTGGTCGTGCCCGCCTGGATGCAGATCGCGGCGCCCGACAGCTCCAGCGCGCTCTTCACGCCCAGCTTCTTGCTGACCATGAAGCCCTGCCCGTCGTAATAGTTCACGCCGGCGAAGTTCAGCCCCAGACTGGTATCGCGGGTGTAGGTCCAGGTGGTGTTGCGCGAAAGGATGTCGATCTCGCCCGACTGCAGCGCGGTAAAGCGCTCCTTCGCGTTGAGCGGCTTGAAGTTCACCTTGGTGGCATCGCCGAACATGGCGGCCGCCACGGCCCGGCAGGTATCCACGTCAATCCCGGTCCAGTTACCTTTCTCGTCCGGCGCGGAAAATCCGGGCAGACCCGTCGTCACGCCACACTGCACAAAACCTTTCTTCTTGACCGCATCGAAGGTCGCACCCGCCTGCGCCGAACCCATGAACATCATGCCGGCAACGGCAGTGGCGGTCATCACGGTGATTTTCTTGATTGTCATCGCATCATCTCCTCTAGTGCCCATGCTGTCTGACCGGTGGAGAGACAGCGCGTTCCCGCATCGAATACCGGGCCGGAGGTCCGACCCTTTCCTATTAAAACAACTGTTTCAAGGCCTTACAATCGCGCCGCACCTGTGGAAAACCCTGACAACGCCACAACATCCAGTGAATTTCCCCGCAAATGTGCGCATGCAGCATTCCAGTGCCATGGCGCCGACTCAGTCCCGACAGCCGCGCCAGCGCACTTATGCAGGATTGATGCCACAGTTCTCCCGCAGCGCACAGACATTCCGGCCACCACGAAAAAAGTATGTATTTTCAATTGCCTTCGCCCCAGCGCGGGAGCAAGGCGTGGGCCACGCCGAGCTGATCGAGAATGCGGGCGACCACAAAATCGACCAGATCCTGCACCGATTCGGGGCGCGCATAGAAGCCCGGATTCGCCGGCAGGATGCACACCCCGAGGCGCGCCAGCTTGAGCATGTTCTCCAGATGGATCGCCGAGAACGGCGTCTCGCGCGGCACCAGCACCAGCGGCCGCCCCTCCTTGATGACCACATCGGCGGCGCGTTCGATCAGGTTCTGGCTCAGCCCCTGCGCGATCGCCGCCAGCGAACCCATGGTGCAGGGGCACACCACCATCGCGTCCGGCGGGTTGGAACCCGAAGCGGGTGGCGCAAACCAGGCCTCGCGGCCGAACACGCGCAACTGCCCGGGCGCGGCGCCAAAGCGCGCAGACAGCGATTTTTCGGCCTCGCCGGGCTGCGACGGCAGCGCCCAATCCATCTCCTGGCGCGCCACGATCTGCGCCACTTGCGAATAGAGCAGCCACACCTGGCACCCCGCGCCGAGCAGACGCTCGACCAAGCGCACACCATACGACATGCCGGAGGCGCCGGTCAGCGCCACGAGAATGGTTTTCGAGTCCTGCATCAGAGCTTCACCTGCGTGCACCGCAATGCGCCTAGCCTACTGCACCCCGGCGCTTATCGCGAGGGTACGCACGCCGCACTGGGCGGCAATGCGCAGGCCGCGTCGTACTCCGCACCCAGCCGGTCCACCAGCGCAGCCACGGTCGGCACGTCGCGGATCGTCGCCACCCCGTGGCCGGCGCTCCACACGTCGCGCCACGCCTTGGCCTCGTCCTGCAAACCCTTGATTTTCCCCTTGCCCAGCGACAGGGTGAGTTGTTCACGGCTGAAACCGGCCTGCGTCAGGCTGGGCTCGAGAAAATTGGCATTGGTGCCGGAAATGGCGTCGGTATACACAATGTCGCGCGCGCCGCAGTCGACCAGCATCTGCTTGTAGGCCGGTTGCGCCATCGCCTCCCGGGTCGCGATGAAGCGCGTACCGAGATACGCCAAGTCGGCCCCCATCACCTCCGCCGCACGCACGCTCACGCCATCGGACATCGCCCCGCCCAGAACCAGCGTACCGTCCCAGAACGCGCGAATCTCGCGCACCAGACTGAACGCGCTCTGCGTGCCCGCATGCCCGCCCGCGCCGCTGGCAATGGCGATGATGCCATCCACGCCCGCCGCCGCCGCTTTCTGCGCGTGATAGGCGTGGATCACGTCCGAAAACACCACCCCGCCGTAGGCCTTGACCGCCGCCACCACCTCGCCGGGATGCCCGAGGCTGGTGATCACGAACGGGACCTCGTGCTTCACCACCAGCGCCAGATCGTCCGCCACGCGGGGGTTGCTCGGATGCAGGATCAGGTTCACGCCATAGGGTGCGCACCGCGCGGCGGCCGCCTGCGCGGCACCGATGCGCGTCAGCCATGCGTCGAGGGTCGCGCTGTCGCGCGCGTTGAGGGCAGGAAAACTCCCCGCCACGCCGGCCTGACAGGCGGCAATCACCAGCTCCGGCCCCGACACCAGAAACATCGGCGCGGCAATTGCCGGCAGGCGCATGCGGCCAAGAAACGCAGAGGGAATCGGCATGCTGTCTCCTTGCTTGTGTCGTGCCGCACGTCAGCGCGCGGCCTGTTATGGGCCGAATGTACCACGCCGCCACACCAATTCAAACGATCGTTTGCCGCATCGCCCCCGCCCGCGTCGCACACGCCGCGCAATGCTATGCTCCGCTCGAATGCTGACAATGGACACCCTGATCTACGGTCTCGCGCTGGTGGGTGCGATGGTCAACGCCGCATCGGGCGTGCTTGAGGCCGGTCGAAAGCGCTTCGACCTCTTCGGCATGGTCGTGGTCGCGCTCGCCGCAGCGCTGGGCGGCGGTACGCTGCGCGACATCCTGCTCGATCGCACCGTGTTCTGGATTGCCGAGCAGAGCTACCTGATTGCCGCGCTGGTCGCCGGCGTGGGCACCTTCATCCTCGCGCGCCTGGTGCGCCTGCCGGCGCGCCTGTTCCTGCTCCCCGACGCGCTCGGGCTGGCCTTGTTCACCGTGGTCGGCACCCAGGCCGCCATCGCCCATGGCGCGCCGTGGCTGGTGGCCAGCCTGATGGGCGTCATCACCGGCGTATTCGGCGGCATCGTGCGCGACGTGCTGTGCAACGAGCTGCCGCTGGTGTTTCGCGGCGAGCTCTACGCCACAGCCGCGTGGCTCGGCGCGCTCACGCTGATCGTGCTCCCGCAGCTCGGCGTCAGCCCGCGCCTCGCCGCGCTGTTTGCCGGCGCCACGGTGCTGGCGCTGCGGCTGCTGGCGATGCGTTATCGCTGGCACCTCCCCTCGTTTTCAGCGCGGCGCTGAGTCCGCCGGCGCATTCAGGCGCAGGCGCGCATCGCGCACCGTGACCCCCTGCCAGCGCAAGCGGCCGACGCGCACGTCGAGTTGCACCGGCAGATCGCGCCATGCATCCAGCGGGGCCGGCTGCGCCGCGGGGGGCGACGACTTGGGCAGCCAGCGATCGAGGTCCAGCCGGTCCACCGCCAGCACAGCACCCAGCCAGCGCGCCTGATCGCGCACCACCCACCAACGTCCATCAAGCCGCGATCCCTCGGCCCGGGCACCGAACCGCCCCGCACCGGTGCCGCGCGTGGTCATCAGCTCGCCCGCAAGTTCACCGCTGACATCCAGACGCTGCGCCGTGCCGGCAGGGTCGGGCAGCTGCGCGGCGAGCGTCGGCAGCGTGAACTCGAGCCGCCCATCGGTCACCGCGTAGCGCGCGGTGCCGTCCGAGAAGGCGAGCGTGACCGGGCCATCCGGGGTCGCCAGCGAGAGCCGGCCGGCGAGCGGCGCGAGGTCCGCCGCGGCGCCGTCAAACACCAGCGTCGCGGTGTCGAGCTGCGCGTGCACGGTCTCCGGCGCGCCGCGACGAAGCGACACTCGGGTGAGCAATGCGTCGAGGCGTCCGCGCGCGAATGCCAGCGTCGACAGCGTCGCCGCGGCGTCGACGGGCTCGCCCGCAAACGCGCCGCGCGCCCGCACGGTCAGCGTGTCACCCGCGAGCGCACCGTCATCGCCAACGTGCAGATGTGCCGCGTCGACGCGCGCATCGCTGAGCATCAACCCACCGAGCACGCCGCGCAGACGCACGCTCAGCGGCGCGAAGTCCACCCCGGCCGCAGCGACGCGATAGCGCCCGTCGACCCGGCCCGCGAACCGGTCTGCCGCGCTGGCCAGCTGCCAGTCGCCCCCGACCGTGGTCGCGCCATCGGGCGCGGCGACAAGCGCGACGTCGGCGAGCTGCACGCTCACCGCGGGGCGGTCCACCGGGTGCAGCGTCAGCTCAATACCGTCTGCGTGGACGCTGGCCAGCGTCCACGCCACGACGGGTTCGCCCGCCCCGCTCGGCGCCGGCGCGGGCACCCTCCACTGCCCGTCGGCCCCCTGATGGAGCGCCGCACGCACGCCTGTGACGCGGACGTGCACCGGCCGCGCGCCGTCGCCGGACCAATCGCTGCGCACGCTGATTTCGTCGATCTCGAGCGCGCCGGGCGTGCCGGCGGGCGGGCGCCAGTGCACCCCGGAGAGGCGGATCGCGGGGGGAAAGAGCTGCCACTCGGCGTCGCCCTCGAGGCGCACCTCCCCGGGTAGCCGGGGATTGATCTCGTCGATCAGGACGCGGCTCAGCCAGGTGTTGCCCAGGCGCGAAAAGGCGAGTCCCGCCAGCGCCACGGCAAGCAGCGTGGCAAGCAGCACAATCGACAGGATGCGGCGTTTTACGGGCACGCGCTCATGATACCCGGCGGCCGCGGCGGTGCCGTCAGGCGGCCCGCGCCGGCGTCAGCGGATGGGCCGCGGGCAGGTACAGGGTGAAGGTGCAGCCGGCGCCGGCGGCGCTGTCGACAAGCACCCGCCCGCCGTGGCGCTCGGCCACGGTCTTGACGATCATCAGCCCCAGCCCGATGCCCGATTCGCGCCGGCTGGCGCGCGTGGGGAGGCGGCCGGAGCGGCGGAACAGGCGTGGGATCAGCTCCTGCCGGATGCCCTCGCCGTGGTCGCTGACGGCCACCGCCAGATCGGTCCCGGCGGCGCGCAGACGAATCGCCACCTCGCTGTCGGCGGGGCCGTACTTGACCGCGTTGCTGAGCAGATTCACCAGCGCGCGGCGCACCAGCTCGCGGTCGCCGCGGACCACGCTGCCCTCGCCCTCGCCCCAGTCGTCGATGCCGCCGACCACGACGCGCACGGCTTTTGCGCGCGCCAGCGCCCAGATCTCGTCGGCGGCATCCTGCACCACCGCGGCGAGGTCGAACTCGGCAAAGCTGTTGGCATCGACGGCCTCGGCGCGCACCAGCCGGAACAGGTCGTCTGCCAGCTTGAGCGCCGAGTTGGCGTAGCGCCCGAGCTGGCGCAACAGTTCGTGACGCTCCGCCACGGCCTCGCCCCCGGCCTTTTCGGCTTCGATCAGGGTCAGGATCGAGGCGATCGGCGAGCGCAGGTCGTGCGACAGGTAGTGCATGGTCTCCTCGCGGCCGCGCTGGGCGTCGTGAATGCGCGTGATGTCGGCCAGCCCGAGGACCACGCCGATGCGCTCACCGGCGGCGTTCGCGAGCCCGGCCACCGAAGCGAGCAGGCGGGCACCGCTGGGGGCGTCGAGCTCGAGCGCGAGCACCTCGCCCGCGGCCCCGGGCGCCGGCACCCCGGCGTCGAGGCGTACGCCGGGCGGCCATTCAAGCGACGCGACCGCGGCGGCTACGGCTTCCGGCTCGCTGGCGTCGAGCAACGACATTGCCTGCCGGTTGCACAGCATCACCTCGCCCGCGGCGTTGGTGACCACCGCCCCCACCGGCAGGCTGTCGAGGGTATCGGCCACGAAGCGGCGCAGGTCTCGCTGGCGCTGCACGGCCTGGGTCACGCGGCGGATGCGCGCCTGCAGCGGGTCGGCGTCGTGGATCGCGGGCAGGCGCGCGCGCATCGCGGGAAACAGCATGCCCGCGTCACGATCGAGGATTTCGAGTTGCGCGTCGAGATAGCGCTGGGCGGCCTCGAGCCGGCGCCAGCTCCACAGCGGGTAGCACAGCATGCAGCCGAGCACCGCGCCGGTCGGTGGAAACCACCACCCCGCGGACTGCAGCAGCACCCACATCCACAGCAAGGTGCCGGCCGCCGCCAGAAAGGCATACAGCAAGGCCCCCCGCGGCGCGGCGCGCAGCATGACGACCATCAGGGTGAGCACGATGGCGGCGGCCATCAGCGCGGCCCACGCCGGGGCCATCAGCTGCACCGCGTCGCCGCGCTTGAGCGCGGCATACACCGTGGCGTTGACCTCGACCCCGGGCATCGGCCGGTTGAAGCCGGAGGTGGGGGTCGGCACGCTGTCGGCCATGCCGACCGCGGTGGCGCCGACGAAGACCACCTTGTCGCGAAACAGCGCGTCGTCGATATCGCCGCGCAGCACATCGGCGTAGGAGACATGCCGGTAGCTGCCCGGCGGCCCGGTGAACGGGATGCGCAGCCACTCGGCGCGATGCCAGCCCGCCCCCGCGGGCGTGTCCGGCGCGGGGTAGGCAGCGGCGCGGGCGGGGTCGGTCAACTGCAGCACCGCCAGCCCCAGCTGCGGATGGCGTGCCGCGCCAAACCCCTCCCACAGATAGATGCTGCGCGCGATGCCGTCGGGATCGAACTCGATGTGAATATGCCCAAGCCCCGCCGCGCCGGCCGCAAAAGCCGGCGCAGGCGGCGCCTCGCCGATGATCCGTTCGGCGCGCGAAGCCTGCACCACCGGCAGCACGACCTTGCCGCTGGCGGCAATCGCCTCGGCCAGCAAGGCGTCGTCACCGGGTCGCTCGGGGCTGGGTTCGTGGAGGATGATATCGAGCGCGATGGCGCGGGCGCCGGCCTGGGTGAGACGCTCGACCAGCGCCGCGTGCACCGAGCGGCGCCACGGCCAGCGGCCGATTTCGGCCAGGCTCGGGTCGTCGATGGCAACAATCGTGACCTCGTCGTCAGCCGCCGGCGCGGCCAGCGACATGGCCGCGTCGTAGGCCACCTGGTCGATCCGCCAGCCCCACCCGAAGCCGGTCGCCGCGGCCGCCAGCACGGCACACACCAGCGTGACCATCAGCCATTCGGCACTGCTGCGATTCATCACGCGAGCGTCCGCATCGTGTCGCGACGCAAGGTGCCACCGTGACCTTGCATCACGATGCTCACAGCAGGATCAGCAACGGCACCGCCCACAGCCAGGGGGGCGGCTCGGCCGGCACAATCACTTGTTGCGACGCGGAATACGCGCCGACGAAACCGTCGGGATCGATGGCCCGGATGCGCAGGAAATACGCGCCCGGCGCCGGCCGCGGCAGCTTCAGTTCAGGCGCGTCGACCTGTCCGGCGGCGGCGATCGTGGCAAACGCCTCATCCTCCGCGAACTGGTAGTCGAAGCGCTGACCCGGTTCGCCGCCCCAGGCGAAGAACATCGAGTCCGCGTCAAACGCGGGCGGCGGCGGCGCAGCCTGCGGCGGACGCACCGTCACTTTCACCGGATCGCCCCACGGCCCCTGGTCGCCGTCCGCGCGGGTGCTGGCCAGGCGCCAGAAATAGGTGCCCGCTTCGAGCGACAGCTGATGCGCGGGCTCGGTCAGCGCGCTTTCGGTCACCTGCGGGCGGGTGAAGTCTTCGCTTGCGGCGAGCGCGAAGCGGTAGCTCGCCGCGCCTTCCGCACGCGCCCAGGCAAAATCGACCGTGCCGGCGCTGACCTTGCCGCCCGGCCGCGGGGCATTCACGAACGGCGGCTCGGGACGGGCCTTGAGGCGAAAGCCACGCTGCGCATCGCGCCCCTCCAGCCCGCGCGAGTCGATGCCGCGCGCGCGCAGGTAGTAGTCACCATCGGGCAGGCCGGCAACCTTGAGGTCGGGCACAGCGGCGCGCGCCTCGGCCACGATGCGTGTGAAATCGGGGTCGCTCGCCACCTGGCCGCGGTAGGCCACCGCGCCCGCCACGGGCGCGAGCGCGAAGCGCAGCAAGGGGCGCTCGTGCACGGCCGGCAGGCCGGACACATCGGGCGCCGGGAGCAGCGCCACCGGCGGCGGCAGCGGCTGGCCCGCGCGCGCGACGAGGCCGAAACCTTCTTTCAGCAGGGCGGGCTTGCCCGGGCGGTCGCCCGCCACGGCGACCTGCCCGGCGCGCATCTCGGTACGCGTCACCGCGTCGTCGGCGGCCACCCGGAAGCTGGTGCCGCGCACGCCGATGATCGCGGTCGGGGTCTGGATGCGGTAGCGCGCGGCCGGCCCGCGCTGCGGCTGAACGTCGGTTTCGATACGTCCGCGCTCGATCTGGAAGGTGCTGCGCTGGGCGCCCTCGAAGCCGGCGAATCCGTGCAAGGCCTCGATCCGCACTTCGCTCTGCGGCTGCAGGGTCAGACGCGAGCCATCCGGCAGCTCGACGGTCATGAAGCTGTCGACGAGGGTTTCGAGCTGCATGCCTTCGGTCACCCGGTCGCCGACGCCGACCGTGCCGCCATCGACCGACACCTCGCCAGACAGGAACACCACCCGCGCCTCGCGCGGCACCTTGCGCAACAGGCTCGCCGGAATGCGCAATACCGTGCCCACCGGAATGCGCCGCACATCGGCGACGCGGTTCAGGCGCTGTACCCGTGGCCACTGTGTCGGGTCCACAAACAGGCTCTGGCCGACCCCGATCAGCGTGTCGTCCTTCTGCACCGTGTAGTGCAGCACATCTTCGCCCGCCGCATGCCCTGCGGCCGCCCACAGCATCGACGCCAGCAACACCGTCGCCAACGTCCGCATCTTATCCACCGCGCCGCGCATTTACGCCACCTCGTATCAGCATGATTTTCATCATACGGCCCATCATCACTGCAATTTCAAACAGACTGATAAATCTTGACAACAATGCTTCGCCGGATGTCCACAAGATGATTGGCATGGAATAAGCTCGTGCAGCATCGACATCAACACCCGGCTTCATTCAGGAGACCTGCACATGAGCTTCATTTCCGAATTCAAGGAATTCGCCGTCAAGGGCAACGTGGTCGACATGGCCGTCGGCGTGATCATCGGCGGCGCGTTCGGCAAGATCGTGACATCCCTCGTCCAAGACATCGTCATGCCAATTGTGGGCAAACTTGTGGGTGGCGTCGACTTCACCAACCTGTTCATCAACCTCGGCGAGGGTGAATTCGCCTCACTGGCAGAGGCGGAAAAGGCCGGCGCGCCGCTGGTCAAGTACGGCGTGTTCATCAACACCGCGCTGGATTTCGTGATCATCGCCTTCGCCATTTTCCTGGCGATCAAGGCCATCAACAAGATGAAGCGCGAGACCCCGCCGGCGCCGGAAGAGCCCAAGCCCGACCCGGAAGACATCGTGCTGCTGCGCGAAATCCGCGATTCGCTCAAGCGCAATTGACGACGCGCCCGCATGAAAAAGCCCGTGTCGCGACACGGGCTTTTGCGCTGGGGGCATGATCACGCGTCGGCGTCGATTTCGCTGTCGGTGATTTTTTCCAGCCGGTAACCGTAGTTGTAGGTCGGGCTCAGGCGGAAGCCATTTTCGGGGCGCAGCCCGAGCTTGCTGCGCACCCGGCTAATGTGGGTATCCACCGTCCGGGTGGCCAGGTTGGGGTTGCGCCCCCACACCGCCTCAAGCATGTGGCCGCGCGAGATCAGCCGCCCCAGATTGCGGAACAGGAACATCGACAAATCGTATTCCTTGTCCGTCAGCTCGATCGCCTCGCCGTTGACGGTCACGCGTTTGGCGCTGGTGTCGAAGTAGAACGGCGGCACATCGATGACGTGATCGACCGCCTGCGGGCGCGCACGGCGCATGACCGCCTCGATGCGCGAAATCAATTCGTAGCGCCGCACCGGCTTGACCAGATAGTCGTCGGCACCCGCGCCAAGCGCGGTCACGATGTCTTCTTCGGCATCCCGCGCGGTCACGAAAATGACCGGTGTGTCGTTGGCGCGATCGCGGCGCAGCCAGTTGAGCACCTCGGTGCCGCTCATCTCGGGCAGAATCCAGTCGATCAGGCACAGGTCGAAACTCTCGCGGCCGGCGACACGGATGAACTCGCGCGGTTCGGTGAACGAATGCACGTCATTGCCCGCTTCACGCAACCATTCGGCGAGCGTGTCGTTCTGAACGGAATCATCTTCAAGAATGGCCAATCGCACTTTGCGCGTCCTCATCAACGAAACACGGACTTCCGCGTCAATGCCCGCATCGTACCGGAACTGCTCCGTGGCGACGAATCCGCCCGCCGTCAACGCCCTTCGCGGACATACGGATTGCTCGCCCGCTCCCGGCCGAAATCGGACATTGGACCATGTCCGGGGATGAATCGAACGTCATCGCCCAGCGGCCACAAATTATTACGAATCGAAGCAATCAGCGTCGCGTGATCGCCTCGCGGAAAATCGGTGCGCCCAATCGAGCCCGCAAACAGCACATCGCCGACGATCGCCAGCCGGGCATCCGGGTCGAAGAACACCACATGTCCCGGGGTGTGGCCCGGGCAGTGCAGCACCTGCAGGCGCGCCTTGCCGACACCCACCACGTCGCCATGGCCCAGCCAGCGGTCGGGCGAGAACGACGCGGTCTTGGCAAAACCGAACATCCGGCTCTGCTCTTCGAGCGCATCGAGCCAGAAACGCTCGTCCTCGTGCGGACCTTCAATCGGCACCTCGAGCGCCCCCGCCAGCGCGGTGGTCGCACCTACGTGGTCGATGTGGCCATGGGTGAGCAGTATTTTCTCGACCGTCACACCGGCCGCCTCGATCGCCGCCTCGATGCGCGGCACATCGCCGCCCGGGTCCACCACCGCAGCCTGGCGCGTTTCGGTGCACCACAGCAGCGAGCAGTTTTGCTGGAAGGGCGTTACGGGGATGATGCGGAAGTCGATCATGGCAACTTGGGTCGGGGCAAAGACCGGAACACCCAGGCAGAAATTGGGGCTGGCGCGCCTGGCTGGAATCGAACCAGCGGCCCCTGGCTTCGGAGGCCAGTGCTCTATCCACTGAGCTACAGGCGCGCAAGGGCCGCCAGCATACCGCCTTTTGTGCAACGCGTCCACGAAGCGGTTTCCCAATCCGCCGGGCACGCCGCTATAATTGCGCTTTTGCCAAATTCGCCCGAAAAGAGGAAGCCCAGCATGATCGATTCACGCGCCCTGACCGTCCTTGCCGCCGCCCTCGCCTTGCCGCTCGCCGGCTGTGGTGACAACAAATCCATCGACGGTGAATTGTCTGCGAGCCTGACCCAGCCGGTCGCACGCGTTGAACTGAAGGTCCAGAAAGTCGCCCCGGGCAGCCGCACCGGCGAACAGATCTACTCCAACGTGTGCGCCAGCTGTCACAGCTCCGGCGCACTCGAAGCACCCAAGACCGGCGACAACGCTGCGTGGGCGGCGCGTATCTCGATGGGCCTCGACGGCCTCGTCGCTTCGGCCAAGGCCGGCAAGGGCAACATGCCGCCGAAGGGGGGCGCGACCGATCTGACCGACACCGAACTGGTGCGCGCGGTCGCCTACCTGGCCAACCAAGCCGGCGCCAGCTTTACCGAGCCGCCGGTCGAAGGTAACTGACCGAGCGACCCGGCTCCGGCACAGAGGCGACCCGCGGGTCGCCTCTTTTGCGTCAGGGCTCCGGCGTCTTGCCCGCCAGCAAGGCGCGCAGACTCGCCGCCCGCGCGCTGCCCTCGTCGCGACTCACCGGGGCGTCGTTCTTCCGCGCCACAGCCACGCCCTCGCCCATCTCCTCGATGAAGCGCGATGGCTCGCACACCCGCACGTCCGGCCCGGCCTTGCGCCGCTCGCAGTAGGTCACCGTCAGCGAGCGCTGGGCGCGCGTGATGCCAACGTACATCAGCCGCCGCTCCTCGCCGAGATTGTCCTCGTCGAGCGCCGACTGGTGCGGCAGCAACCCTTCCTCGACGCCGACCAGAAACACGTGCTTGAACTCCAGCCCCTTGGAGGCGTGCAAGGTCGCCAGCTGGACACCGTCGAAATCGGCGTCGGACTTGTCGAGCATCGAGATCAGGCTGATGGTCTGGGTCAGCTCGAGCAGCGTCTTGCCGTCCGCCTTGCCTTTGCGTCCCAGCCATTCGACAAAATCGCGCACATTGCTCCACTTGCTCTCGGCCTCGCGGGTGTCGCAGCTGCCGAGCAGCCAGCTTTCATAGTTGATCGCGGCAAGCAGGTCTTCGAGCACCTTCGCCGCCGGCTCGCTCGCCGCGCGATCCGCGAAACGGCGGATGAAGTCGCCAAATTCATGCACCGGCGCGTGCTGGCGCGCGCTCAGATGCTGCGCCGCGCCCGCCTCATCGGCCGCCGCGAACAGGCTGGCATGGCGTTCGCCGGCGTAGCGCCCGAGCGCTTCGAGCGTGCCCGGCCCGACCCCGCGCCGCGGTGTGGTGATCGCGCGAATGAAGGCCAGATCGTCGTCGGGATTGGCCATCAGGCGCAGATAGGCGATCAGGTCGCGGATCTCGGCCTTGTCGAAAAACGACTGCCCGCCCGACAGCAGGTAGGGAATCTTGTGATTGCGCAGCTGCTGCTCGAACAGCCGCGCCTGATGGTTGCCGCGGTACAGGATGGCGTAGTCCGAAAACCGGGTGCGATGCTCGAAGCGGTGCGCCTGAATGCGCATCGCCACGAACTGCGCCTCCGCCTCCGGATCGCGCGCCGGGCTCACCCGCACCGGCTCGCCGGGGCCGTGCTCGCACCACAGCTGCTTGTCGAACAGCTTGTCGTTGTTGGCGATGAGCGTATTCGCGGCACCCAGGATGCGCCCGCTGGAGCGGTAGTTCTGCTCCAGCTTGATGACTTTCAGGCGCGGGTAATCGGTCTGCAGCAGGCGCAGATTCTCGACATCCGCGCCACGCCAGGCGTAGATCGCCTGATCGTCATCGCCCACGGCGGTGAAGGCCCCGCGGTCGCCGGAGAGCAGGCGCAGCAAGGTGTATTGCGCGCGATTGGTGTCCTGATACTCGTCGATCAGCAGATAGCGCAGCCGCTGCTGCCAGCGCGTGCGCACCGCTTCGTTGTCGCTGAGCAGGCGCACCGGCAGGCTGATGAGGTCGTCAAAATCGACCGCCTGATACGCGCGCAGGGTGCGCTCGTATTCGCCGTACACCTTGGCCGCCGCCGCGCTGAGTTCGGAGTCCGCGCGCTTGACCGCTTCTTCCGGCGGCACCATCGCGTTCTTCCAGCCCGAGATCTGCCACTGCAGCGAGCGCGCGTAGGCGCGGTCGGCGTCGGCCGCGATGTCGCTCACGATCTGCGTCGCGTCGGCGGCATCGAGAATCGAGAACTGGGGCTTCAACCCGCAGAACTTCGCCTCCTGACGCACGATGCGCACCCCCAGCGCGTGAAAGGTGCACACCGTCAGCCCCTTGCCGCGCCCGCCGCCGAGCAGCCCGCCAACGCGCGCCTGCATCTCCTTGGCGGCCTTGTTGGTGAAGGTGATGGCGGCGATGTTGGTCGGGCTGAAATCGCATTGCTCGACCAGATGCGCGATCTTGTGGGTGATCACCCGCGTCTTGCCGCTGCCCGCGCCGGCGAGCACCAGACACGGGCCGTCGAGGTAGCGGATCGCTTCGCGCTGCGGGGGATTGAGTCCAGCGGACATGCGTTTTCGTTTCTGCAAACCAGCGCGCCGCCCGACGGGGGCGGCGCGTTTTCTGGCGACCGGCCGATTCTAGCGCATCCGCGCGACGCTCACCGCAAGGCGCCAAAGACCTTCTTGGCCAGCGACCCCGCCGCCTGCAACGGATTGGCGCGAATCGCGCGCTCCTGCTCGGCGATCGTCAGATACAAGCCGTCCAGCGCCTTGGCGGTCACGTAGCGCTCCACCGACACCTCGTCGCCCTTGAGCAGCCCCGCCCCGGCGGCCTTGCCGGCCAGCGCGTTGTACTGGCCGGACAGTGCCAGCCGGTCGGTCTGCTTGGTCACCACCGGCAAAAAGCGGGTGGTCAGCGCAGCGCGGGTCTTTTCCTCGAAGTAGCGCGTCACCGAATCGTCGCCACCAGCGAGGATGTTCTTCGCGTCCTGCACGCTCATCTGCTTGACCGCGGCCACCAGCAGGTTGCGGGCTTCGGGCACGGCCGCCTCGGCGGCGCGGTTCATGGTGGTCTCAAGCGCTTCCAGATCGTCGCCCTTGCCCATGAACTTGAGCACCGAGCGGGTCTGCTCCAGCACGCTGGGCAGCGGAATGCGCACTTTGGGGTTGTTGAGAAAACCGCCGCTCTGGCCCAGCTGATCCACCGCCGCGCGGGCACCCTGGTCCAACGCCTGGCGCAATCCGGTGGTGGCCTGGCTGTTGGTGAGCGACGCCAGCCCGCCCGCAAACGCGGACAGCGAGATGACAAAAACACACAGGGCTCGCACAATGGCACGCATCATGAACCTCCGTTTTCTTCTGAACCTGAAGGGTCAGCTTATCACCGCCGTCGCCGCCTGCCTGCTGATCGGGCTGGCGGTTTTCATGTTCACACAAAATTCCCGCGCGCCGATGCTGCGCATGGCGCTGATCGACGGGCAGGTCGAAGACAGCGCGCAGTGGCAGGGCAAGGTGGTGGTGGTCAACTTCTGGGCCACAAGCTGCCCGACATGCGTCCATGAGATGCCGGCGCTGAGCGCACTGTTCGAGCGTCAGCACGGGCCGGACTTCCAGATGGTGGCGGTGGCGATGGCCTACGACGCGCCCGCTCGGGTGCGCCACTTTGCCGCCGCACGCGCGCTGCCGTTCAAGGTGGCGCTCGATGCGCGCGGCGAGATTGCCGCCGGCTTCGGCGACGTGGCCCTGACCCCGACCACGCTGTTGATCGACCGCAACGGTCGGATTGTCGAGCGGATCAGCGGCGCCCCCGACCTGAAACGGCTCGAAGCGAAGATTCAGGCGCTCATCGCTGCACCGGTCTGAGCACGCCGGAAGCCGCGCTCAGACCACGCCGGCGCCGTGGGCCTGCTGGTCGGCCCAGTAGGACGAGCGCACCATCGGCCCGCAGGCGGCGTTCTTGAAGCCCATCTTGAGCGCTTCGGTCTCGAACATCTTGAAGGTGTCGGGGTGCACGTAGCGCAGCACCGGCAGGTGGCCGCCGGAGGGTTGCAGGTATTGCCCGATGGTCAGCATGGTGACGCCGTGGGCGCGCAGATCGCGCATCACGTCGAGGATTTCCTCGTCGGTCTCGCCCAGCCCGACCATCAGGCCGGACTTGGTCGGCACCGCGGGGTGGCGCGCGTTGAAGGCCTTGAGCAGGTCGAGCGAATACTGGTAGTCCGAACCCGGACGCGCCTGCTTGTAGAGGCGCGGCACGGTTTCGAGGTTGTGGTTCATCACGTCCGGCGGGGCCTGGTCGAAAATCTCCAGCGCGATGTCCATGCGGCCACGGAAGTCCGGCACCAGCACCTCGATGCCGGTTTTGGGCGAGGCCGCGCGGGTGGCCTTGATGCAGTCGACGAAGTGCTGCGCCCCGCCATCGCGCAGGTCGTCGCGGTCCACCGAGGTGATCACCACGTAGTTGAGGCGCATCGCGGCGATGGTCTCGGCCAGATCCTTCGGCTCGTTTTCATTGAGCGGATCGGGGCGGCCGTGGCCGACGTCGCAGAACGGGCAGCG
>JAGRFQ010000110.1 GCA_020445945.1 Rhodocyclaceae bacterium
CGAAGGGCGTCGCAAAGGCCTCGTTCAGCGCGTGCAGGTTTCTTACCTTTACCGTATCGGCACGATGCTCGTTGCGCTTGATCTCCTTGGCCACGGCCAAGTCGCCGCTCTTCATGTATTTGACCAGCAGCAGCGTCGTGTGATGCGACTGCACCGCCTGCTCGTTGAGCATCCCGAAGAAGTCCGGCGCCTTGGGGAAAATGCGGTCGAGCACGCGATGCACGATGGAGCGGGTTTTGGGTGGAGGAAGCGGGTCATGGTCCATGGCTCAAACCTGTTCAATTCACAAAGGGACGCAGCGCAAACAAAGCCGCAGCGCCGACACAGGCCGCCGCAGGCAGCGTAAACAGCCAGGTCTGGCCGATCTCGCGGGCCTTGGCCCAGTGCACCTTCTTTGGCCGCTCGGCCGCGCCAATGCCCATGATCGAGGTCGCCACCACGTGCGAGGTCGACACCGGCGCACCCAGCAGCGAAGCGCCGAGGATGACGCCCGCGGAGGTCAGCTGCGAGTCCAGCGCGTGCAGCGGGCGCACCTTGTACACCGCAAAACCGAGGGTGCGCACGATGCGCCAGCCGCCCGACAAGATGCCCAGCGTCATCGCCGAAGCGCACGCAAACATCACCCACAGCGGCACCTCGAAGTGCGGCAGATGACCGCCCAGAACTAACACCAAAGTAAGAATGCCCATGCTCTTCTGGGCGTCATTGGCACCGTGCGAGAAGGCCAGCCCGGCGGTGGTGACGTATTGCATCCGCCGCAGCGACAGGTTGATGCGCGGGTGCGCCGCGCGCAGCGCAAACAGCATCAGCCGATGCAGCACAAAGCCCGCCCCCATGCCGATGATCGGTGACAACACCAGCGCCACCAGCACCTTGAGCACGCCACGCAGTCCCTCGCCCGCCAGCCACGCCTCGGTCCCACACCACGTGGCCGGCGCCGGCGGCAAGCACGGTGGCGCCGATCAGGCCGCCGACCAGCGCGTGCGAGGACGACGACGGCAAGCCCCGCCACCACGTGATCAGGTTCCACACGATCGCGCCGACCAGCCCGGCCAGCAAAATGGCCAACGCGCGCTCGGCGGGCAAACTGCCGAGGTCGACAAAGCCGCCAATCGTATTCGCCACCGCGGTGCCCCCCAGCAGCGGACCGAGAAACTCGAAGGTGCCCACCACCATCACCGCCCGCGCCGGGCTCATCGCGCGCGACGCAATCACCGTGGCAACCACATTCGCGGCATCGTGAAAACCGTTGGTGAAATCGAAGACAAGGACCACCGCCACAGCAAGCAGGGTCAGGACGAAAATGCCGTCCACAGGGGCTCCCCAGCGTTTTTGCTTCCATCCTAACCGGCTGCGCGGCCCGACGCACTGCGCAGCGCAACACGGCCCCGTGCGGCGCACGCGGCGACACCGCCACATGCTGCCGCGCTTGACGCCAGCCCCCGAGCCGACGCCTACTCCCAACTGTGCGCCAACAACGCACGCCCCGACCGACCCCCGACCGATGGGTGAAACATGGCTTCAATCCAGCTTCTGACCGAAATCCCCGGCCCCAAGAGCCGCACGCTCGTCGCACGCCGCGACGCGGCGGTCTCGCGCGGCGCGGCGCGGCTCACGCCGATCGCCATCGCCAGCGGCAGCGGCGCCACGGTGACCGACGTGGACGGCAACACCTTCATCGACTTCGCCGGCGGCATCGGCACGCTGGCGCTCGGCCATACCCCGCCGGCGGTGGTCGACGCCGTCCGCGCGCAGACCGGCGAGCTGATCCACATGTGCTCGATCGTCGCCTGCTACCCGCCCTACGTGGAGGTGTGCGAGCGCCTCAACGCGCTCGCGCCGGGCGACTTCGCCAAGAAGTCGACGCTGCTCAACAGCGGCGCGGAGGCGGTGGAAGCGGCGGTCAAGGTGGCCCGCGCCCACACCGGCCGGCAGGCGCTGATCGTGTTCGAAGGCGCCTACCACGGGCGCACCAACCTGACCATGGCGATGACCAGCAAGTACGCGCTGTTCAAGCAGGGCTTCGGCCCCTTCGCCGGCGAGGTCTACCGGCTGCCCTTCCCCAACGTCTATCGCCGCCCCGCCGGCATGGGCGAGGACGATTACATCCAGCACTGCATCGACCAGTTCGACCACGCGCTGATCGCCCAGGTGGCGCCCGAGGCGGTGGCCGCGGTGGTGGTGGAGACGGTGCAGGGCGAGAGCGGCTTCCTGCCGCTGCCGCCGCGCTTTGCCGAGCACCTGCGCGCGCGCTGCAGCGAACACGGCATGCTCTACATCGCCGACGAGGTGCAGGCCGGCATGGGCCGCACCGGGCGGCTGTTCGCGATCGAGCACTACCGCGTGGCGCCCGACATCATCGTCAGTGGCAAATCCATCGCCAGCGGGCTGCCGCTGGCGGCGATCACCGGTCGCGCCGAGGTCATGGACGCCCCCCACCCCGGCGGGCTGGGCGGCACCTATGGCGGCAACCCGGTGGCCTGCGCGGCCGCCATCGTGTCGCTCGACACCCTCGCCTCGACCGCCTTCCAGCAGCGCGCCGAAGCGGTCGGGGTGCGCCTGCGAGCGCATCTGGAGGGCCTCGGGTCGACCTTTCCCGACATCATCGGCGAGGTCCGCGGGCTGGGGCCGATGCTGGCCATCGAGCTGGTCAAGGACCCCGTCACCCGCGCGCCCGACGCCGAGCTGACCAACGCCATCAACGCCGAGAACCTAAAGCGCGGGCTGATCACCCTGCGCGCCGGGCTGTACGGCAACTGCGTGCGCTTCCTGCCCGCGCTGACGATCACCGACGCGCAGATCGACGAGGGCATGGCGGTGTTTGCCGAGAGCATCGTCGCCGCCCGGGCGAGCCTGGCATGAGCGCGCCGCGGGTGCTCGAACTGGCCGGCGACCCGCTGGCCATGGGCCGCGCCCACGGCCGCGCATTTCGCGACGAGATCCGCCGCTACACCGCCGAGCGGGTGGCGCTGGCCGGCAGCGCGGTGTGGACCGGTCACGCGCTGGAGCGCGCCGCGGTGCTGGCGCTGGCCGAAGCAAGCGTGGCCGAGCACAGCGCCTACGCGCCGGCGCTGATGACCGAGCTCGCCGGCATCGCCGAGGCCACCGGCCTGAGCCTCGCCGAGCTGATCGTCACCAACGGCTTCACCGATTTCATCGACCTGGTCTACGCCCACGCCGGCGGGAGCGGCGCCACCGCGCAGGTCGAGGACGACTGCACCGCCTTCATCGTCCCCGACGCGCTGAGCGTCGACGGCCACGGCTGGTTCGGCCAGACCTGGGACATGCACGCCGGCTCGCAGCCCTACGTGGTGCTGCTGCGCGCCCGCCCCGCCGACGCGCCGGCCTTCATCGCCTTCAGCCTCACCGGCTGCATCGGCATGATCGGCATGAACGACGCCGGCATCGCCATCGGCATCACCAACCTGCTCGGCGCGCAGGGGCAGCTCGGCGTGAGCTGGCCCTTCGTGGTGCGCAAGGCGCTGGCGCAGACCGACATCGACGACGCGCTGGCATGCATCACCGGGGCCACGCTGATGGGCGCGCACAATTTTCAGCTCTTCGACAAGCACGGCATCGGCATCAACGTGGAAGCCATGCCCGGCCACTGCCACATCACGCGCAGCGGCGCCGACGCGCTGGTGCACAGCAATCACTGCCTCGACCCGCACACCCTCGCGCGCTGCCGCCCGCGCGCGCCGGACTCGCAAGCCTCCAGCGAGGCCCGCCTCGCCCGCGCCGCCGCGCTGCTGGCGCACGGCGCAATCCGCGGCGAGGCGCTGATGGCCCTCACCCGCGATCCGGTCATCTGCGTGCGCGCCACCCCACCGACCGAAATGGAAACCTGCGGCGCAGCGATCATGCAGCCGGCCACGGGGCAGTTGTGGGCGGTGCAGGGGCTGCCAACGGACAACGACTACGCGCGCTTCACGCTGTAGGGCACGACGCGATTACAGGCGCTCGATGCGCTCGCCGAGTGCGCGAAACCACGGCGCCAGCGCGGCGAGATGCGGGCTGCGGCCGGACCACCGCGCGCCACGCAGGCAGATGCGCTGGGCGCACAGCAGCGTGATGCCGACCTTGTCGCGGTCGATGCAGTAGTCGAGGTCCCACCAGTCATCCGCTTTGTACTTGAGGATCAGCGCCAGCCTGACCACCATGTGAAAGCTGCCGTAGGTGTACAGATAGGCGCGCGCGGCATCGGCATCGAGCGCGTCGGCGAACTGGCCGGCGAAGGTGTCGATCAGGCGCTGCTCCATGGCCGGATAGTCCGGCACGTACTCGTCACCGAGCAGCCAGGCCATGTCGTCGAGTGCGTTGCGCTTGCCCGCGTGCTCCCAATCGAACCAGAACACGGTGCCGTCGGCCACCACGTAGGCGTTGCCCGGACGGGCGTCCCATTTGACGAAGCGTGGCGCGGGCACGCTCAACTGACGGCACACCGCCGCGCGGTCGAACGCCGGCGCGGCAACCCCGAGGTAATCGCCAATGATGCGCGGCCGGTCGATCAGCGCGTTGATCCACGCATCGTCGGTGCCCAGGGCCGCCACATAGCGCTCCAGGCCCTCGGCGCTGGCCGCGCGCTGGGCCAGATGCAAACCGGTCAGGGCCGACGACAGCAGCCGCTCGGCCTGTGCCTCGTCGGCCGTTTTCAGGGCCAGCGAGAGGCGCTGACCGCGGAGCGCTTCCTGCAGCAGAATCCGGTCGTTGTCCGTCGCCAGCAGGGCCGGGGCAGGCGCCCGGTGGGCGTTGAGCGCACGCAGCGTGCGCACCTCGACGGACGCAAGATGCGCCGCGTTGCGCCGCGTGGCGATCACGGTTTCACCGTTGTCGAGCACCATGCGCAGCGATTCGCGGTTGCGTCCGCCGGGATAGTCGACGCTGGCAACGCTGCACTGAAGCAGGCGCTCGCAGGCGGCGGTGAGCGCGCGCTTGCGCCGCGCGATCTTGTCATTGCGGCTGCGCTTGCCTTGCCGGGATGCGTCGGTCTTCTTTTTGGTGGCCATGTTCGGGGGGCTACTCTTCGCGAAACGAGCGGTTGAAACTGCGCGTCAGGGGCGCCACGAGATAGCTCAGCACGGTGCGGGCGCCGGTGATGATGACCGCTTCGGCCTGCATTCCGGGGTGCAGGATCGCGCCGTCGAGCTTGACGGATGGATCTTCGGTCAGCGCGATCGCGGTTTTGTAGTAGGGCTGCTGGCTGACCGGATCGAGCACGCGGTCGGCGGAGATGACCGTGACCTTGCCCTTGACCGGCAGCGTGGTGCGCCGGTCGAAGGCGCTGAACCGAATCTCCGCGTCCTGCCCCACTTCGACCGCGTTGCGGTCTTTCGGGT
>JAGRFQ010000008.1 GCA_020445945.1 Rhodocyclaceae bacterium
AGCTGGTCGACACCTCGCGCCTGTTCGGCCGCTGCCTCGCGCGGATCGAGCCGGAATGGCTCGAAGCGGTGGGCGCGCACCTGCTCAAGCGGCAGGTGTTCGAGCCGCACTGGTCCAAGTCCGCCGGCAGCGTGCGCGCCTGGGAGCGCGGCACCCTGCACGGCGTGGTGCTCTACGCGCGCCGCGCGGTGGGCTACCGCGACACCGACCCGGCGCTGTGCCGCACGCTGCTGATCCGCGACGGGCTGGTCGGCGGCCAGATCGACGAAGCGCGTGCCCGGCGCATGCCCTTCCTCCAGCACAACCTGCGCCTGGTCCGGGAGATCGAGCGCCTGGAGCACAAGGCGCGCCGCCCCGACGTGCTGGTCGACGACGCGCTGATCGAGGCCTTCTACGACGCCCACATTCCGGCCGAGGTGGTCGATCTGGCGAGCTTCGAGCGCTGGCGCAAGGCGGCGGAGAAGGCCGCGCCGAAGCTGCTCCACCTCGACCGCGAGCAGTTGATGCGCCACGAGGCCGAGGGCATCACCACCGAGCGCTTTCCGGCCACGATGGCCGTGTTCGGCCAGCCGCTCGCGCTGCACTATGTGCACGCGCCGGGCGAGGCCGACGACGGGGTGACCCTCAGCGTGCCGCTGGCGATGCTCAACCAGATCCCCGCCGCGCGCTGCGAGTGGCTGGTGCCGGGGCTGCTCGAAGAAAAAGTGCAGGCGCTGCTGCGCACCGTGCCGCAAAAACATCGTCACCGCCTCCAGCCGATGGCCGACAGCGTGGCCGCCTTCATCGATGCGGTGGCGGCCGGCGAATGGACCGACGATGCGCCGCTGCTCAAGGCGCTGCAGGGCTTCGTCGAGACCCGCGTGAGCCTCAAGCTGCCGCTCGAATCCTTCCGCCCGGAGAATCTGAATCCGCACTGCTTCATGAACTTCCGGGTGGTCGACGCGCATGGCCGGGTGATGGCCCAGTCGCGCAATCTGGCCGAGCTGCGCGGGCGCTTCCACGGCCAGATCGCGGCGGCCTTCGAGGCGGCGCAGGTGCGTGTCGAGAGCGCCCCCGAGGCGAAGGCGGAGGCGGCCGGGCCGGCCGCGACCACGGCGGAGGAAACCTTCACCGCGTGGACCTTCGGCCCCTTGCCGGAGCTGCTCGAACTGCGGGTGGGCGGGCGCGAGGTGGTCGGTTTTCCGGCGCTGTGCGACGAGGGCGACGCGGTGGCGCTGCGCCCTTTCGACACCCCGGAGGAGGCCGCGCGGGTGCATCGCGACGGGTTGGTGCGCCTGTTTGCGCTGAACCTCAAGGATCAGGTCAAGGCGGTGCGCCGCCTCGGCGGGCTGCGCGAAGTCGCGCTGCGCTACGCCACGCTGGGCAGCGAGCAGCAGTTGCAGGACGAACTGGTGCGCGCGACCCTGATGCGCACCTGCCTCGGCGAGCCCTTGCCGGCGGACGCCGAGGCCTTTGCCGCGCGCATCGCGGCGGCGCGCACGCGGATCACCCTGGTGGCGCAGGAGCTGCTGCGGCATGTAGACGCGATCCTCGCCGAGCGCGCCGCCATCGAGCGTCGGCTGGGCGGGCTCAAGGCGTACCCGGCGGTGGTGGACGATGTGCGCGCCCAGCTCGACGCGCTGCTCCCGACCGGCTTCATCAGCGCGATCGCCTTCGAGCGGCTGACTCACTACCCGCGCTATCTCAAGGCGGTCAGCGTGCGGCTCGATAAGCTGCGCGACAACCCCGAGCGCGATGCCGCGCTGCAGCGCGACTGGCAGGGGCTCTACCGCGACTTCGACCGCGAGTGGATCGCCAGCCGCAGGGCCGGCGTGGACGATCCGTTTCTGGAGGACTTCCGCTGGCTGCTCGAAGAGCTGCGGGTCGGGCTGTTCGCGCAGGCGCTCAAGACGCCGATGCCGGTGTCGGTGAAACGACTCGGTAAGATCTGGCAGGGGCGCCCCCGTTAAATAATGTGCCGGCTATGCCATTGCGCTAGCTGGAAAAAATGCTTTGGGCGTACAGTGCGGGGGAGACACTAAGCCTTTCGCCATAGCGAGGCCGTTATCGGAGGAGCGCAAAGCAATGCATGCGTCAGCGGAGCATTCCGTGAAGTGGCTGCCGGGTCGGGGATGGCGGGCAGGCGCCGGGCTCGGCGTTGCGCTGCTCGCGGTGGCTTTGGCCGCTCATTTTCTGGGGCAACCACAGAGCGTGGCGCTGGCTGCCGTCACGCTGGCGGCGCTGTGGCTGGTGCCGTGGCAGGCGCTTGCGCTCGGCGTTGTCGGGGCCGGGGTGGTGGTGGCGCAGTCGGCTCAGGTTCACTGGCTCGACGGGGCGGCAATGTGCGTCGTGCCGGTGCTGGTGAGCGCGGTCCGGCGGACCTGGCTGCGTCGTTCGGCGGCCCCGGCGGCGGCCGGCGTGTGGTATCGGACGGCGGTCGATGCGGCCGTCGATGGCGTGCTGGTGCTGGAGGCCGACGGCAGTGTGTTGGCGGCCAACGACGCGGCGTGCGTGCTGCTCGGCGTGGCGCGTGATGCGCTCCCGGCCTTCGATTCGCCGACGTGCCGGCGGGCAGTGCCGGTGGCGCCGATCATGGCACTGCTGGGCGCGCCGGCGCCCCATGCGCGGCGCTTTGAAACCGAACTCAAGCGCGCGGACGGGGGGCGCTACCGGGCCGAGATTTGCGTCCATCGCGGCGATGTCGATGGCCGGCCGGTGGTGCTGGCGTGTGTGCGCGATGTCTCCGCGCGCCATGCCGACACCCAGGCCCGCGAGCTGCACCACGCCCAGCTTGCGGCGCTGCTGAGCGCGCAGTCGCGCGATCTGGCCGCCGCGCGCGACAACGCCGACCGAGCCAATCACGCCAAGGATCGCTTTGTGGCCAATGTGTCGCATGAGCTGCGCACCCCGCTGCATGCGGTGCTTGCCTTTGCCAGCCTCGCGTTGCGCCTCGGCCCCGGCAACGAGGCCCAGTTGCGCAAGCACCTTGCCCGGATCCGCGGCAGCGCCGAAGAGCTGGGCGCTTTTGTCGACGATCTGGCGCTGCTCACGGCCTTGCAGTCGGGCGAGTGGGATCTGTCGATGTGCAAGGTCGATCTCGCCGGGCTGGTGTCGTCGCTGGCGCAGCGCATGGCCGAGCCGCTGGCGGCGCGCGGACAGCGGCTGGAGACGCAGATCCAGGTGCGCGGCGGGGTGGCGATGGACGCCGGCCTGGTCGAGCGGCTGCTGCTCGCGCTGTTGACCCACGCCAGCCGGCGTTCGCCCACCGGTGCGCACCTGGTGCTGCGCCTGCGCTGCCAGAGCGGTCGGCGGCGCGATGGCGCGGCGGGGCCGGGGATCGCGGTGCAGGTGTGCGATGCCGGCGAGGCGTTGAGCGAAGCGCGCCTTGCGGCGGTGTTCGACCCGCTCGGCTTCGGTGCGCAGATCGATGCCGGGACCGACAATCCCGGCCTGCAGCTGGCCATCTGCAGGCAGATTGTCGACCGTCACGGCGGCGAAATCTCGGCCCGCAACGCCGAGGCGGGCGGGGTGGTGTTCGCGCTGTGGCTGCCGGTCGAGCCGGCCGGTGCGGCGCAGGCGACCGGCGTGGAGGCCGCCCGCGACTGAGGCGCGCCGCGACGCGGGGGTGGAACTGTCGGCGCGTGGGTGCGGTCCACGCTGGCCCGGGCGCGCCGCCGGAAAAAGGGCGACCGCGCTACAATCTTCAGGGAAATCTTCCGCCGGCGGCCACGGCTCGCCCGGCGGAGGCCATACATGGCGCCTGCGCGCGCCGAATCACAGGTAGGCATGACGGACGTATGAAGGACATTTTTGTGGCCTATGCGCGGGCGGTGAAGAGTCTCACCGAGCGCGGGGTGTTGTGGCATCTGGTGTGGCCCACCCTGGTGGCGATGCTGGCGTGGGTGATCGTCGGGGTGCTGTTCTGGCAGCCTATGGTCGATGCCGTGATGGCGGCCATCAACAGCTGGACCTGGGCCGCGGACCGGCTCAGCAGCTCCGAACTGGGCGCCGCGGCGTTGCTGGTGCTGGTCAAGATCGCGCTCACGGTGCTGTTCCTGCCGTTGATCTACGTGACCTCGGCGCTGCTGGTGGCCGTGGTGTCCCTGCCGATGATGCTCGAGAAGGTTGCCGTCGTGCGCTATGGCGATGTCGAAATGCGCCGCGGCGGCACCACCGCGGGCAGCGCCGTCAATGCGCTGGTCGCGGTGGTGGTGTTCGTGGTCGGGCTGGTGGTGTCGCTGCCGTTCTGGCTGATTCCGGGGGTCGGGCTGGTGGTGTCGGTGCTGCTCACGGCGTGGCTCAACCAGAAAGCGTTCGGCTATGACGCACTGATGCTGCACGGCGACCGCGACG
>JAGRFQ010000045.1 GCA_020445945.1 Rhodocyclaceae bacterium
CCCAGCTCAAGCAGCATCCACTCGGCAAGCTCGCTGACCATGTTGTCGAGCGAGATTTCGAGCACCTCCACCGCAAGCTGTTCGCTATCGTGGCGCGCCGGCCAGGCGCGCAGATAGCGCGGAAAGGCCCAGGTGCCCTGGAGCGCATCGCGCGCGGCGGTCAGTTCGATGCGGCGGTCCGCCTCGGCGGTCAGCGTGGCCGGATAGGAGGCGAACACCTCGCCGTTGGCGCGCAGCAAGACCGCGGCGCGGATCTCTTCGACAAAGCGCAGCGAGCCGAGCAGGCGTTCGGCGCTGCCGGCGTCCTCGAAGCGCATCGGCGCGGAGCCGTTTTCAACCACCAGTTCGGCGTAGATGTTGGCGCGCCCCTGGATGCCGGCAACTTCCTGACGCACCTCGCTGACCCCGATGGCGACAAAGCTGATCACCAGCGCCACGGCGATGCCGGCCAGCACGATGCTGCGCAGCTTGTGGCCGAGAGAGCGGTCGCGATAGGCAGCCATGTCAGCGCTCCGGCCGGCCGATGAGCCGGCGCGCGAGTTTCAGCAGCTGGGCGCTGAGTTTGATGTCGTCGCGGGCCAGGGTGGTGCGGTTGATGTCGAAGCGGATGCGATCGTCCTCGGTAACGAAGCCGATGCTCCCGCCGGCCTCGACGAAGCCGTCGATGTCGCTGACCGTGAGCGTCGGCGTGTAGGCCATTTCGCGCAGCAGGGCGTTGAGGCGACGTTGCTCGGAGGCGGCGACAAAAACCACCGCGCAACCGGCCGCCGCCTCGACGGTGTCGGGGTAGCGCACCTTGACCGCCCGCCCCTGCGCCTGACGCGCTTCGAGCCCCTTCAGGTGAATCCCGAACGGGTCGCGCCCGAGCACGCAGATCTCGATCGGCGCGGCGTCCGGCAGGGCCGTCGCCGGCCACGTGGCGTAGCGCGCGAAGTTGAGCAGGAACACCGCCTTGAGCTGGTATTCCGTCGGCGCGGCGCGGAGCGGGCCGGCCACCGACAGACACAGCGCGAGGAGGAGCACGAGGCGTGCGACCATGGTCAGAACTGCCACCGTCCGGTCAGCACCACGCGCCGCCCATCGTAGGCGTAGGGCGATGGGAAGTAGTCGGAACTGAATTCGGTGTGACGCTCGTCGAACAGGTTGGTGATGGTCAGCGACAGTTCGAGCGCGGGATTGAGCTGGCGCGCGTAACGCAGGTCGGTCACCGCGTAGGAATCGACCCCCGGCGCGGGCTGCGCACGCAATGCGCCGCCATAGCGCCACTGCACATCCACCCACTGTTGTGCGGGCAGATCGAAGTGGGCGGTGAGCACCAGCCAGTGGTTGGCGTTGCGATTGGCGCGGTCGGCGTCGGCGGCGACCTGCACCGCGTCGCCGCGGGTGTCGTAGGCCACCCGCATCAGGGTGTAGGCCGCACCGAGGCGCACATGGCGGTTGATGGCGGCATCCAGGCCGAGCTCCAGCCCCTCGGCGACGGCGGCGGCATTGTTGCCCCGGATCAGCTCGATGTCGGGCGCGGGCGGAAAGGTGCCGGCAAAATTGACGCGCCCGAAACCATTGGAAATCAGGTCGGTATAGCGGTGACGAAACGCGACCGCTTCGACGTAGCCGGTTTCCATCTGGTGCCGGAAGCCGAACTCGAGCGCGTTGAGGTGCTCGGAACCCAGCGCGCTGTTGGGCACGGCCACCGTCGCCGCTTGCGGGAACGGCGGATAGGGGCCGAAACCGAGCACGAAGCGCGCGTGCAGTTCCCCCAGCGAAGCCGTGCGCGCGGCGCGCGACCAGTGCCACCACACGCTGTCCCGGTTGGTGGGGGTCCACAGCAGCCGCACACTGGGCTGCAGCTCGGGCCGGGTGGTGTTGCGCGCTTCGAGCCGCGCCCCCGCACTCAGCCGCCAGCGCTTGGGCACCAGCGTGATCTCGTCCTGCACGAAGGCGCTGAAGGTCTGCAGATTGCTCACCGCCGGCGAAAAGCTCAGCGGCACCGGCTGGGCTGCGGTTTCGCTGTGCTGGTAGCGCAGGCCGAGACCCCAGATCCACTCGTGACGGCCGACCAGGGGCAGACGATGCTGGAAGTCGATGTCGGCGCCGGTGACCTCGGTCTCGACGTTGGCGCTCAAGGACATGCGGGTGTAATCGAGCGAGGCTCTGAGCGAGGTGTCGCCGCCCAGCCAGGTGCCGCCGCGGTGCGCGCTCAGATGCGCGCCCTCGTAATCGAAATTCGAATCCAGCGTCCCGACGACCGGCAGCACGACCACTTCGGGGCTGCGCTGCCGAAAGACTTCGCCGTCGACACGCCAGCGGTCGACGCCCGGCGAATCGACGCGAAAACCCGCGCGCCAACCCGACTGTTCGTCGCGCGCGCTGCTGCCGTCCGCCATTTCAAAAGGGGCGCGATTGACGCTGCGGGCGTAAAGACGCATCGCCGCCCCGCTGTCGAGTTCCACCCCCTGCCGGACCGCGGCTTCCGCGCGGCCGGTGTCATCGACCGACAGACGTACCAGGCTGCCGAGGGTTGCGCTGGCCCGGCGGGTGACGATATTGATCACCCCGTTGACCGCGTTGGCCCCCCACAGCGATGCCCCGGGCCCGCGCACCACTTCGATCCGCTCGACATCCTCGAGCATCAGATTGAGGCTCTCCCAGATCACCCCGGAGAACAGCGGCGAATACACGCTGCGCCCATCCACCTGCACCAGCAGCTTGGACGAGAAGCGGTTGTTGAAGCCGCGCACGCTGACCGCCCATCGGCCGGATCCGATGCGCGCCACCTGCACCCCGGGCACCTGGCGCAAGACTTCAGGAATCGACTGCGCACCGCTGCGCCGGATATCGTCGCGGGTCAACACGGTGACCGCAGCCGGCGTGTCCGCGAGGCGCTGCGCCTTGCGCGATACCGAGACAACCTCGACCGAGCTGAGCTCCTCGAGACTGAGATCGAGCAGTTCGTGCGCGCCCATCGCCGGGCCGGCGCTCAAGCCACTCGCAAAGGCCATCCACAGGGCCGGTCTGGAAAATTTCATGGTCATGATTGGGGCGCGGCTACCCAGCGAAGTCTGTTGGCAACACAATGCCAGCAGACTAAAGCCGATGCCATGCCGGTCGGTTGAGAAAGGTCATAAGTCGCGCAGCGTGTGCCTTTAATCGAGCGCCCACTGCGCGGAAAAATGCACACTGCGTTCGACTTCGCGTACCGCGGCGGGCATGTAATCGCGGTCGAACTCAGCGTGCCGGGCATCGAGCAGGTTGCGCCCCGTGATCGACAAGGTGAGCGTTGGTGAAACACGCCAGCCGTACTGAAGATCGAGCTCGGTATAGGCCGCCACCGGCTGACGCCCCGTCTCCGAATAGACCGTTTCGGCCACATGCCGCAGCATCGCATCCACGGCGTGGCCGGTGCGGGGTTTCCAGGTCACGTGAACACCGAATTGATCCCTGGGCACGCGCTGCATGTAGAAAGCGCTCGCCGAATCTCCCAGCGACGTACCCGTCGAATCCACGCGGGTATCCAGGTGCGTGTAGGTCAACCGCGTCCGCCAGCGTGTGGACGGCTGCCAGTCAAGCGAAGCCTCCAGCCCGCCGGTGGTGCCATGCGTGTTGAAGGCCAGCATGTTGTCGACCACCAGCCATCCGCCAGCGGGATAAATGCTGCCGGACACCAGCGAGCGGAGATGCCGATAGCGGTTCAGAAAGGCCGTCACGTCAACGTGCGTGGTCGGGCTTGGCTGCCCGCGATACCCCACCTCGTAGGCGCGGATGCGCTCGGCGCGCAGGGATTCGGCATTGCTGAAGCGGGTCAATTTGGGCAAGGCCGTCACCGGTGGCGTGCTGGCGGGTATGGCCAGCGGCGCGTAGCTCATGTCGAACTCGACCCGCGCCGGCGTACGCGATGCTTCCGACACCGCGCCCCACAGCATGTGATTGCGCGCCAGCTGCCAGGCCATGCGCACATTGGGCTGCCACTCGTTGCCGGTCCAGCTGTGGTGCTCGAACTTGAGCCCGGCGGTCAGCGTCAGCGTCTCGGGCAGCAGCGCGATTTCGTCATGCACAAAGGCGCTCACAAGACCGAAGCGGCTGTTGGCGTTGTCGACCTGAAAGAAGTCGCTGCCCACCACCGTCTGATCGTTGTAACGTACGCCGGCGCCCACAATCAGGTCGTGCCGGCCGCGCGAGAAGCGGTACTGTCCATCCACATCCACGCTGTGACGTGTCTCGTGGAGCAAGTCGCCAACGGCCTTGTCGATGTACTGGACACTCCCCTGCAGCGACCACTCACTGCCATCGTCGAAAATCCGGCTCAACCGGGCGGTGAGCCCCGCGCCCTGATCGCGCTGCAGCAGTGGCGTGCCGGTCACCAGCGTCGGCGAACTCACGTCGGGCACGTTCCAGTAGTCCTCGCTATCGTTGCGATGCACGTCCGCGGTCAGGCTGACTTCGCCGATCCCGCCGAGAAAGCGCTCCATGCGCAACCCCAGCCGGTGGGTGCGCCAGCGGTCCTCGCCGTCACCACCGCCGAGCCGATACGACGC
Organism: Rhodocyclaceae bacterium; assembly: GCA_020445945.1. Classification (GTDB taxonomy): domain Bacteria; phylum Pseudomonadota; class Gammaproteobacteria; order Burkholderiales; family Rhodocyclaceae; genus Nitrogeniibacter. The sequence goes on from JAGRFQ010000045.1 coordinate 4,533, forward strand.
CCCCCGCGCGCGGCCGTGATAGCTCACGCGGTAGTGCCCCTCATCGAGCGCGCCGCCCTGGCGGGCATATACCCGCGCCTTGTCGACCGTGCCCGCGGTGAAGCCAAGCTCTCGCCCCTGCGTCGCGCGCGCCCACTTGGTGATGATGTTGACGATGCCGTTGACCGCGTTCGCCCCCCAGATCGACGCGCCGGGGCCGCGAATCACCTCGATGCGGTCGACCTCGGCCAGCGGAATGTCCAGCGCCTCCCAGAAGGTGCCGGAGAACAGCGGCGAATACACGGTCTGTCCATCGACCATCACCAGCAGACTGTTGGCGAAGCGACCGTTGAAGCCGCGCACCGACACCGCCCAGCGGTTGTTGCTGCTCGCAGCGACATGCACCCCCGGCACCAGACGCAGCGCGTCCGGCAGGGTGGTGACCCCCATCCGCTCGATGTCTTCGGCGCTGACCACGTGCACCGCTGCCGCAACGTTGCCGATTTCCTGCCGTTTCCGGGCGACCGTGATCACCTCCTGGGTCACCAGTTCGCCGAGCGAAAAATCCAACGGATCGGTCTCGGCCGCCCCGCCCAGCAACGGCAACGCCGTCATCAGCACGAAGAGCGCGCGCCTGTCTGCTTTCAACGTATCAACCCCTCTCGTTACTTTCGCGCCATCCGCTGCAAGGCCCCGACATTGCACGTCGGGCTCCCCCCGGATGTCCATACCTTTTATGGCTCAATCCGGACTATCGGCACAAACGGCGACGCCTTTAGTTGTATGTCGCACCACCCCAGAAAGAGTATCGACCCCCGTCGCCTCGATGCGCAAACCCTTGGCAGGGAATCGCGCCACGCATACCGCATCAATCGCTCCAACGACTGAAAAACCGGCCCGTTCGGCTACAATTTCGCTTTTCGTCTTTTCTCCGCCCAGCCGATGTCCCGCGCCCCCGATACCGATCCGCCCCGCAGCAGCCCGAACTTCATCCGCAACGCCATCGAGGCAGACCAGCGCGCCGGTCACTGGGGCGGACGCGTGGAGACGCGCTTTCCACCGGAGCCCAACGGCTATCTGCACTACGGCCATGCCAAATCAATTTGTCTGAACTTCAGTCTGGCTGAAGAATTGGGCGGTGTCTGCCATCTGCGCTTTGACGACACCAACCCCACCAAGGAAGAGCAGGAATATGTCGACGCCATCATCGAGTCGGTGCAATGGCTGGGCTTTGACTGGGGCGAACACCTGTACTTCGCGTCGGACTATTTCCCGCGCATGCTGGCCGCGGCCGAGCATCTGATCGATGCCGGCAAGGCCTACGTGGACTCGCTGTCGGCCGATGAGATGCGCGCCTACCGCGGCACGCTCACCGAGCCCGGCAAGGACAGCCCCTACCGCAGCCGCAGCATCGAGGAGAACCGCGACCTGTTCGCGCGCATGCAGGCCGGCGAGTTCCCCGACGGCACGCACATCCTGCGCGCCAAGATCGACATGGCCTCGCCCAACATCAACCTGCGCGACCCGGCCATCTACCGCATCCGCCACGCCCGCCACCACCGCACCGGCGACGCCTGGTGCGTGTACCCGATGTACACCTTCGCCCACCCGATCGAAGACGCCATCGAGCACATCACCCACTCGCTGTGCACGCTGGAGTTCGAAGACCAGCGCCCGTTCTACGACTGGCTGCTCGAACAGCTCGCCGACGGCGGCTTCTTCCCCCGCCCGCTGCCGCGCCAGATCGAGTTCGCGCGCCTCAACCTGACCTACGTCGTGCTCTCCAAGCGCAAGCTGGTGCAGCTGGTGGACGAGGGCCACGTCGACGGCTGGGACGATCCGCGCATGCCGACCCTCGTCGGCGCCCGCCGGCGCGGCTTCAGCGCCGAAGGCTTCCGCCGCTTCGCCGAACGCATCGGTGTCTCCAAGTCGGACAGCTGGATCGACATGAGCGTGCTCGAAGAGTGCATGCGCGAGCACCTCAACGACGCCGCCGAACGCCGCGTCGCCGTGCTCGACCCGCTCAAGCTGATCATCACCAACTACCCCGAAGGGCAGAGCGAACAATGCTTCGCCCCCAACCACCCGCTCAAGCCCGAACTCGGCCAGCGCGAAATGCCGATCACGCGCGAGCTGTGGGTCGAGCGCGAAGACTTCATGGAAGTGCCCATCAAAGGCTTCCGCCGCCTCTACCCCGGCAACCGCGTGCGCCTGCGCTACGGCTACGTCGTCGAATGCACCGGCTGCGAGAAAGACGCCGACGGCAACATCGTCGCCGTCACCTGCGAATACTTCCCCGACTCCAAGTCCGGCACCCCCGGCGCCGACACCTACAAGGTCAAGGGCAACCTGCACTGGGTCAGCGTCGCCCACGCGTGCACCGCCGACGTGCGCCTCTACGACCGCCTCTTCGCCTACCCCTTCCCCGGCCAGCGCCGCGAGGGCGACGCCGAAGGGCTGGAGCGCGACTTCCTCGACGACCTCAACCCCGACGCCAAGCGCTGCATCACCGCCCAACTCGAACCCGCGCTGGCCAGCGTCGCCGCCGAATCGCGCTTCCAGTTCGAGCGCCACGGCTACTTCATCGCCGACCGCCACGACACCCGCCCCGGCGCACCGGTGTTCAATCGCACCGTGACGCTCAAGGATTCGTGGAACAAGCCGAACAAGTAAACTATGACCACCACCCAGCGGCGCGACCCGTCGCTGGCGCACTTGCCATGAACACAACCCGCACCTTGTACGACGTCCTGCAGGTCAGCGCCCACGCTGAACCGGAAATCATCAAGGCCGCCTACGCCTTACTGCTGCGCCAGCGCGACCGCGGCACCGACCCCGGCACGCTGCGCCTGATGAAGGACGCCTTCGACACCCTCATCGACCCCGCCAGCCGGGCCAGCTACGATGCCAAACTGCGCAACGCCCAGCCGGCCGCCGCCGACGTCACCGCCGCCGAGCCCGCACTGGAGTCCCCGCCCAGCGCATGGGCACGCTGGCTGCTCATCGCGCTCGCCTTCGCCGGCGGCTACACCGGCGCCAGCATGTGGCACCAGCGCACCATCACCGAAATGATCCTCGAACACGAGTCCGCGCTGGCCCGCCAGCAGGCCGAGATCGCACGCCTCACGCTGGACCAGCGTGCGCACGAATTCGACGCCCGCAGCAGCCAGTCCCAGGCCGCCCGCGAACAACGCGCGCGAGACGCCGAGGCGCGCCAGCGCGAGCGCGACATCGCCGCCACCAAAGCCCGCCTCGACCGCGACTCCGCAGCCTACCAGCGCGCCCGCGAGCGCGAAGAAAAAGCACGCGAGCGCGAAGCCCTGCGCCGCGTCGAGCAAACCCGCCGCGAGCGCGCCGCCGAAGACGCCCGCAACGCCCGCCTCGCCCAACAACGCCTGGCCAACGAAAAACGCGAACTCGAACGCCTCTATCGCGAGAATTACCCGCAGTACCGCTGAGCCCGCGCCCCCGTCCGACGTAAATTCTTGCATCCTCGGCCCCCCGCCACGAGGGCCAAATAACGCCAACGGGATACAATGTAGCTTTGCACCACTCCCGCCTCGCGGCCGGCTCATGGAACACCCCACCCCGACCCTGCTTGATCGCCTGCCCGGCGTTGTCTGGTTCTTTGTCGGCATGCTTCTCGCCGGCGCCATCGTCGCCCTCCTTCTCGTGCTCGCGCATGCCGAGCCCCCCGCCGAGCACACAACGGCCACCCCCGCGCGCGCACCGCAAGTGACGGTTGCAATGGTCCGCTGCCCGCCACGCATCAGTCGCCCGAGCCTCGTCGACGCCGCCGCCTGCGGCGACCGCGAAACCCTGCACGCACGGCTTGCCGCCGGCGCCGATGTCGACCAGACCGACGCCCGCCCCGAAATGCACGGGCGCACCGCACTGCATCACGCCGTCCAGCGCGGCGACGAGGCGCTGGTGGCCACGCTGCTCACCGCCGGCGCCAACCCCGACACCCCCGACGCGCAAGGCAACACCCCGCTCCACCTGCTCGCCCTCAACGCCGAAGCCGAGCACCCGGCCTATGTCGCGCGCGCGCTGCTTGCCGCCAAGGCCCGCTTCGACCTGCGCAACATCAACGGCCGCACCGCGCTGGGCGAGCTCGAAGCCGCCCCGACGCGACTGCTCGAGCAGCAGGACCTGGTTCAGGTGCTGGTCCGCGCCGCCCACATCGACGACGCACCGGCGCCCAAAGTGCCGCTGGCCGCGCTCGCCGAAGCCGCCGTCGAACCGCCCTTGGCACCCCCCCCGCCCCCCGCCGCATCGCCCACCCCGCCGGCGCCCGAGGCCGCGCCCGAAGCGATGGCCGCCCCCGTCCTGCCCGACGCTCCCGCACAGGCTGTCGCCCCTGCACAGAGCGACGCCCCTGCCCTGCCCGACACCCCCGCGCAGGCCGTCGCCACGACCACGCCGCCCGCCCCCGATCCGCGCGACGCCATTCGCGCCCGCGTGCATGCCTGGGCCGACGCCTGGTCGCGCAAGGACATGCCGGCCTACCTCGCCCACTACGACACCGCCTTCACGCCCGAGGACGGGCTCGCGCCGGCCGCCTGGACGCAGCAACGCACGCGCCGCATCGCCGGCAAGCGCGGGGCGATCGCCGTCGCCCTGCGCGATCTCACGGTCACTTACGCCGGCCGCACCGCACAGGTACGCTTCGAACAGCACTACCGCTCGGCCAACTACCGCGAGGTCAGCCGCAAGCAGCTCGACCTCGTCCTGCGCGACGGGCAGTGGTGCATCGTGCGCGAGCTCAACGCCGGCTGAGCGCCGCCCCACTGCGACACTTCGCCCGGTTGCACCGGCTGGCGCCGCGCGCGATCATGGGAGCCCCTGTCGAATCGCCCCCGCTCCCATGCGCACGCGCTATCCCGTCATTGCCATCGTCATCGTCACCGCCGCGGCCGCCCTGTGGTGGGCCAGGCGCCCCGACCCGCTGCCGGTTGCGCTGGCGCAGGTCGACCGCGGCACCGTCGAAGCCACCGTGTCGAACACCCGCGCGGGCGAGATCGAAGCCTGCCGACGCGCCAAGCTGTCGACCATCAGCGGCGGGCGCATCGAGTACATCGGCGTCAAGGAGGGCGACACCGTCACCGCCGGGCAAGTATTGATGCGGCTGTGGAACGACGATCAGGCCGCCCAGGTCACCCTCGCCGAGCGCCAGCGCGCCACGGCGCAAAAACGCGTTGTCGAAGCCTGTAGCGTCGCCGCCAACGCCGCGCAGGAGGCCGCCCGCCAGCGCCGCCTGCACGCCCGCGGCTTCGTCTCCGCCTCGGCCGCCGACAAGGCCGACACCGAGGCCACCGCCCGCCAGGCCGCCTGCCTCACCGCGCGCGCCGACATCGCCACCGCGCAGGCGCAGGTCGACGCCGCCGCCACCAACACCGCGCGCAGCGTGCTGGTCGCGCCCTTCGCCGGCACCGTCGCCAAGATCGAAGGCAAGCTCGGCGAATACACCACCCCCTCGCCGCCGGGCGTGGCCACCCCGCCGGCGATCGACCTGATCGACGAGACCTGTCTCTACGTCAAGGCGCCGATGGACGAAGTCGACGCGCCCAAGATCCGCCCCGGCCAGCCGGTGCGCATCACCCTCGACGCCCTGCCCGGCCAGACCTTCCCCGGCACGGTGCGGCGCATCGCGCCCTACGTGCTGGCGATCGAAAAGCAGGCCCGCACGGTGGATGTCGAAGTCGATTTCGACGACCCGGCGCAGGCCCGCGGGCTGCTCGTCGGCTACAGCGCCGACGCCGAAGTAATCCTGCAGGTGCAGGCCGACGCCCTGCGCATCCCCACCGCCGCGCTGCGCGAGGGCAACTCGGTGCTGCGCTACGACGCCGCGGCGGGCACGCTCGAAGAACGCCCCGTCACCCCCGGCGTGGCCAACTGGGAATACACCGAAGTGCGCGACGGGCTCGCCGCCGGCGACCGCATCGTGACCTCGCTCGAGCGCGACGGCGTCCAGGCCGGCGCCCGGGTCACGCCGGACCCCGCCGCCGCGCCGCGCTGACGCCCATGGCGCAGATCGAACTCGACGCCATCGAGCGCATCTTCCAGCTCGGCGACAGCACGGTGCACGCGCTCAACGCGGTGAATCTGCGCATCGACGCCGGCGAATACGTCGCGGTGATGGGCCCCTCCGGCTCCGGCAAATCCACCCTGCTCAACCTGCTCGGCCTGCTCGACCGCCCCGACGCCGGCCACTACCGACTGGAGGGGCGCGACGTGACCACGCTGGACGCCGACGAGCAGGCGCGGGTGCGCCGCGAACGCATCGGCTTCGTGTTCCAGAGCTTTCACCTCGTGCCACGCCTCACCGCCGAGGAGAACATCGCGCTGCCGCTGATGCTCGCCGGCATCGCCCCGCGCGAGCGCAAGACGCGGGTCGCGCGCACGCTCAAGGATTTCGGCCTCGCCGAGCGTGCCGACCACCGCCCCGACCAGCTCTCCGGCGGCCAGCGCCAGCGCGTCGCCATCGCCCGCGCCACCATCCTGCAGCCGGCGATGCTGCTCGCCGACGAGCCCACCGGCAACCTCGACCGCGCCACCGGCGAGGAGGTCACCCGCCTGCTCGAAGAGCTCAACGCCGGCGGCGTGACCCTGATCGTGGTCACCCATGACCCCGGCATGGGCAGCCGCGCGCGACGCCGGCTGAGCATGGAAGACGGCGCGCTGGCCGCCGACACCCGCGCATGATGGGCCTGCGCGACACCCTCGGCTTCGCCACCCGCGCGGCCGGCGGCAACCCGCTGCGCACCGCGCTGCTGATGCTGGCGATGGCGATCGGCGTGGCCGCGGTGGTGCTGCTCACCGCGCTGGGCGACGGCGCGCGGCGCTATGTGGTGAACGAGTTCAACGCGCTCGGCAGCAGCCTCATCATCGTCCTGCCGGGGCGCACCGAAACCGGCGGCGTGGGCGCCGGCAGCTTCGTCAGCAACACCTCGCGCGACCTCACCGTGGACGACGCCGAAGCGCTGCTGCGCGCCCCCGGCGTGGCCCGCGTGGCGCCGCTGGCGCTCGGCAACGCCGAAGTCGCCTACGGCGGCAAGCTGCGCGAGGGGCCGATCATCGGCACCAGCGCCGACTTTCGCGAGATCCGCAACTACCGCATGGCGCAGGGCCGCTTCCTGCCGCGCGAAGACCTGCGCCGCGGCTCCGCGGTGGCGGTGATCGGCGCCACGGTGCGCGCCGAACTGTTCGGCGCCGACGCCGCGCTGGGCAAGTTCATCCGCGTGGCCGACCGGCGCTACCGCGTCATCGGCGTGCTCGCCAGCGGCGGCTCGGGGCTGGGGATGACCGCCGACGAGCTGGTCATCGTTCCGGTGGCCGCGGCGCAGTCGCTGTTCAACACCGCCAGCCTGTTCCGCATCTTCGTCGAAGCGCGCAACCGCGACGCCGTGCCCACCGCCAAAACCGCCGTGCTGCGCATCCTCAAGGCGCGCCACGACAACGAAGAAGACGTGACCCTGATTACCCAGGACGCGGTGCTCGGCACCTTCGACCGCATCCTCGGCGCACTCACCCTCGCGGTGGCCGGCATCGCCGCGATCAGCCTCGCCGTGGCCGGCATTCTGGTGATGAACGTGATGCTCGTCGCGGTCACCCAGCGCACCGCGGAGATCGGCCTGCTCAAGGCGCTCGGCGCCACCGCCCGCGCCATCCGCCTCGCCTTTCTGGCCGAAGCCGCGCTGCTCTCGCTGGCCGGCGCGGTGGCCGGGCTGGCGCTCGGCCATCTCGGCGCGTGGGGGCTGCGCCTGGCCTTCCCCGATCTGCCCGCCTGGCCGCCGGACTGGGCCATCGCCGCCGGCTTCGGCACCGCCCTGGTCACCGGCATGCTGTTCGGCGTGATGCCCGCACGCCGCGCCGCCGCGCTCGACCCGGTCGACGCGCTGTCGAAGCGATGAGCCCCGCCGCATGAGCTGGCGCGACTTCCTCGCCCTCTCAACCCGGGCGGTGGTGGCCCACCGCATGCGCAGCTTCCTCACCCTGCTCGGCATCGCGGTCGGCATCGCCGCGGTGATCCTGCTCACCTCCATCGGCGAAGGCATTCACCAGTTCGTGCTCGCCGAATTCACCCAGTTCGGCACCAACGTGGTCGAAATCACCCCCGGCAAGAAAGGCGCCAAGGGCGGCCCGCCCGGCCTGCCCAGCACCGCACGGCCGCTGACCCTGGACGACGCCCGCGCGCTCGAACGCCTGCCCGGCGTCACCGCCGTCACCCCCGTGGTGTGGGGCAACGCGGAGGTCGAAGGCAACGGCCGCGTGCGCCGCAGCGCGGTGTACGGCGTCGGCCCGGCGATGCAGCACGTGTTCACCATGCGCGTGCGCAGCGGGCGCTTTCTGCCGCCCGACAACGCCGAGCAGCCGCGCGCGCTGGTGGTGCTCGGCGCCACCCTCAAAACCGAACTGTTCGGCAGCGGCAACGCGCTGGGCGCACGCATCCGCATCGGCGGCGAACGCTACCGCGTGATCGGCATCATGGAACAAAAGGGCGAACTGCTCGGCACCGACCTCGACGACACCGCCTACATCCCCACCGGCCGCGCGCTCGCCCTGTTCAACCGCGAGGGGCTGATGGAGATCAACGTCTCCTACCGCGAAGGCGTGCCCGCCGCGCACATCAGCCGCGCCATCGAACGCCAGCTCGAAGCCCGCCACGGGCGCATCGACTTCGCCCTCACCACGCAGCAAGACATGCTCAACAGCCTGTCGAAGATCCTCAACATCCTCACCGCCGCAGTCGGCGCGCTGGGCGGCATCTCGCTGCTCGTCGGCGCGGTCGGCATCGTCACCATCATGACCATTGCGGTCACCGAACGCACCGCCGAAATCGGCCTGCTGGTCGCACTCGGCGCCCGCCGCCACACCATCCTCGGCCTGTTCCTCGCCGAAGCCGTCGCCCTCGCCGCCCTCGGCGGCGCCTTCGGCCTGCTCATCGGCGCCGGCCTCGCCCAGCTCGCCGGCCTGCTCGTCCCCGCCCTGCCGGTGCACACCCCGTGGAAGTTCGTCGTCGTCGCCGAAACCAGCGCCATCCTCATCGGCCTGCTCGCCGGCGTGCTACCGGCAAGGAAGGCGACCACGCTCGACCCGGTGGAGGCCTTGCGGGCGGAGTGATCCGCCGCTTGTCAGTCCTTGCTGGTCAGCCCGGAGATCGAAAAATGATGGCTCGCGATATTGAAGCCATGCTTGAGGTAGAACCGGTGAGCGGCGAAGCGCTGCACCCCGGAATCGAGATGTAGCTGATCGGCGCCGATGGCCGCGCAATGCGCCTTGAGCCATTCGATCAAAACCGTCCCGCCCCCCGAGCCCCGGCATGCTTCATCCACAACCAGATCGTCGACGTAGATGTGCCGCCCCCAGGCAAGCTTCTCGCCGACCACGAAACCGGCCACGGCAATGACCCGACCGGCCGACCGGACAACCGCAAGCCGGTAGCCCGCCTCGGCCTGCTTCTGCATCTGGCGCACAAGCTGCTCGACGCAATACTGCGGCCTCAACTGCTGCAAAAGCGTCGCCGCCTCAAGCCATTCGGCTTCGGTCGTCACCCATTCGACTTTCATGTCCGGCGCACCTCCCGCATCAAACCCGCCACCACCCGCCAGGACCGGCACAGCCTCCGCGGCCCCTGTTCCAGTGCAGCGCCGTGCCCGGAGGCGCTGTTGAATGTTGGGCTTCGCTACGCTCAACCCAGCCTACCGCGCTCATGGCGAAGCCATGCGCAAAAAGCCGCGGAGTATCAAGCGTCCGAGTGAGCTTGCGAACGACTTGATTGCCTTGTTAGATGCACTACACTGCGCATTGAAATGCGCATAACCATTTTGCCTGCTACTGGAGGCCGCAATGCACCGACTTTTTGATGAAAATGCACCAAAAAAAGCCACAAACCTAAGCGTTAACAGCGACTTATTGGCCAAGACCAGGGCGCTGAAGATCAACCTTTCCGCAACCCTTGAGCGAGCGCTGGAGCACGAGCTAGCCGATGTTGAGGCCAAAAAATGGGTTTCAGAGAACAAAGCCGCAATACAAGCGTACAACGACTTCGTTGAGGAGAATGGCTGTTTTGGTGATGAGTTTCGGGAGTTCTGATGGCCCAATTCGACGTTTTCAGAAACCCGAGCACCACGACCCGGAAGCACTACCCGTACCTCGTTGACATTCAGAGCCCATACCTCGACGAATTGGCAACACGGATAGTGATTCCGCTTGGCAAGGCCGAGCTGTTCAGAAACACCGTCATGAAAGGACTGACTCCCGAAATGATTTTTCATGGCGAAAACTTGCTATTGCTGACGCCTCAGATTTCATCCATTTCCAAGAAACAACTGAAAGACCCTATTGGCTCGATATCCCATCTACGCGATGAGTTAACGAATGCGCTGGACTTCGCCATTTTTGGCATCTAGCGTCGAGGTAAGCGGCATCCAGTACGGATGCGAACCGCAGTATGACCACCCCCTTGGTGCGCAACTGTCAGGTGAATACCGTATCAGTACATACCGTGCTCATCATTTTGTCGTCATCCAAGTGAGAAACGCCCCAACAACGGCCCCTAATAAGCCCATGAATGCTGCGAAACGAGATGCCTTTACTTGCTCTACGGTCAAACGGCGCAGCCACTCATGCTCAGCGAGAATAAACTGAGGGCTACCTGCCGCATATCCGCTTTGCCACGCGGCAAGCTCCTTTTCAGACATCTTTGAAATTGTGGAATGATCAAATGCTCGAAATTCTTCGGCATCCCACTGGTGCCGAATATGCTTGTTTATGTCTGTATCAACGCCAATTGACTGGTATTCCATAGCCGAGCCTAACGTGCTAAGTGGGGGGCGGCCGGAGCAGCGAAGCCGCGCAGGGAGCTGGGAAGCACAACTTCTCGGCGGCCCCTCTCAACCGGCGGGTTAGACCACTCATGCGGCACTGGGATATGAATCTCATCTGAACCACGATTAAGCACTAAATTTTTATACTTATACTCGAAAGTAGATATGACTAATTCCGGGTCCGAAGTTTCACCCACATTACATGCCCCTTCGTCTGAATCTTTCAAGAAGGGACGAAGTGGCGTTTTAAGGACGGCCCAGAAAGCTGCGGCTGGAACGCCGAGTAATGTATGCGTAATCTGCGTAGCAGAAGTCTCGATGTCATTCACGCCCTTTCCATAGTTCTTTGCAAAGAAAGCGATCGTAATGTCGGTCGCGAGATTCCAGCAGCCCTTATTTTTAAACCTTGTTTGATAACTTATGGCCATTCTGTGAAACGCGCTGTCGCACAGCCGGTTGTCATAAAATGTCAATTCGTAACAGATGTCGTGTGCATAGCAGATCGCGTCCATATCATCAGCGGGGGGCCAATAATCAATGAGCTTCTGCCCTTGGGTGAGCGGGGGCCAACCCGGTCCGCAATACTTCCCATATGCAAAGAAATACTCCTTCTGCCCACCCGCACCATCATCAAGCTGACGATTTTGCCAAGGGCTGACAGAACAGCCACTTAAAACGAAAAACAGAATCCCAAGAATCGTGATCCTTCGTAGCATCATTTCTCCGAATAAAGAAAGTGGGCTAATGTGTTGTAGCCGCCATCTGCTCTACAACAAAGACTACGCACCACGCATATTCTATATTCTCGGCACCCCAAATGCAGGCCACGTCACCACTATCACCCCCTAAAACCCCTCCCCCGCCCGCAAATACCGCCACTGTCCCAGCGGCAAATCTCCCAGCATCACCTTGCCGATGCGCACGCGCTTGAGGCCGACGACGCGCAGGCCGACGAGTTCGCACATGCGGCGGATCTGGCGTTTGCGGCCTTCTTTGAGGATGAAGCGTAGCTGGTCCTTGTTTTGCCAGGCGACCTGCGCGGGGCGCAGCGGGCGGTCGTCGAGGCTGAGGCCGTGGTTGAGCAGGGCGAGGCCTTCGCGGGTGAGCGTGCCTTCGACGCGGACGAGGTATTCCTTGGCGATCTTGGTGTCGTCGCCGATGAGTTGTCTGGCGATGCGCCCGTCCTGGGTCATCACCAGCAGGCCGGTGGAGTCGATGTCGAGCCGGCCGGCGGGGGCGAGGCCTTTGAGGTGGCGGCGTTCGAAGCGGCGCGGGTCGCCGGGGGCGAGCTTGTCGGGCACGACCAGCGAGACGGCGGCGGGGTGGCCGTCTTCGGGCTGGGCGGAGACGTAGCCGACGGGTTTGTGGATCAGGATGGTGACGCGCTCGGCCTGGCTGGCGCGGGCGCGCGGGTCGAGTTCGATGGCGACGTCGGGCGCCACGCGCACGCCCAGTTCGCTCACCGCGAGGCCGTTGACGCGCACCCACCCGCGCTCGATCAGGGCGTCGGCTTCGCGCCGCGAGCACAGGCCGCGCTCGGACATGAGTTTGGACAGGCGAATGCCCTCGGGCGGGGCGTCCGGCGCGGGGGTGCTTGCGGCGGGCGGTGCCGGCGGCGCGGCACGGCGCATGCGGCGGGGACCGGGCGGGCTGGCTGGGGGGCGCTTGTTCATGGGCACCTTGATCGGGCAGTTGGACTCATCGGCGAGTATGCCCGCGGTGCGGCCGGGCGAAAAGAAAAGCCGGCGCGATGCCGGCTTGGGGGGCAGGACGACGCCACGCTCAGACGATGTAGTACAGGACCAGATACATCAGCAGCAGGATGGCCACCCACAGCACCATGCTGCCCGATGGCCAGGTGCGCGCGAGGACGCCGCTGGTGCCGTGGTGCCGGCGGATGCCGGTGAGCACGCTGCCCAGTCCGCGCAAGGTGGAACCCCCCGCTTCGGCCAGCTTGGCACTGCCGGTGTGCACAGCGGCTTTGACCCAGCGCGGCCCGAGGCTGCGGTAGAGCCAGTCGATGTCGCGCAGCGAGCCGAGCAACTGGGTCAGCCGGTCGCGCATGAGGAAGAACACCACGGCGGTGGCCAGCAGCAATTGCAATTGGAAGACGACGTGCGAGCCGGTATAGGGCTGGTAGTCGATCGCGTAGGGCAGCAGGTCGTAGAGCAGTGGCGGGTAGCAGCCGACGGCGAGGCTCATCAGCGCGAGCAGGCGCATGCCCCAGCGCTGGCTGGCGGGGGCTTCGGTGGCGTCGAGGTCACGCGGCGCGCCGAAGAACACGAACACCACGATCTTGAGCCCGGCGGCGAGGAAGACGCCCGCGGCAATCACCATCATGCCCAGCCACACCCAGGTGAGGTGGGCGTCGGCGGCGGCCTGCAGCACCAGCGATTTGGTGATGAAGCCAGCGGTGAGCGGCGCGGACATGGCCAGCGCGCCGAAGATGGCGAAGCCGCAGGTGACCGGCATCTGCCGCGCCAGCCCGCCCAGCTCGGTGCAGTCGCGCTTGCCGGTCTGCACGATCACCGCGCCCATCGCCATCAGCAGCAGCGCCTTGTAGACGATGTGGGCGAAGGCGTGGGCGGCGACGCCGTTGAGTGCCATCTCGCTGCCGATGCCGATGCCGGCGACCATGAAGCCGACCTGGTTGATGATGGCGTAGGCCAGTACCCGCCGCGCGCCGTTCTCGACCAGCGCGTAGATCAGCCCGTAGCCGGCCATGAAGAGGCCAATGGGGATCAGGATCTCCGCGCCGGGGAAGCCGCGCATCAGCACATAGACCGCGGTCTTGGTGGTGAATGCGGAGAGGAACACCATGCCGCTCCACGAGGCACGCGGGTAGGCATCGGGCAGCCACGAACCGAGCGGGAAGGCGCCGGCGTTGATCAGGAAGCCGGCGAGGATCAGCCACTGCGGCAGGCCGTCGAGCGCGATGGCCTCGAAGCGCAGGCTGCCGCCGCCGGCCAGATGCCCGGTGATGCCGGCCATCAACACCACGCCGCCAAACAGGTGCACCATCAGGTAGCGCATCGCCGCCGGGTAGGCCTCGCGCCCGCCGGCCCAGATGACCAGCGTGGAGCCGATGGCCATCAACTCCCAGAACACGAACAGGGTCAGCAGGTCGCCCGCCAGCACGGCGCCGACCGCCGCCCCGCCGTAAACGAAGGCGGCGGGCAGTTCGATGCGGCTCTGCTGGCGTATGGCGTAGATGCTGCCGACGAACAGCGCGAGCAGGAACACGGTGGCAAACAGCCGGCTGAGGCGGTCCACCCGCAGCGCGTCGAGCCTGAAATCGAGGAAGGCGACGCCGCCGTAGACCCCGTCGGCGATCCCCCACAGCAGCCCCAGCGCCAGCACGGGCAGCGCCATCGACAGCACGGCGCGCGGCGTGCCGCGCACGAAGGCGAGCACGATGCCGCCCAGAATCAGCCACCCGCCGGGATGCTGGAACAGTTCAGCGGCCATCGTCGTCCTCCCGCGGGCCGAGGAGCGCCGCCAGCGCGCGCGCCACGGCGATCAGGCCCAGCGAGGCAAACATGGGGAACCAGGCATAAAAGCCGGGGACGGCTTCAATGCCGAAGTGCGGATGGGCGTCGACGAACAGGCCGATCACCAGACTCAGCAACAGGGCCGTCAGCAACATCCGCGACATGCGTTTTCCGGCAGGGAACAGTGCACCCGAACCCATCAGAAACCTCCCGCGACGGCACGCGCCAGCCGCAGCACCGGCTCGTGATAGAGGAACAGGCCGACGGTGAGCGCGGCGGTCGTCGTCTGGGCGAACACCATGATCCGCGGTGCCTCGCCGTGCGGGCCGTGATGGGGGTCGTCGCTGTGGTGCTCATCGTGCGCATCGTCCGGCGGGGCGCGGAAGAAGGCGCGCCACACGATGGGCAGGAAATAGCCGGCGTTGAGCAGGGTACTGGTCACCAGCACCCCGACCGCCAGCCAGTGCTCCAGGCTCATCGCGGCGGACAGGACGTACCACTTGGAGACGAAACCGGCCGCCGGCGGCAGGCCGATCATCGACAGCGCGCCGATGGCGAAGGCGGTCATGGTCCACGGCATGCGCCGGCCGATGCCGTCGAGCTGGCTGACTTCGGTCTTGTGCGCGGCGGTGTAGATCGAGCCGGCGGCAAAGAACAGGGTGATCTTGCCGACCGCGTGGGCGGCGATGTGCATGGCCGCGCCGACGAGCGAGATCGGCGCCAGCAGCGTGGCGGCGAGGGTCACGTAGGAGAGCTGGCTGACCGTGGAATAGGCCAGCCGGCGCTTGAGGTTGTCTGCCCGCAGCGCGACCACCGAGGCGGCCAGAATGGTGAAGCCGGCGATGATCGGCACCCAGTCGGCGCTGCCCAGATCGATCAGGTTCTGCGCGCCGAAAATGTAGACGATCACCTTGAGCACGCTGAACACCCCGGCCTTGACCACCGCCACCGCGTGCAGCAGCGCCGACACCGGGGTGGGCGCGACCATCGCCGCCGGCAGCCAGCGATGGAAGGGCATCAGCGCCGCCTTGCCGATGCCGAACATGTACAGCGCCACCAGCGCCGCGGTGCCGGCCGCGCCGACCTGTCCGGCCAGGATGCCGCCGTGGCGGAAGTCGAGCGTGCCGGCCAGCACCCAGGTGGCGAGCACGCCGGTGAGCAGGAACAGGATCGAGGTGCCCATCAGCACGCCGAGATAGACCCGCGCCGACTTCTTGGCATGTTCGGTGCCGTGATGCGTGACCAGCGGATAGGTGATCAGCGTCATCGCTTCGTAGAACAGGAACAGGGTCAGCATGTTGCCGGACAGCGCGATGCCCTGGGCGGCAAAGATGGCGCCGGCGAAACAGACGAAGAAGCGGGTCTGCTTCTGCTCCTTGTTGCCACGCATGTAGCCGACCGAATACAGCGAGCTGACGATCCACAGACCGGAGGCGATCAAGGCGAACAAGGCGCCGAGCGGTTCGACCGCCAGGCTGAGCGACATGCCCGGCAGCATTTCGACGAGGGTCAACGCGGGCCGCGCGCCGCCGAGCACGTCGCTCACCAGCCCGAGCACCTGCACAAACAGCACCACCGCGGTGGTGAAGGAGATGCCGTCTCGCAGGTTGGCCGAACGCCCCGAAAGCGAGACCAGCACCAGACCGACCAGCGGGGTGGCGAGAATGCCGCCCAGTTGCATCGCGGCGCTCATTGCCAGCCCTCCAGCAGGGCCGTCGCGGCGCGCGTGGCGACCTCGCCGCTCCAGGTCGCATCGAGACCGAAATAGACACACGCGCCAACCATCAGCAAGGCCGGCACGCGCATCGACAGCGGCGCCTCACCGACCGGCGGATGGTCGTCCGGCGGCGCCTGGAAGTAGGCCACTTCAACAAAGCGCCACACATAGATCACCGCCAGCAGCGAGCTCATCATCACCGCGCCGGCCAGCCACCACTGGCCTTCGGCCATCGCCGCGGTCACCAGATACCACTTGCTGATGAAGCCGGCGGTGCCGGGGATGCCGATCAGGCTCAAGCCACCGATGACGAACGCGAACGCGGCAACCGGCATGGTGCGGCCGATGCCGGCGAGGCGATCGAGATTGGCCCCGCCACAGCGCAACACGATGCCGCCGAGCACCAGGAACAGGGCGCCCTTGGTGAGCGCGTGGTTGAACAGGTGGGCGATGGCGGCGGTCAGTCCGCCCACCGTACCGAGGCTGATCCCGAGCGTGATGTAGCCGATCTGCGAGACGCTGGAATAGGCCAGCAGGCGCTTGACGTCGCGCTGGAAAATCGCGACCACGGCGGGAATGAACATCGCCGCGAGCGACAGGGCGAGCAGGATCATGCCGGTGTTGTGCGCATCGAACACCGTCACCGCGCCGAACACGGTGAAGTAGTAGCGCATCAGCACGTAGATCGACACCTTGGTGGCGGTGGCCGCAAGGAAGGCCGACACCGCCGACGGGGAATACGCGTAGGCGTTGGGCAGCCACAGGTGCAGCGGGAACAGCGCAATCTTGAGCGACACACCGACGGTAATGAAGGCCAGCGCCGCCAGCGTGGCGCGCACGTCGCCAACGCCGGAGAGGCGCTGCGCCATGTCGGCCAGGTTGAGGGTGCCGGTCTGCAGGTACAGGATGCCGATGCCGATCACGTAGAGCGTGGCGCCCACCGTCCCCATCAACAGATACTGGTACGAGGCCACCAGCGCGCGGCGGTCGCGCCCCATGGCGATGAGCACGTAGGTGGCGAGCGAGGAGATTTCGAGAAACACGAAGACGTTGAACGCGTCGCCGGTGAGCAGGATGCCGAGCAAGCCGCACAGGCACAGCATCAGCATGGCGTAGAACAGGTAGTGTTCTTCCTGGCGTACCTCGGCGGCAATGCCGATCCGGCAATAGGGCAGCACGAACACGCCCACCAGCGCCACGATGAAGGCCACGAACGCGTTCACCGCATCGACCCGCAGCTCGATCCCGAGCGGCGCCTCCCAGTTGCCGATGGCGTAGGCGATGACACCGTCGCTGGCGAGGACCTGCTGGAGCAGCAGCGCGGCGATGCCGAACGCCGCCACGCTGGCAATCATCGCCACCAGCCAGCTCAGGAACGAGCGCCGCAGCAGCACGATCAACGGTGCCGACAACAAAGGCACGATGACGAGAAGAATGGGGAGATGTTGGGTCAGCAAGGTATCAGGCGCGATCGTTGGCTGAAGATTCGTCATCGACATCGCGCTGGAGGATTTCCTCCTCCTCGATGCTTCCGTAGGCTTCCTTGATCCGCACCACCAGCGCGAGGCCGAGCGCGAGCGTGGCCACGCCGACCACGATGGCGGTCAGGATCAGCACGTGCGGCAAGGGATTCGAATACACCTGGACGCCCTCTGCAACGATGGGCGCAGCGCCCCCGATGAGTTTGCCCGGTGCAATGTAGAGCAGGTAGACCGCGGTCTGGAACAAGCCCAGGCCGACCAGTTTCTTGATCAGGTTGCTGCGCGCGATGACCACGAACAGCCCGACCATCAGCAACAGGATGGTCACAAAATACGTGTAATGCCCGGCCAGCGTCATCAAGACGACTCCTCCTCGGCATCGCGACGGCGCGCCGCGAACACGTAGAAGATCTTGAGCATCACCGCCGACACGGTCACCGCAACGCCCACTTCGACCCAGAAAATACCGCGGTGCTGACCATGCACGGTGTCATGGGCGAGGACGAAGTAATCGAGGAAATTGCCGCCCAGCAGCATGCCGACGACGCCGACGCCGGCGTAAATCAGCACCCCCAGCGCAATCATCGCCTCGATCACGCCATCGGGCACCACCTTGCGGGCGCTCGGCAGGCCGTAGATCACGGCATAGAAAATGACCGCAGCGGCGATGATGACGCCGGCCTGAAAGCCGCCACCGGGGCCGAAGTCACCGTGAAACTGCACGTAGGAGGCGAACATCAACGCAAACGGGATGAGCAGCTTCGCCAGTACGCGAAGGACGATATCGAGCCTCATTGGCCGGCACGCCTGTCAGTGTCGTCGCGCCGGACGCGCGGCTTGCGCCGCCGCAGCAGCGCAATCACGCCGATGCCGGCGGTAAACACCACCGTGGTTTCGCCCAGCGTGTCGTAGCCGCGGTAGCTGGCCAGCACCGCGGTGACCACGTTGGGCACCCCGGTCTTGACCGGCGCTTCGGTCAGATAGCGCGGCGCCACGTGCTGGTGAATCGGCGCCTGCGGATCGGAAAACGCGGGCAGGCCGAGCGTGCCGTACACCAGCATGCCGCCGGTGACGATGACCACAAACAACGGCAGCCAGGGTTTGTGGATCGGGCCCGACTCGGTGCTGCCGGTGAGGTAGATCGCGCCGAGCAGCAGCACCGTGGAGATGCCGGCGCCGACGGCGGCCTCGGTCATCGCCACGTCCACCGCGTCGAGCACCACCAGCAGGGTGGCCATCAGGAAACTGTAGATCCCGCCGAGCAAGACCACGCCGAACAGGTTGCGCTGGCGCGCAATACCGATGGCGGCCGCGCCCATCAGGGTCAGCAACACGATGGCGGACAGTGCGATCAGGATGATGACTCTCCTTCGTCGGCCAGCACCGGTTTGGCACCGCGCGAGAGCGCGGCGTTGGCCAGCGAATGCGATGCGGTGGGCGAGGTAAAGAAGATCAGCGCGCCCAGGATCAACAGCTTGACGCTGGCCAGGGTAAAGCCCGACTGCAGCATCAGCCCGCCGATGATGAGCCCGGCGCCCAGCGTGTCGATCACGCTGGCCGCATGCATGCGGGTAAAGAAATCGGGCATGCGCAACATGCCGGTGGCGCCGATCACGCAGAACACGCCACCCAGCGAGACCAGCACCCAGGTCAGGATGTCGAGGACGATCATGCGCGGTCGGCCTCCGAACCGCCCGGCTCGCCGAGGTCGCCGTAGCGGAAGAATTTCTGCAGGGCGATGGTGCCGATGATGTTGAGCAGGCCATAGACCAGCGCCAGATCGACAAACTCGGGGCGCCCGGAAACAAACTGGAAGATTGCCAGCAGCAGCATGCTCGCCGTACCGACCGCGTTGCCGGCCAGCGCGCGGTCGAACACGGTGGGGCCGCGAAAGGCACGAATCAGCGCCATCACCAGCGTCACCAGCAGGGCGAGCACCACGGCCGCATACATCATGAGGCGCCCTCGAAACGGGTAACCCGGCGATCCATGTCGCCTTCGACCACCGCCTCGGCACCCTCGCGGGTGAGCGCATGGACGAGGATCTCGTCGCCTTCGACCACGACCGAAATGGTGCCCGGCGTGAGGGTAATGGAATTGGCGTAGACCACCTGGCCGACCGGCGTTTTCTGCGAGGTCTTGACCCGCACCATGGTCGGGCTGATCGGCATCCGCGGGTTGACGATGATCTTGCTCACATCCCACGCCGCCTTGACGATCTCGACCACCAGCCACGGCAGATAGGTGAGCGCGCTGCGCCCCAGATGCAGGGGGTGGCCCTCCTGGTCGATCACGTCCATGCGATGCGCGAACCACACGATGGCAACCGCCGACACCAGCCCCATGGTCAACAGAAAGGGGGTAAAGATGCCGGACAGCACAAGCCAAAAGACAAAGAGCGACGCAACGACGCTCAAGGACTGAGTAGCGCGCATGGTTATTTTTTTATCTCCCCGCCGCTACAGCACGCTCGCTGCGCGCGGGAACCAGTTCCCTCCGAGAGGCCTCACTATAGCGACGTGTCGGCGGACAAACAACCGCCGGAAACCAATTTGTTGGCGCCGCGCACCGGCGAAGAAACCATTCTCATTCCATTACATTTCGCGGCGCGCCCGCGAGGAATGCGTCGATGTTGTCGGCCACCTGATCCGCCAGCGCCTGCATCGCCCGGCGCGACGCCCAGGCCACGTGCGGCGTAATCAGCAGGTTCGGAATATCGCCAGCCAGCAGGGGGTTGTCGGCCGACGGCGGCTCGGACGACAACACGTCCAGCGCGGCGCCGGCCAGCGTCCCGGCGCGCAAGGCATCGGCCAGCGCCGCCTCGTCGACCAGACCGCCGCGCGCGGTGTTCACCAGCAGCGCCGAGCGGCGCATCGCCGACAAGGTGTCGCGATTGATCAGGTGCCGCGTGGCGTCGTTCAGCGGGCAGTGCAGCGACACCACGTCAGCCTCGGCCAGCACCTGCGCCAGGGGCACCCGCCCCGGTCGAGCCCCGGCGGCGCCGCGCCGCTCGGCGAACAGCACGCGCATGCCGAAGGCCTCGGCCAGCCGCGCCACGCCCTGCCCAAGACTGCCACTGCCAACCACGCCCAGCGTGCGCCCTGCCAGATCGACGATGGGGTAGTCGATGAAACAGAAATTGCGCGACTGTTGCCAGCGCCCGGCGCGCACATCGCGGTGGTAGTCGAGAATGCGCCGCGACAAGGCCAGCATCAACGCCATCACGTGCTCGGGCACGGTGGTCGCCGCATAGCCGCGCACGTTGCTGACCACGATCCCGCGCGCCCGGCACGCCGCCAGATCAACGTTGTCGGTGCCGGTTGCGCTCACCGCGATCATGCGCAGCTCGGGCAGGTGACGGAGCGTGTCGGCGCGGATGGCCAGCTTGTTGACCACCGCAACATGCGCCCCGGACAGGCGCTCGAGCACCTGCTCGGGCTCGGTAACGCCATGCGCGACCCACACGTGAGGAGCCGCCGGGCGACGAAACGACGCGTCAACCGACTCCGCTTCGAGCACAACGATGCGCGTTTCCATGCGTTTTCTCCGCTCTGGCCGCCACGCCCCCGGCGCTCTTTGCGGCACGTGATTTCACTAGGCGAAATGTAGGGGCTCAAGTACCATCAGCCTATCAGGGAAAGCCGCAATGAATACGACCGAAAACAAGACCTCCATCCAGGTCATCGAGCGCATGATGAAACTGCTCGACGTCCTGTCCCAGCACCCCGACCCCGTGCCGCTCAAGCAGTTGGCGGCCGACGCCGGGCTGCATCCATCGACCGCGCACCGCATCCTCGGCGCGATGGCCACCAGCGGCTTCGTCGAGCGCAGCGACAACGGCGTGTATCGCCTCGGCATTCGCCTGCTCGAACTCGGCTCGCTGGTCAAGTCGCGCATCTCGCTGCGCGAAACCGCCATGCTGGCGATGCTCGAACTGCACCAGCGCACCGGCGAGAGCGTCAATCTGGGGATCCGCGATGGCGACGAAATCGTCTATGTCGAGCGCACCTCAAGCGGCCGCGCCTCGGTGCGCGTGGTCCACATCGTCGGCGCCCGCGCGCCGCTGCACACCACCGCCACCGGCAAGCTCTTTCTGGTCGACGCCGGCCCCGACTACGTCCGCGACTACGCGCGCCGGACAGGCCTGCCGGCCAGCACGCCGAGCTCGATCACGCACGTGACGGCGCTCGAAAAAGAACTCGACAAGGTGCGCCGCCACCAGGTGGCGTTCGACATGGATGAAGTGGAAAACGGGGTACGCTGCATCGCCGCGGGTATTCGCGACGACAGCGGGGCGCTGGTGGCCGGGCTGTCGCTGTCGACCCCGTCGGAGCGCTTTAACCCCGACTGGGCGCCGCTGGTGCGGCAAACCGCCGACGCGATCTCCAGCGCCCTCGGCTATCTTCCGCGCGACCGCGACAGCTAAACCGCTCAGCCTGCCGAGGCGCGCTGCGCGGCGAGCACCCGCTCCCATGGCCGCTCGGCCAGCCAGTCGCGCAGACGGCGCGCATCGGCGGTGCGGGTGTAGCGGCCGAAGGAATCGAGCAGCACGATCACCAACGGGCGGTCCTGCAACCACGCCTGCATCACCAGACACCGCCCGGCTTCCTTGATGTAACCCGTTTTCGAAACGCCGATTTCCCACGCCGGGTCGCGTACCAGCGCGTTGGTATTGCGAAACTCGCGCAGCCGTCCCTTGACCGCCACCGCGTGCGCATCATCGGTGGAGAACGCACGAATCAGCGGGTAGCGGGCCGCCGCCTGCACCAGCCGGGCAAGATCCCGCGCGGTCGACACGTTGCCGGCCGAGAGGCCGGTGCTTTCGGCAAAGCGCGTGCGCTGCAGACCCAGCGCGCGCGCCTTGGCGTTCATGGCGCGCACAAAGGCGCGGGTGCCGCCGGGGTAATGCCGCGCGAGCGCCGCCGCGGCACGATTCTCGGAGGCCATCAAGGCCAGGCGCAGCATCTCCTCGCGACTCAGTTTGCTGCCGACCGGCAGGCGCGAACGGCTGTTGCGCAGGGTGTCGACATCGTGATAGGTAACGCTCAGCGTCTCCTTGAGCGATTGCCCGGCGTCGAGCACCACCATCGCAGTCATCAGTTTGGTCAGCGACGCGATGGGCGCGACGCGCCCGGCGTTGCGCTCGAGCAGCACGCGGCCGCTGCGCTGATCGACGATCAGAAAGGCTTCGGAGCGCAGCTCGGGATCGTCGGTGCGCGCCTCATCGGCAAGCAGGGCGGGACGACGCTGGGCGGCGCTGGGAGCGGCCACGGCAAGCGGCCCAAGGGCCTCGCCGGCGGCGGACACCGGGCCGGTCAGACCGGCCAGCACGATCAGGGCAATTCCGAGCCGAACACTGTGACGCATTTCCCTCACCCGAGAATGGATTTACAGAATTATCCATAAAAAACGGCAGCTAAGCGGACTTTCTTAAACTTTTTTCTTCAAGCCTACAGGCGCAGAAAATCCTCGACCGCGTGGCGCTGCGCCATCGTGTCCTCGTAACCCAACGACATCAAGGCGCGCGTAAAGCCCGGCTCGAACAGCAGATAGGACAGCAGCGTCGAGCCGCTGCGGCGCATGCCGCCAACCCCGCCGAGCACCAGACGCATGCCGCGCGGCAGGCTCTTGCGGTGATGGCCGGCGATCGCGTCGATGCGCCGCGACGGCGAAATCACCAGCGCCTCGATCGGGCGCAGGTTGATGCCAGCGGCGCTGCGCTGTGCGTCGCTGAGCCCACCCACGGTTTTGTTGATGCGTTCGAGGCGTTCGAGGTCCACCGCCAGGCTGTCGAGAAAAATGCTCGACATGGCATGCCCGGCGATCTGCGCCAGCGACGGATAGGCGTCGGCCTGCTGGCGCCCTTCCTCCGACAGCCGGCCCGAGCCGACCACCAGGATCCGCTGCGCGCCGAGGTGCACTGCCGGGCTGATCGGGGCGAGCTGGCGCATCGAGCCGTCGCCGAAGTATTCGCGGTTGATGCGCACCGCCGGAAACACGAAGGGAATCGCGCTCGAGGCCATCAGATGCGGTATGCCGAGCGTGGCGCGCACGCCGAGGCGCTGCGCCCGCCGCCACCCGCCAACGCCGTCCGCGGCCTGAAAAAACGCCAGGCTTTCGCCCGAGGTGTAGCCGGATACGGTAACGCTCACCGCGTGCAGGTGGCGCTCGTCGATGGCGCGCCCGATGGCGGAGAAGTCGATGGTTGCGCCGAGCAGGCGCTCGAGCGGCGCGTTGTCGAGCAGTGAGCGCGGCGTCTGGCGTACCAGCCAGCCGGTCAGCAGCGCCCCTCCCCAGCGCGCGCCGGTGGCGAGGAGCGAGGCGGCGTCGGCGCGGTAGACCTGGTCGACGTGAAAGTGGCGCCAGATCCACGCCACCTTGCGTACCGCGAGCGAGAAGTCATGCGCATAGGTCGCCAGCGCGACCGCGTTGATCGCGCCGGCCGAGGTGCCACACAGGATCGGGAAGGGGTTGCCTTCGCGATGGCCCCACAGCTCGCGCAGCGCGCCGAGCACGCCGACCTGGTAGGCGGCGCGCGCGCCGCCTCCCGTCAACACCAGCGCGGCCTTGTCCGATCCCATGCACCACTCCCGAGAGCCTGTGCATTACAACGACGGGGACCCGTCAAGCTTTAGGGCTCACGCCCCGGCGGCCATCGCCTCGACCACCGTCAACGCGGTCATGTTGATGATCCGGCGGACGGTGGTGGTGGGCGTGAGGATGTGCACCGGCTTGCCCGCTCCGAGCAGGATCGGCCCCACCGTCACGCCCTCGCCGACCGCCGTCTTGAGCAGATTGAAGGCGATGTTGGCGGCATCGAGCGTGGGGAAGATCAGCAGGTTGGCATCGTCGCGCATGCGCGCGTTGGGGAAGACTTGCAGGCGCACGCCGGCGTCGAGCGCGGCATCGCCATGCATCTCGCCCTCGACGTCGATCTCGGGGTGCTGCTCGTGCAACAGGCGCAGCGCCTCGCGCATCTTGTCGGCGGTGGGCGACTCGGCAGTGCCGAAACTCGAATGCGACAGCAGCGCGACGCGCGGCTCGACGCCAAAGCGGCGCATCTCCTCGGCGGCCAGCACGGTCATCTCGACAAGCTGCGCCGGCGTCGGGTCGTAGGTAACGTAGGTGTCGGCCAGGAAGATGGTGCGCCCCGGCAGGTTGAGCAGGTTGAGGGTGTAGCACTTGCTCACGTTGGGCTGGCGCCCGAGCACATCCTCGATGAATGCGAGGTGCAGATGGTGCATGCCATAGGTGCCGCAGATCATCCCGTCGGCGTCGCCCATTTTGAGCAGCAGCGCGCCGATCAGGGTGGTGCGCCGGCGCACTTCGCGCTTGGCATATTCGACCGACACGCCGCGCCGCTCCATCAGTTCGTGATAGTGGCTCCACAGCGCGTTGAAGCGCGGGTCGGAGTCAGGGTTCACCAGTTCGAAGTCGGTGTCGACCTTGAGGCGCAGGCCGAAACGCTCGATGTTGTTCTCGACCACCGCCGGACGGCCGATCAGGATCGGCCGCGCCAGCCCCTCGTCAACCACCGTCTGCACCGCCCGCAGCACGCGCTCGGCCTCGCCCTCGGCGAAGATGATGCGCCGCGGATGGCGCTTGGCGGCGGCAAACACCGGCTTCATGATCAGGCCCGACTGCCACACGAAACTGTTCAGCTGCGTGGTGTAGGCGTCCCAGTCCTCGATCGGCCGGGTGGCCACGCCGGAGTCGATCGCGGCCTTGGCCACGGCCGGCGCGATGCGCACGATGAGGCGCGGATCGAAGGGCCGCGGGATGATGTAGTCGCTGCCGAAGCCGGACACTTTTTCGCCATAGGCCGCGGCCACGATGTCGCTCTGCTCGACCCGCGCCAGCTCGGCGATGGCACGCACCGCGGCCATTTTCATCTCGTCGGTGATCGTCGTCGCGCCGACGTCGAGCGCGCCGCGGAAGATGAACGGAAAGCACAGCACGTTGTTGACCTGGTTCGGGTAGTCCGAGCGGCCGGTGGCGATGATCGCGTCATCGCGCACCGCTTTGACGTCTTCGGGCAGGATCTCCGGACGCGGATTGGCCAGCGCCAGCACCAACGGCCCCGGCGCCATCCGGGCAACCATCTCGGGCTTGACCACGCCGCCCGCCGACAGCCCCAGCAGCACGTCGGCGCCGTCGATGATCTCGCCCAGCGTGCGGGCCTCGGTCGGCTTGGCATAGCGCGCCTTGATCGGGTCCATCAGCGCGGTGCGGCCTTCATAGACCACGCCCTCGATGTCAGTCACCCAGATGTTCTCCACCGGCATGCCGAGCATCACCAGCAGATCCAAGCACGCCAGCGCCGCCGCACCCGCGCCGGAGGTGACCAGCTTGACCGACCTGATGTCCTTGCCCTGCAGGTGCAGCCCGTTGAGCACCGCCGCGCCGACCACGATGGCGGTGCCGTGCTGGTCGTCGTGGAACACCGGAATGTTCATGCGCTCGCGCAGTTGCTTCTCGATGTAGAAGCACTCGGGCGCCTTGATATCTTCGAGGTTGATGCCGCCAAAGGTCGGCTCCAGCGCGGCGATCATGTCGATCAGCTTGTCCGCGTCCGGCTCGTTGACCTCCAGATCGAAGACGTCGATGTTGGCAAACTTCTTGAACAGCACGCCCTTGCCTTCCATCACCGGCTTGGCGGCCAGCGGGCCGATGTTGCCCAGCCCGAGCACCGCGGTGCCGTTGGTAATCACGCCGATCAGGTTGCTGCGCGCGGTCAGGCTGGCGGCCTCGGCCGGCGACTCGACGATCGCCTCGCACGCCGCCGCCACGCCTGGCGAATAGGCCAGCGAGAGGTCCTGCTGGTTGGTGAGCGCCTTGGTCGGCGTCACCGCGATCTTTCCCGGGCGGGGGAGGCGGTGATAGTCCAGTGCGGCTTCGCGAATCGACTCGTCCATGGCGGTCCTTATCTCTCAAATGGCGATATACATGAAACGCCGGGGGGTCGGCGACAGACAGAGGCGCATCCCGGCCCCCATCGCACACGTCTGTCATTCGGTAAAAACCCTGCTGGATGTGGATTTTTACCGCAACAGGATTTTCGTCCCATGGCGCAGCGTGGCATAATGATAGGCTTTCAGAAGCGGCTGTGTCGCTTCGTGTTTTCCACACGCGGGCGGGCCGGGTTTGCAGGTTGCGCACGCGAAGCGGCGCCCGATACCCCTGCGCACGCGGCCCCGGCCCGGCGAAGGCAAGCGATTTTTCGGTTGCGCACTTGATGATATTCGCCCGCGGCGCCCATGTATCACGTGCCGCACGAGACGGTTTACTACCTGCATTTCTGGAGAGTTCAACCCAATGAGCCAATTCGCCAACATCGCACTGGCAGCCGCTCCCGACTACGTCCGCCACGAAAAACTCAAGCAGTGGGTCGCACAGATCGCCGAACTGACCGAACCTGCAAACGTCGTCTGGTGCGACGGTTCCCAGGAAGAATACGACCGCCTGTGCGCAGAAATGGTCGAATCCGGCATGCTGATCAAGCTCAACCCGGAAAAGCGCAAGAACTCCTACCTCGCCTTCTCCGACCCGTCCGACGTGGCGCGCGTCGAAGACCGCACCTTCATCTGCTCGGCCGAGCAAGGCGACGCCGGCCCGACCAACAACTGGGAAGAGCCGGCCAAGATGCGCGGCACCCTGAACGACTTGTTCAAGGGTGCGATGCACGGCCGCACGATGTACGTGATTCCCTTCTCGATGGGTCCGCTGGGCTCGCCGATCGCCCACATCGGCATCGAGATCTCCGACAGCCCCTACGTCGCCACCAACATGCGCACCATGACGCGCATGGGCAAGGGGGTGTTCGACGTGCTCGGCACCGATGGCGAATTCGTCCCCTGCGTGCACTCCGTGGGCGCCCCGCTGGCGGCCGGAGAAAAAGACAGCCGCTGGCCGTGCAACCCGGACACCAAGTACATCGTCCACTTCCCCGAAACGCGCGAGATCTGGTCCTACGGCTCGGGCTACGGCGGCAACGCGCTGCTCGGCAAGAAGTGCTTTGCACTGCGCATTGCCTCCACCATGGCGCGTGACGAAGGCTGGCTGGCCGAACACATGCTGATCCTCGGCGTCGAGTCGCCCGAAGGCGAGAAAACCTACGTCGCCGCCGCCTTCCCCTCGGCCTGCGGCAAGACCAACTTCGCCATGCTGATTCCGCCCAAGAGCTTCAACGGCTGGAAGATCACCACCGTCGGCGACGACATCGCCTGGATCAAGCCGGGCAAGGACGGCAAGTTCTACGCCATCAACCCCGAAGCCGGCTTCTTCGGCGTGGCGCCCGGCACCTCCGAGAAGACCAACTTCAACGCCATGGCGACGCTGAAGGAAAACATCATCTTCACCAACGTCGCGCTGACCGACGACGGCGACGTGTGGTGGGAAGGCATGAGCAAGGAAGCCCCCGCCCACCTGACCGACTGGCAGGGCAAGGACTGGACCCCCGAGATCGCCAAGGAAACCGGCCGCAAGGCCGCCCACCCCAACTCGCGCTTCACCGCCCCGGCCAGCCAGTGCCCGTCCATCGACGAGAAGTGGGAAGACCCGGCCGGCGTGCCGATCTCGGCCTTCATCTTCGGCGGCCGTCGCGCCACCACCGTGCCGCTGGTGTACCAGGCCTTCAACTGGAACTTCGGCGTGTACATGGCCGCCACCCTCGGCTCCGAGACCACCGCCGCCGCCTTCGGCGCGCAGGGCGTGGTACGCCGCGACCCCTTCGCCATGCTGCCCTTCTGCGGCTACCACATGGGCGACTACTTCAACCACTGGCTGAAGATGGGCCACGTGGTCGAGAACACGCCCAAGATCTTCTGCGTGAACTGGTTCCGCATGAACGAGAAAGGTGAGTTCATGTGGCCCGGCTTCGGCGAAAACATGCGCGTCCTCAAGTGGATCGTCGATCGCTGCAAGGGCACCATCGCCGCCAAGGAAACCGCGCTGGGCTGGATGCCGCGCTTCGAAGACATGGACTGGACCGACGCCGGCGTCAGCGAAGCCGAGTTCAACGCGCTCACCACCATCGACGCCAACGCATGGAAGAAAGAACTCGACATGCACAAGGAGTGGTTCGACAAGCTGCAAGACCGCCTGCCGCGCCAGATGGTGCTCAAGCGCGAATTGTTCGAGCTGGCCCTGTCGGCCTGAGCGACACCGCCGGGGCGCCACACCGGCCCCGCCAGCACACAAGCGCCGGCCTGCCGGCGCTTGTTTTTTTGGGGCTGGGCAAACGCTGCTCGCCCGTCTTAAGATTCAGCGACCCCTTCCGGACACCGCCCGATGCCCCGCCCCACCCCGCCGCTGGCCCCGCGCATGGCCGACATCACGCCTTTCCACGTGATGGAACTGTTGCGCCGCGCGCGCGAGCTCGAAGCGGCCGGGCGCGACATCATCCACATGGAAGTCGGCGAGCCGGACTTCCCCACCCCGCAGCCAGTGCTCGATGCCGCCACCCGCTTTCTGAGCCGCGGCGACGTGCACTACACCGCCACCGTCGGCCTGCCGGCGCTGCGCGAGGCGATCGCCGCCGACTACCACGACCGCTTCGGCGTCACCGTGTCACCCGAGCGCATCGTGATCACGCCAGGCGCCTCCGGCGCGCTGATGCTGGCGCTGGCCGCAACCACCGGGCCGGGCGATGGCTGGCTGCTGGCCGACCCCACCTACCCCTCCAATCGCCACCTGATCCGCTGCTTCGAAGGCGTCGCCCAGCCGATCGCGGTCGACGCCGCGCAGGCCTACCAGCCCACCGTGGCGCAGGTCGACGCGGCGTGGGCCGGGCACACCCGCGGGTTGATGGTTGCCACCCCGTCCAATCCCACCGGCACCCTGCTGGACGCCACGCAACTGCGCGCGCTGGCCGACTGCGTGCGGCGCCGCGGCGGCTGGTTGATTGTCGACGAGATCTATCAAGGGCTGAGCTACGGCGTCGAGGCGAGCACCGCGCTCGCGGTCACAGACGACGCCTTCATCGTCAACAGCTTCAGCAAATACTTCGGCATGACCGGCTGGCGACTGGGCTGGCTGGTGGTGCCGGAAGGGCGCACGCGCGACATCGAACGCCTCGCCCAGCACTTCTACATCTGCCCGTCCACGGTTGCCCAGCACGCCGCGCTGGCGGCGTTCACCCCGGCCTGCCGCGACATTCTGGAAGCGCGCCGCCACACCTTTGCCGAACGCCGCAACCTGCTCCTGCCGGCGCTGCGCGAGAAGGGGTTTCGCATCGACGCGGAGCCGCAGGGCGCGTTTTACATCTATGCCGACATCGCCAACCTGGCCGACGACTGCGAAATCCTCGCCCGACGCCTGATCGAAGAGGCCGGCGTAGCGGCGACACCGGGCATCGATTTCGGCAATCACCGGCCGCGCCAGCACATCCGCTTCGCGTACACCACCCGCAGCGAACGGCTGGAGGAGGCCGTGGCGCGGATCGGCGCGCTGATCGGCCGTTGACGCGGGCAGACGCAAAGAGGGCGGTGCAAAAGCACCGCCCTCTTTGTGTTTTCCTGCGCGCGCTCAGGCGTCTTCGGCCACCTTGGTCAAGCGCTGTTTCATCGCCAGCACTTTCTTCGCGTAACGCGCTTCCGGATCCTTCAGCGCGCCACCGTAGTACTGCAGACCACGCTGCAGCGAACCATAACGGCGGATGCCCTCCTTGATCACCAGCGCGCCGACGCGCACATTGGTTTCGGGGTCGAACAGCGAGGTTTCGTGCGCGTCCGGACCGATTTTGTCCATGTGGAAACGCGGGATCACCTGCATCAGCCCCTGCGCACCGACCGTGCTCTCGGCCATCGGATTGAAGCTCGACTCGATCGCCATCACGGCGACGATCAGCAAGGGGTCGATGCCGAGCTGCTTGCCCGACACCTGGGCGCGCAGCAGTGATTTTTGCAGCGCGGTCTCCGACACCCGGTAGCGGCGCGCGACATACGCGCCAACCCGGGCCAGACCGTCCGACAGCGTCGCCTGCGGCACTGCGCGGGGCGGCGTGGCGGGGAGCGCTTCGGGCGCGTCCGACTCATCGACCGCCACCTCCAGCGTCGGCGCCATCGACGCCCTGGCCTCGGTAATCGGCATGATCGGCAGCGCACGCAGCGCCTGCGGTTCAAACACGCTTGCCATCAGCGCCGCAATCGACAGCAGCCCCATGGTGAGCATGGCTCCGTGGGCGAAATGCGCCAGAAAGGCGCCCAGACGGTCGCCCGCCGTCATCAGCTTTGTTGCAATGTTCATGTGGCCTCCAAGTGATCCGCTCTCGGCACGCGCTTGTGGCACGCCACCCTGCATCAACTCGCCGCCGGGATTGCCGCGGCATGCAGGCGAAAGATTCAGATCGCCAGTGGTTTCCGGCACCCGTGCATTGACGGTGCCCGCATTCAACTCGGCCGTGTTTTCTTCCATGAAAACAACGACTACATCGCTATGCTGCATTGCAGCAATTGCGGAGTCTATGGACTCAGAGCAGGGCTGTCAATGCGCCGGAAAGCCGCGCCATTGCTGAACATCAGCGCAGCGCCACGCTGAAACGCCCGTGCAGCAAGGCTTTCCCGGGGGCCACAAAAAACGGGGCCAAAGCCCCGTTTGTTGTTTCTGTGCAACAGTTTCATGTATCCGCGGCGTTCACTCCCCGGCCGGGATCCGCAACACCTGCCCCGGATAGATCTTGTCCGGATGCGACAGCATCGGCTTGTTGGCTTCGAAGATCAGCATGTACTTGTTGGCGTTGCCGTAGGCTTTTTTGGCGATCGCCGACAGGGTGTCGCCGCGCACCACGGTGTGGAACTGCGCTTCCGGCGCCGGGTTGGTCACCACGATGCTGTCCTGCACCTCGCCCACACCGGCCACGTTGCCGGCGGCCAGCAACACCCGTTCGCGGGTGGCCTGGTCGGGCGTCGTGCCGCCGACGGTGACGACCGAGGTCGCGCCGTCAAAGGCCACGCTCAACCCCTCGACCGGCAGTTGCAGCTGCTCGATGTAGGTCTTGATCGCGGCCGCGGCTGCGGCATTGGCATCCGGGGCCGACGCTGCGGCCTTGGCCTCGCCCGTGCCGAACAGCTTTTCGCCGGCGTCCTTGATAAAACTGAACAGTCCCATGTGTGACTCCTTGCTTGGATTGAATGCATGTCGGCCCGACGGCCGCTTGAGTGGCTTTATACGTTGTTTCGCGCGGCGAGGGGAATGCCCGAAACACAAACTTGCGTGTTGCCCGGCAGCGCCGCAGACAGCGCCACACGCAGCCGCAGCCAGTCGAAACACGGCCCGGGATCGGTCTTTCGCCCCGGCGCAATGTCGCTGTGGCCGGCGATGTCCTCGATCGGATAGCGCCGGCACAGCGGCGCGATCAGCTCGGCCAGGCGGGCGTACTGGGCGTCGCAAAACGGCTCGGTGTCGGTGCCTTCGAGTTCGATGCCGATCGAAAAATCATTGCAGCGCACGCACCCGCGCCAGCAGCTTGCCCCGGCATGCCAGGCGCGACGGCCGAACGGCACGAACTGGATCAGGCTGCCGTCGCGCCGGATGAAGGCATGTGCCGACACGGTGAGATGGGCAATGTCGGCGTAATACGGGTGGGCGGCAGGATCGAGTCGATTGGTAAACAGCTGGGTGACGCCGGGGCCGCCGAACTGCGCCGGCGGCAAGCTGATGGCGTGCACCACAATCAGGCGGATCGCCGCGTCGGCCGGCCGGTCGTCCTGATTCGGCGAGTCGATGCGCTGCGCGCCAGCGACCCAGCCCGCGGCGTCGATGTCCGCCCCTGCCGTCAATCCTTCATCCCCAGTCGTTCCATGCGATAGCGCAGCGAGCGGAAGGTGACCTTGAGCAGGCGCGCCGCGGCGGTGCGATTGCCCTCGGTTTGTGCCAGCGCATCGACAATCGCCTCCCGTTCGGCGGCATCGAGATAATCCTGCAGGCCGCTGCGCTGCGCGTCGCCGGGGGTGTTGGCCGCCGGCGCCTCCTGACCGACGATCGGCTCGAGCGCCAGATCCTCGACATGGATGATGTCGCCGCCCGACAGCGCCAGCGCACGCTCCAGCGTGTTTTCGAGCTCGCGCACATTGCCGGGAAAACCGTAGTCGCACAGCGCGGCACAGGCCTGCGTCGACAAGGCCGGCAGCGGCATGCCGGCCTGCCTGGCAAGGCGTTCGAGCAAGGCCTCGGCCAGCGCGGGGATGTCTTCGCGCCGCTCGCGCAGCGCCGGCATCTTGAGCTCGATGACGTTGAGACGGTAGAACAAGTCCTGGCGAAAATCGTTGTGTTCGACCAGCGCGCGCAGGTTCTGGTGGGTGGCGCTGACGATGCGCACGTCGACCGGCCGCTCCTCGGTTTCGCCGATCCGGCGCACCCGCTTCTCCTGGATCACGCGCAGCAGCTTGACCTGCATCGACAGCGGCAGGTCGGCCACCTCGTCGAGAAACAGCGTGCCGCCGTCCGCAGCCTGAAAGAAACCGTCGCGGTCGCTGTCGGCCCCCGTGAACGCGCCCTTGCGATAGCCGAAGAATTCGCTCTCCATCAGGTTCTCGGGGATCGCGCCGCAGTTGACCGCCACGAACTGCCCCTGCGCGCGCGGCCCCAGCGCATGCACCGCCCGCGCGGCGCGCTCCTTGCCGCTGCCGGACTCGCCGGAGATGTACACCGGCGCCTGACTGCGCGCCAGCTTGGTAATCAGCTGGCGCACCTGCGCCATCGCGTTCGACGCGCCGATCAGGAACGCGCTGGCGTCCTTGCCGCCTTCCGCTTCGCCGCTCCCGGGCAGGCGGAAGACCGACTTCACCAGCGCACGCAACTGCTCCAGCGACACCGGCTTGGCGAGGTAGTCGAAGGCCCCGGCCTTGAGCGCGACGACCGCATTTTCCATGCTCCCGTAGGCGGTGATCACCGCCACCGGCAGGTCGGCGCAGTGCTCGCTGATGTAGCGCACCAGCTCCAGCCCGTCGCCGTCGGGCAGGCGCATGTCGGTCAGGCACAGACGATAGGTTTTCTTCTCCAGCAGCGCGCGCGCCTCGGCCACCGTGCCGGCCGAATCGGCGCCCAGCCCCATGCGGATCAGGGTCATCTCCAGCAGCTCGCGGATGTCCTCCTCGTCATCGACGACCAGCACGTCCGGACCGCCAGGGCGCTGGCGTCGCTCGTTGTTGCTCATGGCTCACTCATCCCGCTCAGACAGAAGTGGGCACCGCCCTCGCCTTCGATCAGATTCAGGCTGGCGCGATTGGCCTCGGCCAGCTCCCGCGCGATGTACAGCCCCAGCCCGGTGCCCTTGGCGTGGGTCGTAAAGAACGGTTCGAACAGCTGCCCCAGATGCGTCGCGCCGATGCCCGGCCCGTCGTCGGCGATATGCACCTCGGTGCGGCCGTCGCGCGCCTCGGCGTGCACCGTGATCGCACCGGCACGCGCGCTGGCATAGCGCCGCGCGTTGCCAAGCAGGTTCCACAGAATCTGGTGCAGATGGGCGCGATCGAAGGCCAGCGTCAGCCCGGCGGGGACGGTGACCGCAATCTGCGCCTTCTCGGCCTCGCCGTGCAGCGTGAACTCGTCGAGAAACTCGCGCACGAAATCGGCCAGCGGCAGCGCCTCGGGATGGGCCCGGTCGCGGCGGCCGAGCGACAGCACGTCGCGCACCAGCTGCTCGATGCGCTGTGCGTTGTCGTTGATGATGCGGGTCAGGCGGATCTGGCTCTCGGCGCGCTTCTCTTCGCGCAGCAATTCGGCGGCATGGCTCACCGCGGTCAGCGGGTTGCGGATCTCGTGCGCGATGCCGGCGGTCAGCCGCCCCAGCGCGGCGAGCTTGATCTGCTGCGCCTGGGCCTGAATCTGCGCCATGTCCTGCAGATAGACCAGCGTGTCGCCGCCCGCTTCGCTCGGGATCACCACCCGATAACGCACCGCCTTGCCGCTCTCGCTCTGGTACTGACGCGCCTCGTCGCCGGCGCGCGCGCTCGCCAGCTCGCCCGCCAGCCCCGGCGCCGCCCGCACCAGCGGCACGCCATCGACCAGCGCGCAGCCGAGCAGACGCGCGGCCTGCGGGTTAGCCTGACGGACGCAGGCCGCGGCGTCGAGCACGATCACCCCGTCGGGCATGTCCTCGATGATGCGTTCGTTGATCGCCTGCTGCTTGGCCAGATCGGCGCCGCGGGTGCGCGCCAGCATCTCGTTGGTCAGCGCGCGGCGGGCCAGCAGGCGCGCCATCAGCGCCACCCCGAAGAAGCCGATGCACACCATGCCGGCCACGAAAAAATCGGTCGCCTGCCCCACGCTGAGCGCGCGGATGCCGTTCTCGGTCAGCACCGCCACCGTCGCCAGCGCGGCGTAGAACAGCACCCACTGGCCCTGACCGACCAGCCCACCGCCGGCCAGCAACACCATCAGCAAGGTTGGCAGGCCGCCATTGACGCCGCTGCTGGCATGCATCAGCAAGGTCAGCGCAACGATGTCGATCACCATCTGCAGCGTAACCACGCGGTCGAAGCCGAGCCGCCGCGTGGCGTCCGGAAAGCCCAGCGCGAGCACCGCCAGCAGATAACCGACCGCCACCACCACGAACATCAGCGGTGCCTCGTCGCCCAGGCCCATGCTGCGCCCGAACACCACGAACACCGCCGCCATGACGAGGCGGAAGATATTGAAGTAGCGCAACGAGGTGCGCCGTGCGACGTCGGCCGACGCCAGCGCGATGTCGGCGCCGGGGCCGACGCCCTCAGCCACCGCCGCCACGGGCATGCTCATCGCAGCAGTAGAAGGCCTCTCCGCGCTGCACGCCTTCGCTCTCGGGCACCAGCAACCCACAAC
Source organism: Rhodocyclaceae bacterium (assembly GCA_020445945.1). Taxonomy (GTDB): domain Bacteria; phylum Pseudomonadota; class Gammaproteobacteria; order Burkholderiales; family Rhodocyclaceae; genus Nitrogeniibacter. The sequence continues at coordinate 39,829 of JAGRFQ010000045.1, forward strand.
GGGCGCAGGAGAGGATGCGCTCGGCCTCGCCCGCCTGGCTGGCCTGACGCGCCGCACCGCGCGGCGGGCGCGGCGTTTTGGCCTGACGCAGCAGGCGCCGGCCCCAGTAGATGGCGAACAGGACGAGAAGAAAAACGAGGAGCTTCGACACGTGCGGCCGGGCGAGGAACGGGGAGCGAAAAGTGTAGCACGCACCCCCGCCGCACGCCGCGCTACACCGCCCGCAGGCGCGCGCAGGCCGCATCGAGCGTGTCGTCGTGCTTGGCGAAGCAGAAACGCACCACGCGCGCGTCGTGGCCGTCGGCAAAGAATGCCGACAGCGGAATCGCCGCCACGCCGACCTCGCGCGTGAGCCACTCGACGAAGGCGCGATCGGGGCGGTCGTCGAAGTGACCGTAGCGCGCGCACTGAAAATAGGTGCCCGCGCAGGGCAGCAGCTCGAAGCGCGACCCCGCCAGCGCCGCGCGAAAGCGGTCGCGCTTGGCCTGGTAGAACGCGGCCAGCGCGTGGTGGCGCGACGCGTCGGCCATGTAGTCGGCCAGCGCCCATTGCACCGGCGTGTTCACGGTGAACACGTTGAACTGGTGCACCTTGCGCAGCTCGCTCATCAGCGCCGCCGGGGCAACCACGTAGCCGATCTTCCAGCCGGTGATGTGATAGGTCTTGCCGAAGCTGGAGACGATCACGCTGCGCTCGGCCAGCGCCGGGTGGCGCGCGCAACTCTGGTGCTGCGCGCCATCGAACACGATGTGCTCGTACACCTCGTCGGACAGGATCACGATCCCGGTGCCGCGCACCACCGCCGAGAGCGCCTCCATGTCGGCCGCCGACCACACGCTGCCGGTCGGGTTGTGCGGCGAGTTGATGATCATCATCCGCGTGCGCGGCGACACCCGCGCCGCCACCTGCGCCCAGTCCGGCCGGTAGTCCGGCGCCTGCAGCGGCACCCGCAGCACGCTGGCGCCCTGCAGTTCGATCGCCGGGGCGTAGGCATCGTAGGCCGGCTCGAACACGATCACCTCGTCGCCCGGATGGACCAGCGCGGCGATGGCGGTAAACAGCGCCTGCGTGGCGCCGGCGGTCACCGTCACCTCGCGCTCCGCGTCGTAGCGCGCGCCGTACAGATCGGCCACCTTGGCGGCGATCGCCTCGCGCAGCGCGGGCACGCCGGCCATCGGCGGATACTGGTTCATGCCCTCGCGCATCCAGTGCGCCACACGCTCGAACAGCACCGGCTCGGCGTTGAAATCGGGGAAACCCTGAGACAGGTTGATCGCCCCCGCCTCGCTCGCCATGCGCGACATCACGGTGAAGATGGTGGTGCCCACGCCCGGCAGGCGGGAGGTCACGGCAAATGGCAACTCGGGCATGGCAGGCTCGCAGACACGCGGTGGAGCAACCGATTCTGGCAGAGCCGGCACGGCGCGCCAAGCGGCCGCCGTGCGGCGATACAATAGCGCCCATGAACGCCGCCGCCCCCACCCCGACGCTGGTCCGCCACGCCGAGCGCATCGACATCCTCGACCAGACCCTGCTGCCGCATCAGCGCGTGGTCTGCCCGCTGTACACGCTGGAGAGCGTCGCCAACGCAATCACCCGCATGCAGGTGCGCGGCGCGCCGCTGATCGGCGCCACCGCCGCCT
>JAGRFQ010000046.1:0-7278 GCA_020445945.1 Rhodocyclaceae bacterium
GGCAACATCGGCCTGATGAAAGCGGTCAAGCGCTTCGACCCGCGCCGCGGTGTGCGTCTGGTGTCGTTTGCGATCCACTGGATCAAAGCCGAAATCCACGAATACATTCTCAAGAACTGGCGCTTGGTCAAAGTGGCCACCACCAAGGCGCAGCGCAAGCTGTTCTTCAACCTGCGCGGCTTCAAGAAGAACAGCAGCGGCCTGAGCACCGACGAGGTCGCGGTGGTTGCCACGCAGCTGGGCGTCAAACCCGAAGAGGTCGTCGAGATGGAAACCCGCCTCGGCGGGCAAGACGTCCCGCTCGACAGCAATCGTGACGACGAAGACGACCGCTTCTCGCCGATCGCCTACCTGCCCGACCCCGCCGCCGAGCCGGTCGACCAGCTGGCTCAGGCCGAACAGGCGCAGCTGCAGTCCGAGGGCTTGCGCGACGCGCTCGACGCGCTCGACGCACGCAGCCGCCACATCATCGAAGCGCGCTGGCTCAACCCCGAAGGCAAGGCCTCGACGCTGCACGAGCTGGCTGCCGAGTTCAGCGTTTCGGCGGAGCGCATTCGCCAGATCGAGGCCAAGGCGATGAAGCAGATGCGCGGCGCGCTGGCCGAAGTGGTGTAGATCCGGCCGCGCCGTTCTGCCCCACGCAAAAAAGCGGCCACGAGCCGCTTTTTCATTGCTGCGCGAAGAAACGGATCACTGCGCCAGCAGTTGCTTGATGTCGCCCGCGATATCGGCTGCGGCGGCGCCGTGGCGAACGTACAGCCGCAGTCGCCCCGCGGGATCGAAGACATAGGTGCCAGCCGAGTGGTCGACGGTGTAATTCGGCCCGTCGACATCGCCACTCTTGCGATACATGATCTTGAACTCGCGGGCCACCGCAGCGGTTTGTTCGAGCGTGCCGAACAGGCCGACGAAGCGCGGATCGAAGGCCGGGACGTAATCGCGCAGCAGTTCGATGGTGTCGCGCTCGGGGTCGACGGTCATGAACAGCACCTGGGTGCGTTCGGCGTCGGGACCAAGCAGGCGCATCACTTCCGACATGGTGGCCAGATTGGTCGGACACACGTCCGGGCACTGGGTGTAGCCGAAGAACAGCGTCACCACCTTGCCGCGATAGTCGGCCAGCGTGCGCGGCGCGCCGGTGTGGTCGGTGAGCTGGAAGTCGCGCCCGTAGTCGGCACCCGTGATGTCGCTGTTGGCGAACTGCACGGGGGCGCTGCCTGGAGTGCAGGCGGCGACGGCGATGGCTGCAGCCACCACAAGAATTCGAAGCATTGTTGCCCTATCAGAAACGCAGGTAGTGATCCACCAGCAAAGCGGCGAACAGCGATGATAGGTAGATGATCGAATAGCGGAAAGTCTGTTGCGACAATTTGTCGCTGTAATCGACGTACAGGCGCCAGGCGTAACGCAGGAACACCGCCCCCAGCGCGAGCGCGGCAAACAGGTAGATCAGGCCGCTCATGCGCGTGGCGAAGGGCAGCAGCGTGACCGCCAGCAGGATGAAGGTGTAGAGCAGCACCGACAGGCGGGTGTACTTCGAACCATGCGTCACCGGCAGCATCGGCAGTCCGGCGCGCGCGTAGTCGGCGGTACGATACAGTGCCAGCGCCCAGAAGTGCGGCGGGGTCCACGCAAAGATGATGAGAAACAGCAGCAGCGCATCGGCGCTGACTTCGCCCGTGACTGCAGCCCAGCCGAGCACCGGCGGCATTGCGCCCGAGGCCCCACCGATAACGATATTCTGCGGCGTACGCGGCTTGAGAAAAACCGTGTAGATCACCGCATAGCCCACAAAGGTGGCGAAGGTCAGCCACATGGTGAGCGGATTGACGAGCGCGTACAGCACCCACAGCCCGGTGGCGCCAAGCAGTGCGGAGAAAATCAGCGTATCCGACGCGCCAAGCTCGCCGCGCGGCAGCGGACGGGCGCGCGTGCGCGCCATGCGGGCGTCGATCTGCTGTTCGATGAGGCAATTGATCGCCGCCGCCGCGCCGGCCACGCAGGCGATGCCGAGCGTTGCCGCCAGCACCACGCCGGCCGGGGGCAGCCCCGCTGGCACGGCCAGAAACATGCCGATGATGGCGCAGAACACGATCAAGGAATTGACCCGTGGTTTGGTCATCACGTAGAAGTGGCGCATGCGACGACGCATGTCGTTGTGATCAAGCGTAAGCGTTTTCATTTTTTCTCTCACCCGCCCATCCCCAGGGCCGATTCGACACCAGGCGTGTGTTAACCATTACCAGCACCAGCAGCAACACTGCCGCGCCTGCATTGTGCGCCACGGCCAGCGCCAGGGGCAGATGCAACATGACGTTGGCTATGCCCAGTCCGATCTGCGCCGCCAATGCGATCAGCACGAGCCCGCCCATTGCGCCGAACCCGGCACCAAACAAGGCCCGCACGAGCACCAGCAGCCCCGCCGTGACAAACAGCGCGCCGATGCGGTGGGTCCAGTGGATGGCCGTCAACGCATCGAACGACAGCAGCTCGCCGTTTGGTGCCATGCCCAGCTCGCGCACCACGTGAAAGGCGTTGGCGAAATCCATCGACGGCCACCACGATCCGTGACAGGTCGGGAAATCGCTGCACGCCAGCGCGGCATAATTGGTACTCGTCCAGCCCCCCAGCACGATCTGCGCAATCACCAGCAACAGACCGACACGTGCCAGCCTGATCACACCGCCGCGCACTGCGTGGCGCTGCAGCCCGGCCGCCTGCAAGGCGAGGTAGGCAAGCAAGCCGAGCGTGGTCAGGCCGCCGATGAGGTGGCCGGTGACGATCGCCGGTTTGAGCAACAGCGTCACGGTCCACTTGCCGAGCAGGCCCTGAAAGATCACCACCCCGACCAGCAACACCGCCACCCCCGCGCGGACGCGTGGGTCGCGGCGCTCGCGGATCGCGAGAATGGCGATGATGAGGATCAGCAGTCCGAGCGACGCAGCGAGGTAGCGGTGGATCATCTCCTTCCACGCCTTGGGCAGCGTCACCGGGCCGTTGGGCGACAGGCTCGCCGCGGCCGAAATCGCCGGTTCGGCATGGGCCGGCGAAACCTGCCCGTAGCAGCCGGGCCAGTCCGGGCAGCCCAGGCCGGCGTCGGAGAGGCGCACGTAGGCACCGAAGACCACCACGATCAGGGTCAGGACGAGGGCCACGCAGACCAGTCGACGGTACATTTTCATCCCTGCTGCGAGTATTTCAGCAGGCGCGCCAGATCCTTGATCATGCGCTTGGGTTCGAGGGTGTCGGGGTAGCGCATCATCACATTGCCCGCCGGGTCGACCAGCCACACGCGCGGCAGGGGGTCGGCGCCAAAGCGTTCGCGCCACGCCGCGTCGGCAACCACCACCTGCAGGCCGGGGTGGGCATCGAGCAGCGCCGCGTCCGGCCGGCCCGCGTCGGGAAGCAGCCATACCCGCGCCACGCGTTCGGCGTCTTCGGCCTGCGCGGTACGCACCTGGCGGGTGAGGTACAAGGCCTGCCGGCAGGCATCGTCACACGCCGCCGGGGCGACGACCAGATAGCGCCAGGCACCGGTGAAGGCGGCCGCATCGACCGCCGCGCCATCGACATCGACCAGCGTGCTCGCCGGCAGCGGCGTGGGCGTCACCAGCGTGCCGAAGTTCATGCGCGCCTCGGGCTGCCACACGTAGTACGCGAAGTACGAGGCGGCCACCGGCAGGGTGCATACCAGGATCAGCGCCCACAAGGTCAGCCTGCCCTTGCGGCGCCCGGCCGCACTCACGGGCGCGCCATCACGTGTTTCTGCCACCGTTTCCATCCAAACCATCCACACAAACCCGCGGCCAGCGCCGCCAGACCAAACCATTGCACCGCGTAGCCGCGGTGCCGATCCACGCCAAGATCCGGGCGCGGCCAGTCGCGCACCAGCGCGTCGTCACTCGCCGAGCTTTGCTCGACTACCACATCCACCACCGCCAACCCGGACCACGTGCGATAGGCCGGGACATCCAGGTACTGCCACAGCGGCCCTGCACCAGCCTGCGCCGCCAGGGTGTAGGGCCGCGCCTCCGGCACCCGGATGCGTCCGTCGATGGTGACCACCCCCGCCGGCGACACGATCGACGGCAAGATCGAACGGTCCGCGCCGGCAGCGACCCACCCCCGCTTGACCAGCACCGCCTGGCCCGAATTCAGCAGCAGCGGCATCACCACGTGATACCCGGCGCGGCCTTGATGCACCCGGTTGTCGACGAAAATGCCTTTCGCCGCCAGCCACCGCCCGGACAAGCGCACCCGGGTCCACTCGGCCCCTGCTGCCAGCGCCTCGTCGCCACCCGGCACCGCCCGCTCGCCGGCCGCCAGCTGCGCACCGAGCGCAATCTTCTGTTCGGCGCGGCGGGTTTGCCACAGGCCGAGCTGGACTGCCGTCACACACAGCGCCACCCCGACCACATAGGGCAGCCAGTCCAGCGCCCGCCGCATGCTCACGCGCCCGGCGCTGCGCTAGAATCAGCGCTTGTCCCGGTGGAAACCATCATGCGCATCGTCGTCATTCTGTTTCTGGTCCTGATCGTCGTCAGCATGGGCTCCGCGCTGACCTTCCTGCTGCGCGACGGTGGCAAGCGCGACCGAACGGTCAAGGCGCTCACGCTGCGGGTCGGCTTCTCGATCGCGCTGTTCGTGCTGCTGATGGCGGGCTACGCGACGGGCTTCATTCCAGCCCGCCTGTAGCGCCAGCACAGCCGCCTCAGAGCCAGTACACCACCACGAACAGGAACAGCCACACCACGTCCACGAAGTGCCAGTACCATGCGGCCGCTTCGAAAGCGAAATGGTTATCCTTGGTGAAGTGTCCGGCCATCGAACGGAACAGCATCACGGTCAGCATGATCGCGCCAATCGTCACGTGCAGACCATGGAAGCCGGTCAGCATGTAAAAGGTCGAACCGTAGATGCCGGTGGTGAGCTTGAGGTTCATCTCGCTGTAGGCGTGCATGTATTCATACACTTGCAGCGCCATGAACAGGGCACCGAGCAACACGGTGAGCAGCAGCCCGAGCTTGAGCTGGCTGCGGTTGTCCTTCATCAGCCCCCAGTGCGCCCAGGTGAGGGTCGCGCCGGAGGTCAGCAGGATCAGGGTGTTGATCGCCGGAATGCCCCACGCGGCCATCGGCGAGAAGGCCTCTTCGGCATTCGGGCCGGCAGACGGCCACATCGAATCGAAACCCTGCCACAGCACGCTCTCGTTCTCGCCCCCGCCCAGCGACGGCAGCGCGATCACGCGCACATAGAACAACACGCCAAAGAACGCGGCGAAGAACATGACTTCGGAAAAAATGAACCACCCCATGCTCCAGCGGAATGAGCGGTCCACGTTTTTACCGTACTGCCCGCTCTCCGATTCGCGGACCACCTGACCGAACCAGCCGAACAGCATATAGATGAGCAACGCCAGCCCGACGAAGAACACCGCCGGTCCGGCGCCAACCTGGTTGAGCCACATCACGGCGCCGGCACCGATGCCCAGCAGCGCGAAGGAACCGAAGATCGGGAACGTGGACGGTTCCGGCACGAAATACTTTTCGAAGGTCTGGCTCATAGGGGAATCTCCCGTCATTTATCTGCCATGCGACACACCCCATGCGCCGCACTCATCTCACACGCCGACGACAAATCGCACGAAGGCGACAATGCTCAATACAAAAATCACACCACCGATGATGCCCGCCACGATGACCGCCTTGGGGTCGAGGGACGACGCATCGCTTTGATAATCATGGCGCTTGCGCACGCCCGCGAAGGACCACAAGACGGCCCGGAGGGTGGCCCAGAAGCCGGCCCGCGGTCTGGGTTCGGTGCTCATCCCTTGCCTCCCGACGGCGGCGTATCGACGCGCGTACCGGCAACCTCAAAGAACGTGTACGACAGGGTGATGGTGTGCACGTCGCGAGGCAGCCGCGAATCGACCACGAACACCACCGGCATGGCCCGGGTCTCCCCCGGCGCCAGTGTCTGCCGCTCGAAACAGAAACAGTTCAGCTTGCGAAAGTAATCGCCCGCCACCTGCGGTCCGTAGCTCGGCACGGCCTGTCCGGTAATGGGCACGTCACGCGTATTGGTCACTTCGTACGCGATGTGCACCAGTTCGCCCGGGTGAATCTCCACCGACCGCTGCAAGGGGCGGAATCGCCACGCCAGATCGTGCGTATTGGCATCGAACTCGACCGTGAGCTGGCGCGTGGCGTCAACCTGCGTGTTCTCCACCACATCCGGCTGCAGGATGTTGCGCAGGCCGGTGACCTGACAGATCGCCTCGTAGAACGGCACCAGCGCAAAGCCGAAACCGAACATCGCCACCGCGGCGATGCCGAGGCGCACCAGCAAGCGGCGGTTGTCGCGCGCCTGTGCACTCATTTGCCGAACAGCCAGATCTTGACCACGATGCCGCCAAAGAACACCAGCACCACAGAGAGCAGGATCAGCCCTGTGCGCAGATTATTCTTTGGCGTCCCCATGACACGCTCGCTCACTTGACGACCGGCGGCGTCTCGAAGGTGTGGTGCGGCGCCGGCGAGGGCACGGTCCACTCAAGCCCGTGCGCGCCTTCCCACGGCTTGGCCGCGGCCTTCTCGCCGCCCCGCACGCACTTGATCACGGCGACCAGGAAGATCAGCTGCGACAGGCCGAAACCAAACGCGCCGACCGTGGCGATCGCGTTGAAATCGGTGAATTGCAGCGCGTAGTCCGGAATCCGCCGCGGCATGCCGGCCAGCCCGAGGAAGTGCATCGGGAAGAAGGTGATGTTGAAGAAGATGATCGAGCACCAGAAGTGCAGCTTGCCGATGAACTCCGAGTACATGTGCCCGGTCCATTTCGGCAGCCAGTAGTAGGCGCCGGCGAACAGCGCAAACAGCGAGCCGGCCACCAGCACGTAGTGGAAGTGCGCCACCACGTAGTAGGTGTCCTGCACCTGGATGTCGATCGGCGCGATGGCGCAGATCAGGCCGGTGAAGCCGCCCATGGTGAACACGAAGATGAAGCCGGTGGCCCACAGCATGGGGGTCTCGAAGGTCATCGCGCCGCGCCACATGGTGGCCACCCAGTTGAACACCTTCACGCCCGTGGGCACCGCGATCAGCATGGTCGCGTACATGAAGAACAGCTGCGTGGCCGCCGGCATGCCGGTGGTGAACATGTGGTGCGCCCAGACCACGAAGGACAGGATCGCGATCGAGGCGGTGGCGTACACCATCGACGCGTAGCCGAACAGCGGCTTGCGCGCGAAGGTGGGGATGATCTCGCTGACGATGCCGA
>JAGRFQ010000046.1:7326-29528 GCA_020445945.1 Rhodocyclaceae bacterium
AGAACCAGAACACGTGCTGGTAGAGCACCGGGTCACCGCCGCCGGCGGCGTTGAAGAAGGCGGTACCGAAATGGCGATCGGTGAGGATCATGGTCACCGCGCCGGCCAGCACCGGCATCACCGCGATCAGCAGGTAGGCGGTGATCAGCCAGGTCCAGCAGAACAGCGGCATTTTCATCAGCGTCATGCCCGGCGCGCGCATGTTGAGCACCGTAACGACGATGTTGATCGCGCCCATGATCGAGCTGATACCCATGATGTGCACCGCAAAGATCGCCAGATCCATGCCCATGCCCATCTGCACCGACAGCGGCGCGTACAGCGTCCAGCCCGCGGCGGTGGCACCGCCCGGCACGAAGAAGGAACCGATCAGCAGCACCCCCGCCACCGGCAGCAGCCAGAAGCTCCAGTTGTTCATGCGCGCGAAGGCCATGTCGGAGGCGCCGATCATCAGCGGCAGCATCCAGTTGGCGAAGCCGACGAAGGCCGGCATGATCGCGCCGAACACCATCACCAGCCCGTGCATGGTGGTGAGCTGGTTGAAGAATTCGGGCTGCACGATCTGCAGGCCCGGCTGGAACAACTCGGCACGGATCGTCAGCGCCATCACGCCCCCGGAGAGGAACATGATGAAGCTGAAGATCAAATACATCGTGCCGATGTCTTTGTGGTTGGTTGTCGTGATCCAGCGCATCAGGCCGGTGGGGCCGTGATGGTGGTGATCGTCGTGCAGTTGGTCCGGGGTGACAGCCGACATGCGCTCTCTCCTGCCTGGGTTCAGTTACGCGCGGCCGCGATTTCGGCCGGCTGGATGGCGTCGCCGGTGCTGTTGCTCCAGGCGTTGCGGGTATAGGTGATGACCGCGGCGAGGTCGGCATCGGTCAGTTGCTTGCCGAAGGCCGCCATCGCGGTCCCTTCGCGGCCATTCATCACGATCTCGATCTGCGTCGGCGCCGGACCCTGCACCACGGCCGAGCCGTCGAGCGCGGGGAAGGCCGGCGGCATGCCCTGGCCGGTGGACTGGTGACAGGCCGCGCAATTGGCGGCAAACACCTGCTCGCCCTTGGCGACCAGCTCGTCCATGGACCACTCGCGGTTGGCATCATCGGCCACGACGGCATGCGACGCCTGCTGCTCGCTCACCCATGCGGCGTATTTGTCGGCGGACAGCACATGCACCTCGATTGGCATGAAACCGTGATCCTTGCCGCACAGCTCGGCGCAGTTGCCACGATAGACGCCCTCCTTGTCGGCACGGAACCAGGTGTCGCGGATAAAGCCCGGAATCGCATCCTGCTTTACCCCAAGCGCCGGCACCCACCATGCATGGATCACGTCGTTGGCGGTCAGCAGCAGGCGGATCTTCTTGCCCACCGGGACGACCACCGGGTTGTCCACCTCAAGCAGGTAGTGCTCGCCCTTGGCGGCCTTGCCCTGGATCTGGTCCTGCGGGGTCGACATATTGGAGACGAATTTGATGCCCTCGCCCTCGCCCTTGATGTAGTCGTAGCCCCATTTCCACTGATAGCCGGTGGCCTTGATGGTGATGTCGGGGTTGGTGGTGTCCTTCATCGCGATCACGGTCTTGGTCGCCGGATAGGCCATGCCGAGCAGAATCAGCACCGGCACCACCGTCCACAGAATTTCGACGGTCGTGTTTTCGTGGAAGTGCGCCGCGACCGCGCCCTTCGATTTGCGGTGATGGAACACCGACCAGAACATCACGCCGAACACCGCGACGAAGATCACCAGGCAGATGACCAGCATCAAGGTGTGCATATTGTAGATTTCCGACGCGATCTGCGTCACCGGCGTCTGCAGATTGACGCTGGATTCGCCTGCCCACGCCGACGCGGCAGGCAGAACGGGCAAAGCGGATACTGCGATTCGAGCAAAGATGCTCATGGGCATCCCCCATCAAAGTCTGTGAGAGGTGAAAACGCACGAAACCAGCGAACCAACGCTCTGGGCAAAAAAGTGTTCTCCAGGGGGCGCGGGCAATCCGGTCCCGGCGCCACACCGGTCGCGATCTCCCTATTCCGGCATGCCGCTTATGGTTTTATTGGGCTGCGGACGCGGACTCAGTGCGGCATGGTGCCACACGCGTTTTGGCCGCCGCAAGGAGATTTTTGATAAAGGTCAACGTTTTTGGCGCACTGCGGGGTGCACCGGCGCGCCATTTGCACTACCGTGCCGGCGGCATTTCCGTACCACCGGGCTGCGGCGCAGCCAGTCGGCCGCGCACGCACCGCAGCATCGCGCCCAACACCGGCACGCTTTCGTAGAACGCGCCGGCGGCATCCCAGAAGTCGCGATGCGTCTGAACCCGGCCATCGGAGGCAAAGATAAACTGCGTCGCGCCCTCGAACGCAATCGCGCGCCCCGCCAGCGTACCGCGGAAGGTCCACGCCAGCATCGCCACCCCCTCGCCCATGCAACGTGAATGAACCGTAAACCGTGGCGCCGCCACACTGGCGAACATGTGCGAAAAAATGGCCGCAATCGCTGGCACCCCGCGCACCTCGTTGAACGGATCGACAAAATGTGCATCCGGCACGTAGAAGCGCTCCAGCCGCGCCAGCGAGGCCGGCGTCAACGACTCGTAGAACGCAACCAGCGCATCCACCGTGCTCATTGCGCCCCCTTGCCCGACGCCGTCAAGCGGCGCACGCAGAAAAAGTACAGCCGGTAGGGCAACAGGCGCAGCAGTTTCAGCACCCGGCTGAAGCGCCGCGGAAAGTGAATTTCGAAGTCGCCCCGCGCAAAACCCTCAATGATGGCCCGGGCAGCATCGGCCGGCTCGATCAGCGCCGGCATGGTGAAATCGTTGGCCGCGGTCAGGCGGGTGGCCACGAAACCCGGATTGATCAGATGCACCCCGACGCCTTCCGCGCCCAGTTCCAGATAGAGGCTTTCGGCAAAATTGATCAAGCCGGCCTTGGTCGCACCGTACACCGCAGCACGCGGCAGCCCGGCATAGCCGGCAACGCTCGACACCACCGCGACATGTCCCTGCCCGCGTGCGCGCATCGCCGGCAACACGGTCGCCACGCCGCGCATGATCGCCGTGAGATTGACCGCCACGGTGCCCTCGATATCGGCCGTCGGCAGCGCCGCCGGCGGTGTCGGCGCGTAGGTGCCGGCCACAAAGATCACCACGTCGCAGGCCCCCCAGGCCTCGCGCAGCGCATCCCAGCCAGCGGCCAGCGCCCCCGGCGCGGTAACGTCGAGCGGCAACACCCGGGCGCCGCCAATCTGCGCCGCCACCCCGGCCAGCGCATCTTCGCGCCGCCCGCTGAGGGCCAGCGCGGCGCCGCGTGCGGCCAGCGCCTGCGCCAGCGCAGCACCGATGCCGCTCGACGCCCCCACCAGCCACACCCGGATGCCACGCCAATCGGCGATCGGCGGATTGAGCGGTTTCATTGTCCCGGCGCGCGCTTGCGGAAGCTCAGGGTCACATCGCCAAGATGTATACCAAACTTGGACATGGCCGAGCGGTTGAGCATCACCGACTCGTCGATCAGGACCATCCAGTCATCGAAATCGACGTTGACCACTTTGCCGTTCACCGGCAGGGCCAGCACGTAGCGCCAGCGCAGCGCGTTGCCCCGCACCTCACCGCGCGCCTCGCCAAGCACATCGTCGGCGCGACCCACGTAGCGCCCCCCGCCCAGCGCGCGGATGGTCCACACCCGGCGCTGCGTGGTCCCGTCGGCGTAGCGGAAGTGCTCGTCGAGCGTTCCGGTGTCGCCCGCCCAGCGGGCATCGATACGCACCTCGAAACGCTTGATCACCGCGCCACTGCGATCCTGGAACATCCCCCACGCATCGAGCGTGCCATCGAAGTACCGCTCCAGCACCAGCGCTGGCGCCTCATTCGCGTAGCGGCCCACCTCCGGGCTGGCACAGCCGCCCAGCCCCACGACACCGATCAGCGCACACAGCCACTTTTTCATCTCATCGCTCCCAATTGATTGCGCCAGCGCCACAGCAACACCGCCGCCACGCTCTTGAGCACGACCGGCACGCCGGCATACACCATCGCCAGCGCGTGCAAGGCCGCCGCATCGCGCGCCCCGGGGCGTAGCCCAGCAGCGCCAGCAGCGGCAGTGCCAGCCCGGCGGCGAGCGCGAGATTGGCCTTGGTGACAAAGTTCCACCACCCGAAACACGCGCCGGCACCCGCTTCGCCGCGCGCCAGCTGGTCGGCCAGAATTGCCGGCGGCAGCGCCAGGTCGGCGCCCAGCGCGAGCCCCGAGGCGAGGCAGATCAGCGCAAATGCCACGTCGTCACCAGTGCCCAAGCCCGCCGCCCAGGCAAACGCGATCACGCTCACCGCCATCCCGAGCAGCCACGCGTGGGCTTTGCCCCAGCGCCGCGCGAGGGCCACCCACAGCGGCAGGCTGAACCCGCCGGCAACAAAGTAGGCGGCCAGAAACCACCCCGCCCGCGCGCCCGCGCCGATCACGTCATCGACAAAGAACAGCACCGTGGTCGCCGGCACCGCAGCAGCGATGCCGCCAAGCGCGAACACCGTCAGCAAGCGCCCGAAGACACCACCGCGCACCACCGCCAGCAAGGCGTCGGGACGAAACCGCGCGCACCCGGCGCCCGCCGTGTCGCGGTCGACACCACCGAGGGTGAGCGCGCCGGCGACCAGCACCAGCGGCACAAAGACCAGCGCCAGCGCGGCGAGGCCGGCGGCCGACCCGGGCGCGAGCGCTGCCGGCAGGGTCGCGGCAAGCACCACGCCGGCAAGGCCGAACCCCTCGCGCGCCGCCACCACGCGGGTCCGGTCGAGCGCAGTCGGCGCCAGCTGCGCGCCCCAAGCCTGATAATTGATGTTGGCCACCGAGTACCCGGTGTAGGCCAGCGTGAGCGCCATCAGCAGCCACAGCGCGCCTGCCGACTCGGGCGGCCGCAGCAAGGCGATCACGCCCGCCGCCAACGGCACCAGCGCCCAGCCGATGAGTCGGCGCCGGCCATGCGCGGCGTCGCTGAGCTGGCCGATCAGCGGGTCGACCAGCGCATCGACCGCACGCGCGCCGAGCAATACCCCACCGACCAGCGCCAGCGGCATTCCCAGCGAATCGGCGTACAGCTTGGGCACGTGGACGTAAATGGGCAGCGCGGCAAAGGCCAGCGGGAGGCCGAGCACGCCGTAGGCGAGCACCTCGCGACGCGGCAGCACGGCGACGCTCACGGCGCCACCCCACCCAGCAGGCGTGAGCGCAGCGCCGGGGCACGGGTGCGCGGGTCGAGCCAGATGGCGAAGAACGCGGCGCCGAAGGCCGGCGCGTCAATCGCGCCCAGGGCCCGGCCCTGATGAAAGAAGCGCACGCCCTGCGCCGGATGACGCACCGCGACCAGCACCTCGCCCGCGCGCACGTCGGGAAAGATCTCCGCCAGGGCCGCACGCCAGCGCGCGGCGCCAGCCACGTTGAGGTGCGTCATTTCGTCGAAGGTGGCGTCAAGCAATTGCCGGCCGGACAGATCGCGGGCGTAGCGGATGGCCAGGGCATCGCCGGCGGCGCTGCGCCACAACGTGGCGTCATAGACGCGCAGCATCAGCCAGTTGAGCGAGCCGCTGCCCACCGCCCGCCATTCCGGCGCCGACACACTGGCAGGCAGCGGCACCTCGGCGCGCGCAGCGAGCGCCACGAGCAACAGGCCGATGGCCGCGAGGCGACGCATCACTGCGCTCCGGCATGGACGAAACAGAAGTGATGCACGTCGAGGTCGCCGGCCCGGAAACCGGCCTCGCAGTAGGCCAGATAGAACTGCCACATGCGCACGAAGCGCTGATCGAAGCCGATCGCGCGCACCGCGGTTTGCTGTGTGTTGAAGGCATGGGCCCAGCGCTGCAGCGTGCGCGCGTAGTCGCGCCCGAAGTCGAAGCGCGAACGCACTGCCAGCCCGGCCCGTGCGGCATCGGCGCTGACCCGCGCGGGGGTCGGCAGCATGCCGCCGGGGAAGATGTAGCGCTGGATGAAGTCGGTACCACGGCGGTAGGCGGGGAACAGCGCCGCGTCGATGGTGATCGCCTGGATCACGGCGCGTCCGCCCGGCGCCAGGCAGCGCGCGAGCTGCGCGTAATAGGTTGGCCAGAAGGATTCGCCGACGGCCTCGATCATCTCGATCGAGACGACGTGATCGTAGCGCCCGCTCTCGTCGCGGTAGTCGCACAGCTCAAAGCGCGCCCGATCGGCCCAGCCCCCGGCCGCGGCGCGCGCCTGCGCCAGGTCGCGCTGGCGGGGCGAGAGCGTGAGGCCGCGCACATGGCAGCCGTACTCGCGCGCCGCAATCTCGGCGAAGCCGCCCCAGCCGCAGCCGATTTCGAGAATGTGCTGCCCCGGCTGCGCACCCAGCGCATCGAGCACTCGGCGATATTTTCTCGCCTGGGCGTCGGCCAGCGGCTCGTCGGGGTGCGCGAACACCGCCGCCGAGTAGGTCATCGACGGATCGAGCCACAGGCGGTAGAAATCGTTGCCCAGATCGTAGTGGGTGGCAATGTTGCGCCGCGCGCCGCGCCGCGTGTTGGCGCGCGCCAGGTGCCACAAGCGGTGCAGCACCAGCGACCAGCCGCCGCCATGCACCACCGCGCCGAGTTGCGCACGGTTGGCGGCGAGCAGGCTCAACAGCGCGGCAAGATCGTCACAATGCCACTGGCCGGCCATCCAGCTCTCGCCGAGACCGATGTCGCCACAGGCGATCACCCGGTCGAACACCGCCAGATCGTCCACCGTCCACTGGGCGACGACGTCGCCTTCCCCCAGGCGCATCGCCGCTTCGCCCGGCAGACGTAGCGCAATCGCGCCGCCCCGGAGGTTTTCGAGCCGCCGCACGATGGCGCGCACACGCTGCGGCAGACGGCGCGCACGGCCGGCGAAACGCTGCCTCAAAGCAAGCTGGTTGGTTTCCATTAGCTGATCCTCTCGAGCGGGGGTTCGGGTTTGCGGAAGAAGGGCGCGCGCTTGCGCCACAGTTGAAAGGCCTGCACGTGGATGCGCCACATCACACCGACGGTCATTGCCGGAAAGCGCAGCAGCCAGCGGCCGAGGGCGCGCCCGGTGAGCGGTTCGAGGGGCGCGCTGAGCCGGGTCGACAGCATCGGCCGGCCGTCTTCCTCGTAGTCGATGCACACCGTGCTGCGCGCCTCGGAGAGCACGAAGCGAAAGCGATAGCTGCCCGCCACCGGAAAGAAGGGCGACACATGAAACGCCTTGGCGACCTCGAACTCGTCGGCGGCGGTGATGGGCCGCGCATCGGGGTGGGCGACAACGTAGGCGTGATGCTCGCCGAAGGTGTTGTTCACCTCGGCAATCACCGCCCGCAGCCGGCCCGGCGCGTCGTGGCAAAACCAGAAGCTGACCGGGTTGAACACGTAGCCAAACAGCCGCGGAAAGGTTTGCAGCACCACCTCGCCGTCGGCCGCCGCGGCCAGCCCGCGGGCCTGCAGGATGGCCTTCAGCCAACGCGCCGGGTCGCTGCCGTCGCGGGCGCCATGATCGGCGCGGCGGAGGCTGAACACGTTGGCCCGGTCGACCCCCAGCAATGGCACGCGCAGCCCCGCCCACGCCGACAGCGGCACACGCACGAAGGCCAGCGGATAGACGAAGCGGTGCGCCAGCGGCGCGTGGCGCGCATGCACCACGCGCCCGGTGCCAACGCTGGGGGCCAGGCGCAGGTCCATCACGCGCGGACCTCCACCGGCGCTTCGGCCCACGGGATGGCGGCGCCGAGCTGCTGCGCCACCGCCATCGCCGAGCGCAGCCCGTCTTCATGAAACCCGTAGCCTTGCCAGGCACCCGCAAACCAGGTGCGGTTACTCCCCTGCACCGCCGGCAACCAGCCCTGCGCCGACACCGCGGCCTGATCGAACACCGGGTGGGCGTAGTCGAAGCGCGCCAGCGTATGCGCATCGCGCGGCGGCCGCACCGGGTTGAGCGAGACCACCACCGGGCGCTTGAAGGGCAGCGGCTGGAGCTTGTTGATGAGGTAGGACACCGACACCGGCGTCGCACCATCGGCATGTGCCGCATCGGCCATGTAGTTCCACGCCGACCACAGCGCCTCGCGCCGCGGCAGCAATGCGCGATCGGTGTGCAACCAGGCAACGTTGGGCTGATAGCGCACGGCGCCGAGAATCGCGCGCTCGGCGCCCGTGGCGCCGCTGCCCAGCAGCCTCAACGCCTGATCGCTGTGGCAGGCCAGCACCACGCCATCGAAAGCCTCGATGCCGGCTGCGGTGCGCACCTGCACGCCGGCGGGCGCGCGCACGACCCGCACCGCCGGCACGCCGACGCGCACATCCTCGAGCGCCGCCACCATTTTCGCCACATAACGCCTGGCGCCGCCAGCCACGGTCAGCCACTGCGGCCGGTCCTGCAGCTGCAGCAGCCCGTGATTGAGGCAGAAGCGCACGAAGGTGCGTACCGGGCACGCCAGCATGGTGCGTGCCGGGCACGACCAGATCGCCGCCGCCATCGGGAGCAGATACCAGTCACGAAACGCCGCACCATAGCCGTTGGCGTCGAGATAATCGCCGAGCGAACCGCGCATGTCGTCGGTCGCCAGCATCGCCCGGGCCTCGCGGTTGAAGCGCAGCATATCGGCCAGCATGCGCCAGAACGCCGGGCGCATGGCGTTGCGCGGCTGCCCGAGCAGCGTCGCCAGCGAGGTGCCGGCCCACTCCACGTCAGGCTCGGCGAGGCTGACCGAGAACGACATCTCGGAGGCCACCGCGTCGACGCCGAGATGCTTGAACAGCGCGCACAGATTCGGATAGGTGCGGTGGTTGAAGACGAGAAACCCGGTGTCCACCGGCGCGGCCACGCCGTCGAGTTCGACGTCCACCGTGTGGCTGTGGCCGCCGACATAGTCCGCCGCCTCGAACAGCGTCACACGATGGGTGTGACGCAGCAGCCACGCCGTCGCCACGCCGGCGATACCGCCGCCGATCACCGCGATGCGCGGCCGCCGGAGCAGCGCGAAACGATTCGATTCCGTCATATCCATGATGTGGCTCCGAAGCCAGCCGCACATCGCGCGGCGGGGGGACGAGAATTGCCGGGGCGAATTGCTACCAGCCCCGGTGAAGCACGATCAGGCGCGTCAAATGCACTGCCTCGGCATGCTTTTTGTCCAAGACATCAACCGGGGGCTGCGCAGCACGCTGCGGCGCCCCGCCGGCCGCCGCAGCCGACGCGACAGTGGCCGCAAACACCAAGGCGAGGGGCAGCAGGGCGGCGCCGGGAAGCATGCGGATCAGTCCGGTTCTTTTCATTTTATGTCCTAGACAAATAAAATCGACGCCCCTAAGATAGACACATCGGAAAACAACGTCAACAGTTTGTCCAAGACAAAATGAATCTCCTCCCCATCGCAGCCGTCGAGCGCGACACCGGCATCGGCAAGGACACCTTGCGCGTCTGGGAGCGCCGCTACGCCTTCCCGCAGCCCACGCGCGACGCCAAAGGCGAACGCCTCTACCCCGCGGAGCAGGTCGACAAACTGCGCCTGCTGCGCCGCCTGCTCGACCAGGGCCACCGCCCCGGCAACATCGTCGGCGAGCCGCTCGAGACCCTGCTGGCGCTGGTCGATGCGCGCAGCGAGGCGCCGCCGGCGGCGGCCAACGCGCAGATCGAAGCCTTGATCGAGGCGGTGCGCCTGCACCACAGCGCCGAACTGCGCGCCGCCCTGCAGCAACACCTGGTCAAACTCGGGCTGCAGCGGTTTGCGGCCGAGGTGGTGGCACCGCTCAGCGATGCAGTTGGCGAGGCGTGGCTGCAGGGCCGCATCGGGGTCGCCGAGGAGCACCTGTTCACCGAGCAGGTGCAGAACCTCCTGCGCAGCGCCATTGGCAGCCTGGCGCCGAGCGGCGGCACCCCGCGCATGCTGCTGACCACGCTGCCCGGCGAGGAGCACATCCTTGGCCTGCTGATGGTCGAGGCGACGCTGATTCCAGAGGGCGTGCACTGCGTCTCGCTGGGCACCCAGACCCCGCTCGCGGACATCGCCGAGGCAGCGCGGGGAGGCGGCTTCGACATCGTCGCCGTATCGTTCAGCGCCGCCTTTCCGGCCCGTCAGGCGGTCGCCGCGCTGCGTCAGTTGCGCGCGCAGCTCCTCCCCGGCATCGCGCTGTGGGCCGGCGGTGCGGCCTTGCGCGGCAAGCGCAGGCCGATCGACGGGGTGTGCCAGATCGACCCGCTGGCGGACGTACTCGCGGCGCTGGCCGCGTGGCGCGCAGCGCAGCCGTGACCGCCGCCACGCCACCTGCGGTATCCTGCCCTCCCGTGCCGACGGAACGCGCCATGCCCTCCAATGCCCCCGCCTTCGAAGCCAAGATCTGCGCGCCCGACGCGCTCGACGCGCCCCTGGCCGGGCTGCCCCGCCCGCTGGTGTTTACCAATGGCTGCTTCGACATCCTGCACCGCGGCCACGTCACCTGTCTGGCGCGCGCCCGGGCGCTGGGGGCGTCGCTCGTGGTGGCCCTCAACACCGATGCCTCGGTGCGCCGGCTGGGGAAGGGGGCGGACCGCCCGATCAACACGCTGGCCGACCGCATGGCGGTGATGGCGGCACTGGACAGCGTGAGCCTGGTCACCTGGTTCGACGCAGACACCCCGCTGGAGACGATCCTGCACTGCCGCCCCGACGTGCTGGTCAAGGGCGGCGACTGGGCGGTCGACCAGATCGTTGGCGCCCGCGAAGTGCAGCGCTGGGGCGGTCGGGTGGCGGCGATCCCGTTCGAACACGCGCGCTCGACCACCGGCCTGCTGGCAAAGATCCGCACCCCGTAAGCCGCCACGCGGCACTAGACGAACGGATTAGAGACGGCGCAACGCCGCCAGCCTCGCCGCGCTCAAGCCACGGCAAATGCGGACGATAAGACCAGAGAGTCCGAACATCGCGCCATTGACCGGATTCCGAACGCTGCCCCCGCGCAGCGCTACGAAAATGACGGCGCACCCCGCGAGACCCATGGCAGCTTCCAGACAGCCCCGCCTCCTTGCCGCGCTCCACCCCATTCGCCGCTGGCGGACGGCGCGCGCCTTGGCGTTTGCCGGGCTGTGCGCCGCCCCGGCCAGTGCCGCGCCAACCGGCGCTGGCCACGGCCATCCGGTCTACGCCGCGACCATCGTGATCGTGCTGGGTCTGTTCGCTGCCGTCGCATTCGCTTTCGTACGCGCCCACCGGCAGCGCGGGCGTCTGCTCGAGGAGGCCGACAAGAGCCGCGCGCTGCTCACCACCTTGCTCGACGCCACGCCCGACATCGTGTTCTGCAAGGACACCGACGGGCGCTACCTGCTGGGCAACCGGGCCCTGTCGGACTTCCTCGATCGCCCCACGGATCAGATCATCGGCAAGTCCGACCGCGACCTGTTCCCCTCGGAGCTGGCCGACGAGTTCCGCAGCCGCGACCTGCAGGTCACACGCCAGAACAAGATCGTGCGCAGCACCGAGTGGGTCGACCAGGCCGACGGCTCCCACGAGGTCTTCGACACGGTGAAGGCGCCGGTCCGCCATCCCGACGGAGCGCCGCTGGGCGTCATCGGCATCGCCCGCCGGATCACCATGGAGCACCAGGCCAGCGACCGCCTGCAGCTCGCCGCGCAGGTGTTCGAGAATGCCGCCGAGGGCATCATCATCACCCGCCCGGACACTACCATCGAGATGATCAATCCGGCCTTCACCCGCATCACCGGCTACACCCCGGCCGAGGTGGTGGGGCAGAAACCGTCGATCCTGCGCTCGGGGCGCCAGTCGGCGGCGTTCTATCACCGCATGTGGGAGACCGTGCACGACGAGGGGCTGTGGCAGGGCGAAATCTGGAACCGGCGCAAGTCCGGCGAGATCTATCCGGAGTGGCTCAACATCTCGGTGGTGTATGACGAGGCCGGCGAGATCGCCCACTACCTGGGCATCTTCTCCGACATCTCCGCCACCAAGCACTCCGAAGCCCAGCTCGAACACATGGCGCACCACGACGCGCTCACCGGCCTGCCCAACCGCAGCCTGCTCAACGACCGCATCGACACCGCCTTGCGCCGCGCCAAGCGCGACCACCGGATGGTGGCGACGGTGTTTCTCGACCTCGACCACTTCAAGGACATCAACGACTCCTTCGGTCACGCGGTCGGCGACGCGGTGCTCAAGCAGGCCGCCACGCGCCTGCTCGAATGCGTGCGCGAAGAGGACACCATCGCCCGGCTGGGCGGCGACGAGTTCGTGATCCTGATCGAGAACATCGAGGACGTGGCGCTCACCATCAACGCCGCGGAGCGCATCCTCACCTGCCTCAACCCGCCACTGACCGTCGAGCACCAGGAATTCTTCATCGGCGCCAGCATCGGCATCAGCATCTACCCGCACGACGGCGACACCGCCGAGACCCTGATCCGCAACGCCGACACGGCCATGTATCAGGCCAAGCGCCAGGGCCGCAACAACATCCAGCGCTATTCCGAGCAGCAGACCGAGACCGCGCGCAATCGCATGCGGCTCGAAAACGGGCTGCGCCACGCGCTCAAGGAGTCGCGCTTCGAGGCCTGGCTGCAGCCGCAGATCGACCTCGCCAGCGGCAAACTCACCGGCTTCGAAGCGCTGTGCCGCTGGCCCGACGAAGAGCGCGGCATGATCCCGCCGGTGGAGTTCATTCCACTGGCGGAGAACAACGGCCTCATCGTGCAGATCGGCGAATCCATGCTCCGCCAGAGCTGTCGCCAGATCGTCGCCTGGCGCGCCGCCGGGCTCACCCCGCCGCCGGTCGCGATCAATGTCTCCGGCCGTCAGCTGCGCCGTCTCGACTTCCTCGCCGCGCTGTGCACCATCCTCGAAGACGAAGGCTGCCGGCCCGAATGGATCGAGCTGGAAGTCACCGAATCCGACATTCTCAAGGACGCCGAGCCCGCCATCGCCACCCTGCACGGCATCCGCGAAATGGGCATCAGCCTTGCGCTCGACGATTTCGGCACCGGCTTCTCGTCGCTGAGCTACTTAAAGCGCCTGCCCGTCAATTGCATCAAGATCGACCGCGCCTTCGTCCAGGGCCTGCCCAGCGACACCAACGATCGCGCCATCGTCCAGGCCGTGGTCGCCATGGGGCGCAGCCTCGACATGCGCGTACTCGCCGAGGGCGTCGAAACGCCCGCCCAGGTCCGCGCCCTGAGCCTGATGGGCTGCGCACTCGCCCAGGGCTACCACTTCGGTCGCCCCGCGCGGCCCGACACCTTCACCGCACTGGTCCAGCGCGGCAAGGTCGATCTGGGCATCTGACCCATAGCGCGAAGGTTATGTGCATATTCCCGTGCGCGCTTTCGCATCCGCGGGAAGGTCACCTAGAATGCGAGCATCTTCCCCGTCAGGACGCATTCGCCATGAACATCGCCAACTCCGTCACCGATCTCATCGGCAACACCCCGCTGGTGCGCCTCAACCGCCTGGCCGAAGGCCTCGGCGCCACCATCGCGCTCAAGCTCGAATTCTTCAACCCGGCGCACAGCGTCAAGGACCGTATCGCGGTCTCCATGATCGACGCCGCCGAAGCGGCCGGCAAGATCGGCCCCGACACCGTCATCCTCGAACCGACCTCCGGCAACACCGGCATCGGGCTGGCCATGGTGTGCGCCGCGCGCGGCTACAAATGCGCCTTCGTGATGCCTGAGACCATGAGCCGCGAGCGCCGCCTGCTGCTCAAGGCCTACGGCGCCGAGCTGATCCTCACCCCCGGCCCCGACGGCATGGGCGGCGCCATCAAGAAGGCCGAAGAACTCGCCGCCGCCGATCCGCGCTATCTCATCCCGCAGCAGTTCGCCAACCCCGCCAACCCGGAGATTCATCGCAAGACAACGGCCGAGGAAGTGTGGAACGACACCGACGGCAAGGTCGACATCTTCGTCTCCGGCGTCGGCACCGGCGGCACCATCACCGGCGTGGGCGAAGTGCTCAAGGCACGCAAGCCCGGCGTCAGCATCGTCGCCGTCGAACCCGACGCCAGCCCGGTGCTGTCGGGTGGCCAGAAAGGCCCGCACCCGATCCAGGGCATCGGCGCCGGCTTTGTGCCCGAAATCCTCAACACCGCCATCTACGACGAAGTGGCGCGCATCAAGAACGAAGACGCCTTCGCCACCGCGCGCCGCCTGGCCGCCGAAGAAGGCCTGCTGGTGGGCATCTCCTCCGGCGCCGCAGTCAAGGCCGCGCTCGACATCGCCGCCCGCCCGGAGAGCGCCGGCAAGCTCATCGTGGTGGTCATCCCCTCCTTCGGCGAGCGCTACCTGAGCACCGCGCTGTTCCAGGATCTCGAAGTCTGAGCTTCACCGCACAGACTGCAACGGTGGCCACACGCCACCGTTTTTCGTTCACCGCCACGCAGCCGGTAGAATGAGGCCCCATGTCCCGCGCCCTTGAAATTCTCGAACACGTCTTCGGCTACGCGGCCTTCCGCGGCGCCCAGGGCGAGGTGGTCGACCATGTCGCCGCTGGCGGCGACGCGCTGGTGCTGATGCCCACCGGCGGCGGCAAGTCGCTGTGCTTCCAGATCCCGGCGCTGATGCGCAGCGGCACCGCCATCGTCATCTCGCCACTGATCGCGCTGATGCAAGACCAGGTCGCCGCGCTGCAGGAAGTCGGCGTGGCGGCCGAGTGCCTCAACTCCAGCCTGACGCCGGAAGAGGCCGCCAGCGTCGAACACCGCTGGATGAGCGGCGCGCTCGACCTGCTCTACGTCGCCCCCGAGCGCCTGCTCAACCCGCGCACGCTGGCGCAGCTCGAACACACCCACGCCGCCCACGGCATCGCCCTGTTCGCCATCGACGAGGCGCACTGCGTGTCGCAGTGGGGGCACGATTTCCGGCCGGAATACCTGCAGCTGTCGGTGCTCTCCGAGCGCTTTCCCGGCGTACCGCGCATCGCGCTGACCGCCACCGCCGACGCGCAGACCCGCGAAGAGATCGCCACCCGCCTCAACCTCACCGACGCGCGCCGCTTCGTCGCCAGCTTCGACCGCCCCAATATCCGCTACCGCATGGTCGAGAAGGACGGCCCGCGCAAGCAGCTCCTCGACTTCGTGAATGAACACCCCGGCGAGGCCGGCATCGTGTACTGCCTGTCGCGGCGCAAGGTGGAGGAGACCGCGGCCTGGCTGACCGGGCAGGGCATTCCCGCGCTGCCCTATCACGCCGGACTGGGGCAAGACGTGCGCGCCGAAAACCAGCTGCGCTTCCTGCGCGAAGACGGCGTGGTGATGGTCGCCACCATCGCCTTCGGGATGGGCATCGACAAGCCCGACGTGCGCTTCGTGGCCCATCTGGACCTCCCGCGCAGCATCGAAAGCTACTATCAGGAGACCGGCCGCGCCGGGCGCGACGGGCTGCCCGCCGAAGCGTGGATGGCGTGGGGCGCGGCCGACGTGGTGCAACAACGGCGGATGATCGACGAATCCGAAGGCTCGGACGCCTTCCGCCGCCTCGCCGGCAACCGCCTCGACACGCTGGTCGGGCTGGTCGAAGCCACCGGCTGCCGCCGCCAGCACCTGCTGAGCTACTTCGGCGAACGCGCCGAACCCTGTGGCAACTGCGACAACTGCATCGAGCCGCCCAAAACGCTCGACGTCACCGATGCCGCGCGCAAAGCCCTGTCCTGCGTCTATCGCACCGATCAGCGCTACGGCGCCGCCTACCTCGTCGACGTGCTGCGCGGCGAGCGCACCGACAAGGTGCATGAACGCGGCCACGCATCGCTGAGCACCTTCGGCATCGGCGCCGATCTGGACGACAAGCTCTGGCGCAGCGTGTTTCGCCAGCTCGTCGCGCGCGGCCTGCTGGCCGTCGACCACGACCGCTTTGGCGCGCTGATGCTCACCGAATCGGCGCGCCCCCTGCTCAAGGGCGAGGCCGCCTTCGAGATCCGCCAACCGGTCAAGAAAGGCAAGCGCCTCAAGGCCGGTCGCGGCCGCATCGTGCCCACCGGCGCTGAGGCCGAGCTCTACGAACGCCTGCGCGCCTGGCGCGCCGACACCGCCCGCGAACGCAACGTGCCGGCCTACGTCATCTTCCACGACGCGACCTTGCTTGAAATCGCCAGCCGCAAGCCGGATTCGCTCGAAGCGCTCGGCGCCGTCTCCGGCATCGGCGACCGCAAACTCGAAGCCTACGGCCCCGACCTGCTCTCCCTGCTCACCGCCTGAGCCCCGCCGCACTTTGTTTCAGTTTGCCGTTGGCATCGCACCGCAAATGCGGCCATCATTAAAAGCGCCTTGCTCACGGATCGCACACCATGACGTCTCGCCGCAAAACATCAGCCCTCGCGGCCAGCGCCTTGCTCGCCGCTCTGCTGGCGCCCCCCGCCAGCGCGCTCGAACTGCTGGTGCCGGCCTATTTCTACCCCACCACCCATGCCAGCGAGTGGCAGTCGCTCAACACCGTGGCCGCACATCAGCCGCTGAGCGTGGTGGTCAATCCCGACGGCGGCGCCGGCACCGCCTTCGACCCTAACTACGCTGCCGCGATCGATGCCCTGCGCACGGCCGGCGGCAAGGCCTACGGCTACATCGGCACCGACTGGGGCACGCGTGATGCCTCCGCGGTGCAGGCCGAGATCGACCGCTACCTCGACTGGTATGCCCTCGACGGGCTGTTTGTCGACGAAGTCTCGGAGTACGCCGCCGATCTCGACTACTACCACGCCCTGCGCAGCTACGTCACCGCCGCCGCGCCCGCACTGGGGCTGATCGGCAATCCCGGCACACCGACCGTGGAAGGCTATCTGGACATCTTCGACACGCTCGTCATCTACGAAGACTCGGCCGCCAAGCTGAGCAGCTTCACCGCCCCCGCCTACCAGAGCCAGTACGACGCGTCGCGCTTCGGCATGCTGGTGCACGGCGCCGATGAAGCCACCATGCAGACGCTGGTGAACGGCGCCGCAGCCGCCAACATCGGCTATCTCTACACCACCGACACCGCCTTCGGCAGCCGCCTGTGGCAGGAACTGCCGAGCTACTGGGACGCCCAGACCGTTGCCGCCGCGGCGCTCACCGCGCCGGTGCCGGAGCCCCCGGCCGCGCTGATGATGCTCGCCGGCGCGGCAACCCTGCTGGCCGCCGCGCGACGCCGCGCGCGGGCATGAAAAACGGCTGCACACGGCAGCCGTTCTCAAGACCCGGGCAAGGCCGCGATCAGGCGACGCCGAGCAGTTCCACCTCGAATACCAGCGTGGCATTGGGCGGAATCACGCCACCCGCACCGCGCGCACCGTAGCCCAGCTGGGGCGGAATGGTGAGCTTGCGCGTGCCACCGACCTTCATCCCCTGCACGCCTTCGTCCCAACCCGCGATGACGTGACGCGCGCCGAGCGGGAACACGAACGGGTCGTTGCGATCCTTGCTCGAATCGAATTTCGAGCCATCGGTCAGCCAGCCGGTGTAATGCACCGTAACCTGCTTGCCGGCTTCGGCCAGTGTGCCGTCACCCACGGTGATTTCCTCGATGACCAGACCGCTGGCGGTGGTGGTGCTGTCAGACATGTTCTCTCCTTGAATGGCTGAGCCGGCATTGTACCGGCTTCACTGCCCGCGCAGCCGCGCAAAGTGCCGGCGGAACTTGGCCAGCTTGGGCGCCACCACCACCTGGCAATACGGCTGATGGCCGTTGCGCGCGAAGTAATCCTGGTGGTAATCCTCGGCGGGCCAGAAGCGTTCGGCGCCGGCCAGCTCGGTCACGATCGGATCGGCGAAGGCCTTGGCCACGGTCAATGCGTCGATCAGCTCGCGCGCCGTTTCGGCCTGCGCCGCGTCCTGCGCAAAGATCACCGAGCGGTACTGCGTGCCCACGTCGTTCCCCTGGCGGTTGCGCGTGGTCGGGTCGTGGATCACGAAAAAGATTTCAAGCAGCGTGCGAAAGCTCACCGCCTCGGGGTCGAAGCTGATCCGCACCACCTCGGCGTGGCCGGTGTGACCGTCGCACACCGCGTGGTAATCCGGCGCGTCGACCGCGCCGCCGCAGTAACCGGAGACCACCTCGCGCACCCCCGCCACCTCGCGATACACCGTCTCCAGGCACCAGAAACATCCACCGCCCAGCACTGCCGTTTCAGTTGTTGTCATGTGTGCGCCCCCCCTGCCGTGTGCGATGGCGGTTCGACCGCGCTCAGGGCGCCGGGTTCGCGCTTGGAAACACCGCCTCGGTCCAGTGCGCGCTGGCGTAGGCCATCACCGGCAGCACGATCAGCAGCGCCGGCAGCAAAAAAATGCCCGCCATCACCGTCACCGCCAGCACCACCGCCCACAGCAGGTGCGCCGCCAGCGACCGCCCCACCGCGCGCACGCTGGCGCTCACCGCGCTCACCAGCGTGCCCTGTCCGCGAATCAGCAGCGGCACCGCATGCACCGTCACCACATACACGATCAGCGCCAATCCGCCGCCCATGATCGCCGCACCGAAATGAAAGCGCAGCAGTTGCGAGGTGGTCGGAATGATCGACAGCCAGGTCGCGTGGCGGTCGCCGACCATGAAGCTGTAGAGCGTGCCCGCATCGGTGAGCCAGATCAGCACGATGAAGACGCAGAAAACGCCCATCACCCACACCGGCCGGATCGCGTTGCGCATCGCGCCGTAGGCGACGCCGAGGCTCACCGGCCGCCCCGCCAGCCGGGCTTCGCGCAAGGCAAAGAAGCCCGCCAGCGCGACCGGGCCGAAAATCATGAAGCCCCCGACCAGCGGCGTCACCATCGGCGCCAGGCCGGACTCGACCAGCACCGTGATCATGATCAGCCCGGTCACCACGAAGCTGGCCGAGAACCCCATGCTGACCGCCATCAGCCCCTGGAAATCGCGCCAGCCGGCACGAATCACCGCGCCGATGGTGGCGACCGGAATGCGCTGCGGAACACCGTGAACAGACATGCTCGCCTCGGATCGGACAAAAGATTGCATTGTCACGCCGGCACCCCCCGGCAGAAACGACCTGGATCAAGCGCGGGCTCAGCGGAAACTCAGCGACCAGCGCAGGTCGACCGCATTGTCGGTGCCGGCACGGCCGATCACCGACAGCCGGCGGCTGAGCTGGTGGGTCAGCTTGACCATTTGCTCGACCCCCGACAGGCTCTGCTCGAACGACAGGGTGGTGTCGGTCGACAGGCGCTTGCCCACGGTCAGCACCTGCCCGCTCACCGTGCTGCCGCGCGCCGCGGTGCCGCCACCGACCACCGCGCTGGTGCTCATGCGATCGGCGCTGTTGAGCTCGCCCTGCCCCAGCGAGAACTGGTCGAAGCCCAGGCCGGCGGCAAGCTGGCTGGTAAAGCCGCCGCCCGGCCCGCCGAGCAGCGCCTGCGCCGCGGGCAGCAGCAGCGCCAGATCGGCGCCATTGCCGCCATCGGGCGCGCGGCCGAGCACGATCCAGCTCAGCTTCTCGGCATCGGGCACCTCGGGACTCGACACCAGCTTGATCTGCGGCCGGCGCACGGTACCCAGAATCGACACCCCGGCCTCCACCTCCAGCCCCTTGCGCAGCGCCACCACGTTGAGCCCCGGATTGTCGAGCGAACCCTGGAAATTGACCAGCCCGCGCTCGATCGCCAGCTTCTGGCCGTAGCCCTCAAAGGTGCCGCCCACGGTGTTGAGCGAGCCGGTCGCGCGCAGCGCCTGGCCGCTCCTGGCGACCAGCGTCAACTGGCCGGCAAGCTGGGTGTCCAGCCCCAGCGCCGACAGATACAGCTGCTGCCCCAGATCCACCTCGATGCGCGCCTGCAGCTTGCGCGCCGGCGGCTCCGGCGCGGCCTTGCCCAGCACCACCACATCGTCGGACAGGCTCGGCGCCGGCGTCTTGGCAAACTCCAGATAACCGCCATCGGCGCGCATCGACGCATTGATCTCCGGCTTGTCCCAGCGCGTCTGCACCCGGCCGCTGCCGCTGATCGCCAGCCAGCGATCGGGGCGCTGAAACAGCGGCAGGCGATCCGCTGTGAATTCCAGCCCGCCTTCGCCGTCGGACAGGCGCAACCGCCCGCTCGCCTTGAGCGTGCCCGGCGTCGCGGTGAGCGCGGCATAGGGGATGCGCCGCTCGCGCGGCGCGCTCTTGCTTGGCGACACGAACGACAACTCGTCGATGCGCAGCGTATCGGCATCGAAGTCGGCCTTCAGCGTGCCGCCCGACAAGCGCAGCCCCTCGTCGGTGATCTCGATCGACAGATCGGCCCCCGCCACCCGCCCGCGGCCCACCGGCTGCGCCGGCGTACCGCCGAGCGAGAACTCGCCCTTGAGCTGCCCGTCGGTACGTACCGCGGGGCTGAGGACCGCGCCCAGCCAGGCGATCGACGGCATGTCGAGGGACAGCGAACCGAGCAGCGGCGCACGCGCATCGAGCGCCCACACGCCGTCCCGGCGCACCAGCCCGACGGCCCCCGACCCGGCCAGCGTGCCCAGTTGCGCCCCCGCCGCGTCGACCCGCAGCGCCACCTGACGGTTGCTCACCGTCGCCAGCGCATCGAAACGCTCGATGCCGAAGCGCAGCACGGTGTCGCCCACCAGCACCAGATCGCCGCGCTCGCGGAACACGCTCACCGAGCCTTCGGCCTTCTCGCCAAACGCCAGCGACCACGCCCCGCCCAGCGACAAATCGCCGCTGCGCCGCTTGGCGCGCGCGTCGGGCTGGGTTTCGAGACCGACCAGCACGCCGCTGAAACGCCCCTCGGTGGTCAGCCGCCCCGGCTGCCAGCGGGTGTCGCCGAAGGCCACCTCGCCGCCCTCGGCGGTGCGCAGCACACCGGCCGCGAGCTGCGCGCGGTCCTTGGCAAACGTCGCCGCAATCGGCCGCTGCAGGCTGAGCGGGAAACGCCCGCTCAGCGCCAGCGATTCGATCGTGCCCGCCCACACCAGCGCCTCGCTGAGCCCGCCCGAAAAACGCGCGCGCAGCGCATCGTGCGGCGCATCGACCACCACATTGAGGATATGCGCGTCGCGCCGGCCACTGGCCTCGACGGCGAACCGTTCGAGCGTCGGCTCGGCCGCTGCGCCCAGCGCCAGCGCATCGCCAGCCAGCAGCAGCTCGAAGGGCCCGTCGGCGCCGGCCGCCAGGGTGGCATCGAGCTGCGCCCCGGCAAGCCGGATGTCGCCGGGCAGGCGCAGCGCGCTCAGCGTGCCGTTGACCCGCCCGGCCGGCGCGCGCAGGCCGCCGGAAATCTGCGCATCGAGATCGGCCGCGCCGCCGAGCGACGCATCGAGGTGATCGAGTCGCGGCGCCCTGAGCCGCGCCGTGAGCTGGTCGGCGGCCCCGCCCCAAGCGCCCTTCGCGTCGAGCCGGTTGTCGCCGATGGCGAGCCAGGCGTCGATGTCGGCGAGGCGCTCGCCCTGCCACTTGAACGCCCCGGACCCCGCCAGCGGCCGCCCCGCCAGCGTGCTCTTGCCGAGTTCATAGGTGCCGCCGGCCTGCAAGGGCGCGAGCTGGCCGCTGAGCGCCACGCGGGCGTTGACCTGCGCCTCCGGCGCATCGCGCCATACCGCGCGCGGCGCAAAAGCTTCGACCGCCAGCGTGGCCTCGAAGGGCTGCGCGTCGGCCAGCGACAGGCGCCCCTTGCCGGCAATGCGCCCCTTGCCGACGCGCAGCGACAATGCGTCGATGGCCACCTGCCCGTCGACATGCCTGAGATCCAGTTCGGCGCGCAGATTGCCCGCGGCGTCGGCATCGGCCAGCGCACCGCTCACGCGCTGACCGCTCGCGTCGGCCAGCGCCTTGATCTGCCCCGCCAGCCGGGTCGCCGGCAAGCGGCCGTCGAGCGCGCGCGCGTTGACCCCGGCGAGGCGCACATCGGCCTGCGCACTGCCATCGAAGGCGGCGTCCAGCGCGCCCTCGATGCGCCCGCCCCCGGCCAGCTCGATCGCCAGCGCGTCGAGGCGCAGCCGGGTCGGGTCGATGCGCGCATCGCCGCGCAGCCCCAGCAGCGGAATACGCCCCGCGTCGGCCGGCCCCGCGCGCAGGTTGCGCAACTGCAGCGGCCCGACCAGCGCGGTGGCGTCGGCCGCATCGGGAACGAGGTCGGTTGCGAGGGTGAACGCGGCACCCGGCGCGCCGGCCAGCCACTGCGCCGGGTCAATGCCCTCGGCGTTCACGCGGAGGTGCAGCAGCGGCTGCGCGGCGAAGGGAGCGAGCTGCGCGGCGAGATCGACGCGCGCATCGGCCCCCCGCGCGGCCACGGTGGCGGCCAGCGCG
>JAGRFQ010000111.1:0-3363 GCA_020445945.1 Rhodocyclaceae bacterium
GGGCGCCTGCGCCGCGACAAGCGCGCCGGCATGCTCGGGCTCGGGGTGGGCTGCGCGCTGCTGGCCTACGTGCCGCTGGTCAACCTGTTTGCGCCGGCGTTCTGCGGGCTGGCCTACGTGCATTACCTGCTCGAAACCCTGCGCCGCGACCGCGCCGCGAACGGCTGGGTGATTGCCGAGGGCGGCGCGCCGCAAGGGGCGCGTTGATGGGCTTCGGGGCGATCATCATCGGCGATGAGATCCTGTCGGGCCGGCGCCGGGACAAGCATCTCGAGACCCTCATCGAACTGCTCGCCGAGCGCGGCCTGCAACTGGCCTGGGCGCGCTACGTCGGCGACGATCCGGCGCTGCTGGTGCGCACCCTGCGCGACACCATGGCGACCGACGACGTGGTGTTCAGCTTCGGCGGCATCGGCGCCACGCCCGACGACCACACCCGCCAGGCCGCGGCCAGCGCGCTTGACCTGCCGCTGGCACTGCACCCCGAGGCCGAAGCGATCCTGCGCGCCAAGTTCGGCACCGAGATCACCGCCCACCGCCTGCTGCTCGGCACCTACCCGCAGGGCAGCGCGATCATTCCCAATCCCTATAACCAGGTGCCCGGCTTCTCCATTGCGCGGCACTACTTCGTGCCGGGTTTTCCGGTGATGGCCTGGCCGATGGTCGCCGCGGTGCTCGATGGCGACTTCGCCCACCTGCACCACCAGCGCGACTACATCGAGCGTTCGGTGACGGTGTGGGAGGCCTACGAAGGCCATCTGATCGACCTGATGGAAACCCTCAACGCGACCTATCCCGCGGTCAGCGTGTTCAGCCTGCCGGCCTTTGCCGAGGGCGCGCGCCGGCGCAGCATCGAGCTGGGCGTGAAGGGGCCGGCGGAGGATGTGGCGGCGGCGATGGCGGCCATGCTGGCCGAGCTGGCGGTGCGCAACTACAGCTGGGATGCGCCCGAGTGAAATCGCGCGGCGTGGCGCGGGCCGTGCACATCGACCTCGACGGACGACAGATTACGTACCAGCTGCGGCGCAGCGCGCGGCGCACGCTGGGGCTGGCGGTGGGGCGCGACGCGGTGCGTGTGGCGGCGCCGCTGCGACTCGCGCAGGTGCACATCGACGCTTTCCTGCACGAACGGCGGCACTGGCTGCTGGCACGCCTCGACGCCTGGGCGCAACAGCCGCCGACGCCGACGATCGCGCTGGTCGATGGCGCCGCGTTCCCGCTGCTGGGGGCGCCGTGTCAGGTGCGCGTGCTGCGTGGTCGCGGCGCGGCGCAGTGGCAGGGCGGGGCGGGCGCCACCGCGGTGCATGTGATGTGTGCGTTGGGGCAGCCGGTTTTCGGCGCCGTGATGCGCGCCATCAAGGCCCGTGCGCGGGACGACTTCGCGCTGCGGGTGGCGCACTTTGCGGCGCGGCTGGGCGTTGATGCGCCGCCGCTGGCGCTCAGTTCGGCGCGTACGCGCTGGGGCAGTTGCAGCGCGCGCGCGATCCGCCTCAACTGGCGGTTGATCCATTTGCCGCCCGCGGTGATCGACTACGTCGTCGCGCACGAGGTGGCACACCTGCGCCACATGAATCATTCCCCCGCGTTCTGGGCCTGCGTCGACGCCCTCTATCCGATGGCGCAACACCAGCGCCAACGCCTGCGCGTGCTCGGCCGCGACCTGCCCGAGCTGGTCGATGGCGGGGCCGTCGGGCCCCCTTTCTGACGCATCAGGAGACCGCATCATGCGCCTGCTTCACACCATGCTCCGGGTTGGCGATCTGGATCGCTCGATCACTTTCTACACCGACGTGCTCGGCATGACGCTGCTGCGTCGGCAGGACTACCCCGAGGGGCGCTTCACGCTCGCCTTCGTCGGCTATGGCCCCGAGGAAGACACCGCGGTGATCGAGCTGACCCACAACTGGGACACCACGCACTACGACCTGGGCAACGGCTACGGCCACATCGCGCTGGCGGTGCCCGATGCTTACGCCGCCTGCGACGCGATCCGCGGGCGCGGCGGCAAGGTGGTGCGCGAGGCGGGGCCGATGAAGCACGGCCGCACGGTGATCGCCTTCGTCGAAGACCCCGATGGCTACAAGATCGAGCTGATCCAGCGCTGAGCCGGGTTGCGTCCGCGGCGCGCGGCTTATTCCGCGGCGGTGCTGCGCTGATCGTCGGTCAGCGTGCGCAAGGTGCTCGCGAAACGGTCCAGCGCATCGTTGAGGTGGGCGAAGGCCTCGGGGAGCGCGTCGCGGTTGCCGTCGCGGCACAGTGCTTCTACGTTGTTGGCGGCGTGCAGCGCGGCGTCGGCCGAGAAGTTGGCCACCGCGCCCTTGATCGCGTGGGTCGCCGCGTGCAGCGCCTGCAGATCGCCGGTGGCTTCGGCGGCGGTGAGCTGGGCGCGCATGTTGGGTTCGTCTTCCAGGTACAACGCGGCGAGTTGCTGGAGCAACGCTTCGTCGCCGCCCAGGTTGGCGAGCACGGTGTCGCGGTCGAAGGCCGGGCCGTCGGCCGGTGCAGCGGAGCGGATGCTGGGGCTCTGGTTGCCGATGTCGGCCAGCGCCGCGGCCAGCGTGGTGGGCTGGATCGGTTTTGGGATGTAGTCGTCCATGCCCGCGGCGAGGCAGCGCTCGCGGTCGCCTTTCATGGCGTGCGCGGTCATGGCGATGATCGGCGTGTAGGTGCCGCTCTGGCGTTCGCGTTCGCGTAGATGCGCGGTGGCCTCGAAGCCGCCCATTTCCGGCATCTGCACATCCATCAGGATCGCGTCGAAACGTGCGCTGGCGCAGGCTTCGAGCGCTTCGATGCCGTTGTTGGCGACGTGGGTGAGATGGCCCAGTTTTTCGAGCAGACGCAGCGCGAGGGTCTGGTTGACCTTGTTGTCCTCGACCAGCAGCACGTTGAGGCGGCGGCGTTGCTCGCGCAGGCTGTGGCGGGTGATGAGCTGTTGCGCGCCGTCGGCGCCGAGCGACTGCAAGATCGCGTCGAACATGTCTGACGGTTCGACCGGGCGGGTGAGATAGGCCTGGATGCCGAGGCTGCGGCAGCGCGCGGCGTCGCCGCGCTGGCCGGCGTTGGCGGTCATCAGGCGTACCGGTGGCAGCGGGTCGCCCTGTTCGTTGAGCAGCGAGAAGAAGGTGAAGGCGTCCATGTCGCCGAGGTCGGAGTCGATGACCAGTACCTGATAGCCGCCGTCGGTGGCGTCCGCGCCCAGGGTGCGCAGGGCCGCCGCGCCGGTGTCGCGCACCGTGCAGCTCATGTTCCAGCTCTCGAGCATGGCGGTGAGGTGTTGTCGTGCGGTGTCGTTGCCGGCGACGACGAGGCCGCGCAGGGCGGTGATGTCGGTGTCGCGCACGTGGGCCAGCGACGGGGTCTTGC
>JAGRFQ010000111.1:3491-3854 GCA_020445945.1 Rhodocyclaceae bacterium
AGATCGCCAGCCCCAGGCCGGTGCCACCGTAGCGGCGGGTGCTCGATCCGTCGGCCTGGGCGAAGGCTTCGAAGATGACGTGTTGCTTGTCTTCGGCGATGCCGATGCCGGTGTCGTCGACCGAGAATTGCAGTTCAGCCTGGTTGGCGGTGCTCTTGACCAGCGCGACACGAATCCCGATGTGCCCTTTTTCGGTGAACTTGAGCGCGTTGGAGAGCAGGTTGATGAGGATCTGGCGCAGCCGGTGCGGGTCGCCCACGAGCTGGTCGGGGACGGTCGGGTCGACGTGGAAGGTGAGGGTCAGTCCGCGTCGCTCGGCGGAGTCCTTGAGCGTGCGGTGGGCCAGCGCCACGCAGTCGCGCA
>JAGRFQ010000047.1 GCA_020445945.1 Rhodocyclaceae bacterium
TGAACTACTCGATCTCCAACAACGCCGAGTACGGCGAGTACGTGACCGGCCCGGAAGTGATCAACGAGGAATCGCGCTACGCCATGCGTGAAGCCCTCAAGCGCATCCAGAGCGGCGAGTACGCCAAGATGTTCATCCAGGAAGGCAAGACCAACTACCCGTCGATGACGGCCCGCCGTCGCCTCAACGCAGCCCACCCGATCGAGCAGGTCGGCGGCCAGCTGCGCGAGATGATGCCGTGGATCAAGAAGAACAAGCTGGTCGACCAGTCCAAGAACTGATCGCCCCAGCCGCCTGAACGGGCCGCACGCCTCCACCGGGGCCTGCGGCCCGTGTTGCGCTCACCGCCGCCGCGGCAAGCGACATCCCCGGTCGCTGGGTTAGAATTGGCGCTCCGCCTCCGTGCGCAGGCTCCCTGCAAAGACCTCCCATGGCCGATACGCCACCACGCAACCCCCTGATCGATCCGAACAAGCGCCGCCGCGGCATCTACATCCTGCCCAACCTGTTCACCACCGCGGCCCTGTTCGCCGGCTTCTACGCCATCGTGCAGGGCATGAACGGTCGCTTCGAACAGGCCGCGGTGGCCATCTTCATCGCCATGATCTTCGACGGGCTCGACGGCCGCATCGCGCGCATCACCCACACCCAGAGCGCCTTTGGCGCCGAGTACGACTCGCTCTCCGACATGGTCTCCTTCGGCGCCGCCCCGGCGTTGGTGGCCTACGAATGGGCGCTGCGCGACATGGGCAAGCTGGGCTGGATCGCGGCCTTCATCTACTGCGCCGGCGCGGCACTGCGCCTGGCACGTTTCAACACCACCATCGACGTCGTCGACAAGCGCTATTTTCAGGGCCTGCCCAGCCCGGCCGCCGCGGCGCTGGTCGCCGGGCTGGTGTGGGTCGGTATCGACAATGGCTTCACCGGCCCCGAGCTGCGCTGGTTCGCCTGCTTCCTGACCATCTTCGCCGGCCTGACCATGGTCAGCAACGTGCTCTACTACAGCGGCAAGGAGATCAACCTGCGCCGTACCGTGCCGTTTTTTGCCGTGCTCGGGATCATGCTCGCCTTTGCGCTGATCTCGCTCGACCCCGCCTCGGTGCTGTTTTTGCTGTTCCTCGCCTACGCCGCCTCGGGCTACGTGATTCTGGCGATGCGCAAGCTCGGCAAACGCGTGCCCGGCGACACGCCAGAGGCGCCCGAATGAGCTTGTCACCCGCACCGTTTTGGGCCTATAGTCGGCGCATGTCCGACACCGAGCGCCTCACTTCTCACCTCCCGCGCAGCGCCTGCCCGCTCGCGCCGTGGCTGCTCGGCCCGCTGCTGCGCCCCGCGCGCTGATCTGAATTTTCCTCCTCGCATTGCCCAACCGCCCTCCTGCCTGCGCAGGCAGCGCCCGGTTAACCCCAGCCAATTGATTCCGGAGCCGACCATGAACGACCAATTGATCATCTTCGACACCACCTTGCGCGACGGCGAACAAAGCCCCGGCGCCTCGATGACCCGTGACGAAAAGCTGCGCATCGCGCGCCAGCTCGAACGCATGCGCGTCGACGTGATCGAAGCCGGCTTTGCCGCCGCCTCCAACGGCGACTTCGACGCCGTCAAGGCCATCGCCGAGACCATCAAGGAATCCACCGTCTGCTCGCTGGCGCGCGCCAACGAGAACGACATCCGCCGCGCCGGCGAGGCCATCACCCCGGCCGCCAGCGGGCGCATCCACACCTTCATCGCCACCAGCCCGATCCACATGGAAAAGAAGCTGCGGATGAGCCCTGACCAGGTCGTGGCGCAGGCGGTCAAGGCCATCGGCTGGGCGCGCGAATACACCGACGACATCGAGTTCTCGGCCGAAGACGCGGGCCGCTCGGAGCTCGACTTCCTGTGCCGCATCTTCGAGGCCGTGATCAAGGCCGGCGCGAAAACCATCAACGTGCCCGACACCGTCGGCTACAACGTACCGGGGCAATTCGCCGACACCATCGGCAAACTCATCGCCCGCGTGCCGGGCGCCGACAAGGTGGTGTGGTCGGTGCATTGCCACAACGACCTCGGTCTCGCCGTGGCCAACTCGCTGGCCGCGGTGCAGGCGGGCGCCCGTCAGATCGAGTGCACCGTCAACGGCTTGGGCGAACGCGCCGGCAACGCCTCGCTCGAAGAGGTGGTGATGGCGGTGCGCACCCGTCGCGACATCTTCCCGTGCGACACGCGCATCGACACCACCCAGATCGTGCCGGCCTCCAAGCTGGTCTCCGGCATCACCGGTTTTCCGGTGCAGCCGAACAAGGCCATCGTCGGCGCCAATGCTTTTGCGCACGAGTCCGGCATTCACCAGGACGGCGTGCTCAAGCACCGCGAAACCTACGAAATCATGCGCGCCGAGGACGTCGGCTGGGGCGCCAACAAGCTGGTCATGGGCAAGCACAGCGGACGCAACGCCTTCCGCAGCCGGCTGCTCGAACTGGGCGTGGTGATCGAGTCCGAAGCGCATCTCAACCAGGCCTTCGCACGCTTCAAGGAACTGGCCGACAAGAAGCACGAGGTCTTCGACGAAGACTTGCAGGCGCTGATCTCCGACGAGGCCGTCACCCCGGAGCTGGAGCACTACCGGCTGATCTCATCGAGCTTCCGCTCGGAGACCGGCGAGACCCCCAGCGCCGCGCTGACGCTGTCGATGGGCGATCAGGAAACGCGCGCCGAGGCCACCGGCTCCGGCCCGGTCGACGCGGCCTTCAAGGCGATTGAAACGGTGGCCAAGAGCGGCACCCAACTGCTGCTCTACTCGGTCAATGCCATCACCACCGGCACCGACGCGCAAGGCGAAGTCACGGTGCGGCTGGCGCGCGACGGCAAGATCGTGAACGGTCAGGGCGCCGACACCGACATCATCGTCGCCTCCGCCAAGGCCTATCTGAACGCGCTCAACAAGCTGCACGGCAAGTTCGAAAAGCTCAACCCGCAGGTCTGACGCCGCGCCTAGCCCGCCTTGCGTTGCCGCGACGGCGCCGTGAGGCGGGCGTACATCACCATGCTGAAAAAGGCGGCCACGGTGAGCGCGATCTCGATCCGCGCCAGCAGCGCCACGCCGCCGGGGTCGCCGGCGCGCACCACCCCCTCGGCAAAGTACAGCAGCACGAACATGCTGCCCCACTGATAGGTGTAGCGTCGCCCGTAGAGGATGCCGAACAGCGGCACCAGCAGCGGCACCGCCTTGAGCGTGAGCCACGAGCCGGTCGGGCGCAGCGGCGCCAGCCAGGCCTCCCAGGCCACGCACAGCGCAATCAGCGCGCACCACAGCACCGAGGTCAGAATCACCAGCCGTTTTTCGGTCATCGCGCCGCCTCCAGCGCCAGTGCGGCACGCGCCAGACGTTCGCCCTGTACCAACGCGAGATGTTTTTCCTCCGCGCTCAACTGCGGATCGCCGTCATGCCCGGAGACGTGCGAGACGCCGTACGGCGTGCCACCGCTGCGCGTATTCGACAGCGCGCGCTCGGTAAACGGCAGGCCGAGCAGCACCATGCCGTGGTGCATCAGCGGCAGCATCATGCTCAGCAACGTGCTCTCCTGACCGCCGTGCAGGCTGCCGCTCGACGTGAACACGCACGCCGGCTTGCCCACCAGCGCGCCGTTGACCCACGGCCCGACCGTGCCATCGAGAAAGTATTTCATCGGCGCCGCCATGTTGCCGAAGCGCGTCGGGCTGCCCAGCGCCAGACCGATGCACGCCTCCAGATCGGCGATTTCAACGTAGGGCGGGCCCGCCTCGGGAATGCTGTCCTCCATCGCCTCGCACACCGCGCTCACCGCCGGCACGGTGCGCACCCGCGCTGCCACGCCGGGCACGCGTTCGATGCCGCGGGCAATGCATTCGGCCAAGGCATGGACCGCCCCCTTGCGGCTGTAATACAGCACCAGCACTTCTTTCATGTTCGACTCTTTGACCAGAATCCGGCGATTATCCCAGAAACCGCGCTGCGACACGCTCACCCCGGTTTGAGCATTCCCCCACGGCCGGCATACACTGGGCCACAGCCCCCGCAACCACGGCCACCACCCTGCCATGAACCTCGCGCATATTCGGGATTTCCTGCTCCTGCTCGGCCAGCGCTTCGTCGCCACGCGCTGCCCGCAGGCCGCCGGCTCGCTGGCATTCACCACCCTGCTGGCGATTGTGCCGCTGCTCACGGTGACCATCGCGGTGTTCAGCAACTTCCCGGCCTTCGCCCAACTCGGCGACAGCCTGCGCGATTTTCTGCTCGACCACCTGCTGCCCGAGACCGCCGGCAAGATCGTGGCCACCTATGCGCTCGAATTCACCGAAAAGACCGGCAACCTCACCCTGATCGGCTCGCTGCTGCTGATCGTCACCGCGCTGTTGCTGATGCTCACCATCGACGCCACGCTCAACACCATCTGGGGCGTGCGCCGCCCGCGCCCGCTGCTGGCGCGCATCATCATCTACTGGGTCGCGCTGACCCTCGGCCCCTTGATGCTCAGCGGCTCACTGGCCGCCACCAGCTACCTGATCAGCATCTCGCTGGGGCTGGTCAACGATCCGCCATGGCTGCGCCTGATCGTGTTTCGCGCCGTGCCGGTGGTGTTGCTCGGGGTGTTGTTTTCGTTTCTCTACCTGAGCATTCCCAACCGCCGTGTGAACCCGCTCCACGCCCTCATCGGCGGCACCGCTGCAGCGCTGATATTCGTCTCCATGCAGCGCGGGCTGGGCCTGTACTTTGCCAATTTTCCGGCCTACACCCTGATCTACGGCGCCTTCGCCACCCTGCCCATTTTTCTGCTGTGGCTGTATTTGTCGTGGGTCGCGATCCTGTTCGGTGCGATCCTGGCAGCCACCTTCCCGGCCTATCTGACACGCATCCGCGCCCTGCCCGAATTCGCCGGCGCGCAGGCCTATGGCGCGCTGCTGATTCTCAAACACCTCGCCCAGGCGCAGCGCGAAGGGCGCGCGGAAGATGCCGAAACGCTGTTCCGAAGCGCGCGTCAGACCTACGCCTCGGGTGAGGGGCTGCTCGAATCGATGCACGACGCCGGGTGGATCATGCGCTCCGACGACGAAGCCTGGCTGCTGTCGCGGCGCATCGACGACATCACCCTGGCCGACGTCCTGAAACGCTTTGCGCTCTCGCCCGACGCGCTCGACACACTCGCCGGCGACCCGCTCGCCCCGCGTGCCAGCGCGCACTTCGCGCAAATGCTTGCCCAGGGTGACATGCCCCTGTCGGCGCTGCTGAATCAGACATACGCCGCCGATCAGAGCGGATAGGGATCGTATTCGAACTGGAACAGTTCAATGCTGGCGGTCTGCATGTCGAGGCTCAGCAGCCGGCCCTGCGCAACATACAGCCGCTCGCTCTCATGCACTAGCAAGAAGCGGCGCGACCGATATGCCCCCGCCGGCGCAAGAATGGCCTGGTGGCGTCGCACCCCGGCCAGCGGTGGCAGCACCAGCGCCGGCAGCATCTCGCCCGGCGCCTTGCTGCCGCGAAAACCGATGCGCACCGGCGTCGCCGCCGCGCTGACCACCTGCAGGCCGATCTCGACCTGCTCGGGGGAATCGGAGCGCACCCAGCGCACCAGGCACACCGACCAGGGCACGTGGGGGTCACGGCGCAAGGCCAGCGCCATGCCCGAGGCCAGCGAGCCGGTGTCGGCCTGGATGCTCATGATCG
Source organism: Rhodocyclaceae bacterium (assembly GCA_020445945.1). GTDB lineage: Bacteria > Pseudomonadota > Gammaproteobacteria > Burkholderiales > Rhodocyclaceae > Nitrogeniibacter. Next base: position 5,690 of record JAGRFQ010000047.1, read on the forward strand.
CGTAGCCGCCCGGGCTCTCGTTGACCACCCGCCATTTGACGATCGGCGCGGCGGCTTCACCGCCATGCTTCATGCGCCACACCGCGCGCAACCCGATGCACACCTCGACGTCGTACTGCTTGCGCCGTCGGTTCTGCTCGCGGCGCGGCGGCATCGCCCAGCGCTCGCGCAGGCAGCGCAACAGCTTGGAGATATCGCTCAGAGGCAGGCCAGCCGGCAGGTCCGGTACGTCGCCATCCGGAATGGCCTCGGCAGAGTTACTGAGCACGTCCTCGAGTTGCTCGAGATGCGCGGTCGCGCCGCGTGCCAGTTCGGCCGCCGAGTAGTAGAGCACCCCATCGACCGGCGGCGGCGCACGGCGCACCGTGGCAACCGGCCCCGTGTCCTGCGCCGGATCGATCCAGTAGTCCCAGGTTTCCAGCTCGGTTCGCGGCTGGGCCGACAACTCGGCGCGCCATGCGCAGTGATCGAGGTAGCGCACCGTCCATTCGAGCTCTCGCGCCGTCAGCGCCTCGGGCTGAGCCGCAGCCAGCGCCAGCAGGCGCTTGTAGGCCGCCTGCACCGGTCCGCGCGGCAATTCGGCCGGCAGCTTCTGCGACCCGGCGGCGACATTGGCCAGGTGCAAAATGCGATGCGCCTCGCTCCACAAACCGCCGCGGGGCACCGACCCCTTCATGCCGGCCAGCCACAGCGCGTCGGCGAGCAGATTGAGCGCCTGGGTGGCGAGCGCTTCGGGGCGACGACGCTGGGTGACCACTGCCGCCCCCGGGTCGGACATGATCCGCGTATACCCCTTGGCCAGCGCGACTACCGTGCATTCGAGTTCGGTCGCCGCGTTGAACAGATCGGCGGGCAAGGGCAAGGCGCGCTCGACCAGCCGCGGCACCAGCATTTCGCGCACATCGTGCAGACGCGCCGCGAACAACTCCAGACCGCGATGCAGCTGCACCGCGGTGAGCGACGCCGACAACAGCGCGTCGAGCATCGCCGCCAATTCGGGAAGGTCCGCCACCGGGTCGGCCGAAGGCTCGCCGGCCAACCAGGCGAGGATCGGCGCAGAGGGCCCAGCCTCCTTCATCAGCGAGTGCGACATTGTCTTCGGGTCCGTCATGGGAGCGGATGGATGCCTCATTCTAAAGAATATTGGCCGCTTTCTGGCACAATGCCAGCCTTTCGGCTCGCCCGCCGGCTCGAAGACGCGGGATAATAGCCCTCAATTCCGGAACCGCGACACGCCCCATGCCCACTGCCAGCCCCGACAACCGCTCACAGAAACCCATCGCCCCGGCCGACCGGCTCATCGTCGCCCTCGATGTGGACAATGCCGATGCAGCACGCGCGCTGGTCACCACCCTCGGCGACAGCGTCGGCTTCTACAAGATCGGTATGGAACTGTTCATGGCCGGCGGCTATTTCGAGCTGCTCGACTGGCTCGTGGCGCAGCGCAAGAAAGTGTTTGTCGACCTGAAATTCTTCGACGTCCCGGAAACCGTCCGCTCGGCCATTCGCGCGCTATCGACCCGCGGCGCCACCCTCGCCACCATTCACGGCAACCAGTCGATCATGGAGGCGGCGGTCAAGGACAAGGGGGCGCTCAAGGTGCTCGCCGTCACGGCCTTGACGAGTCTCGACCAGGGCGATCTGGACGACCTCGGGTTTCAGTGCTCGGTCGAGCAGCTCGTGCTCTCGCGCGCACGCCGGGCGCTTGAAACCGGCATCGACGGCATCGTCTCCTCCGGCCTGGAGGCGCCGATGATCCGCCGCGAACTGGGCGACCGGCTGCTCGTGGTCACGCCCGGCATCCGCCCGGTCGAGAACAAACCGGCCGACGACCAGAAGCGCACCGTCGACGTCGCGCAGGCCTTGCGCAATGGCGCCGACTACATCGTCGTCGGACGCCCGATCCGCAACGCCGCCGACCCGCGCCGTGCCGCGCAGGACATCCAGCACACGATCGCCACCGTCTTCCCGGACTGAGGCCGAAAGATATTGTTTTTTCTGGGGAAATCACTTAAGATTTCGCCCTTTTTCGATTCTTCATCAGGACGAACCCGATGGTTGTTATTCGCCTTGCCCGCAGCGGCGCCAAGAAGCGCCCCTTCT
>JAGRFQ010000112.1 GCA_020445945.1 Rhodocyclaceae bacterium
AGGGCGCCTTCATCATCGACGAGCTGACCGATCTGGTCGAAGAAGCGGTGCTGCGCGAGTTCGAGGCCATCTCCGAGCGTGGCGGCGTGCTTGGCGCCATGGAAACCGGCTACCAGCGCGGCAAGATCCAGGAAGAGTCGCTCTACTACGAGCACAAGAAGCACGACGGCTCCTACCCGATCATCGGCGTCAACACCTTCCTCAACCCGAAAGGCTCGGCCCAGCAGGAGATCGAGCTGGCCCGTTCGACCGAGGAAGAAAAACAGAGCCAGCTCAAGCGCCTGGCCGACTTCCAGGGCCGCAACAAGGCCGAGTGCGACAAGTGGCTGGCCAAGCTGCGCCAGACCGTGATCGAGAACGGCAACGTGTTCGCGGTGCTGGTCGACGCGGTGCGCCACTGCTCGCTCGGCCAGATCACCACCACTCTCTACGAGGTCGGCGGCCAGTACCGGCGCAGCATGTAAGCCCGGCGGCCCGGGAATCTTTTCGGTGATCCCGGGTCCACCCAGCACGCATGCCGGCGGGCCTGTGCCCGTCGTTGTGCGGGTAGCGCCTTCACTTTATTGGGAGATCATCATGACCAAAACCGTGACCGGTGATTTCGGATCCAAGGCCGCCATGGCCAACGCGATGGACGATCTGCTCTCCAGCGGGTATCCGCGCGAGAAGGTTTTCATGGACACCGAACATATGCAGCTCAAGGTGATTACGGCCGATGTGACCGAGCGGGAAGTGCATGAAATTCTGATGCGCCACAAACCCACCGGTGTGCATTGATCCGATGCGTGCCACCTGCGGGCGCAAACAGGAGGGCTGAGGCGCTTCTGTTGGCGCCCGCCCGACCGTACGGGCGGCCCGATTGGAGGATAATCGCCGCCGCCGGCGCCTTTGCCGGTCCTCCTGTTGAATCGAGCGTATCCATGACAATGAAAAGTACCGATCTGGAAAAACACCGCGGCCTGAAGCTGACCGGGAAAATGGCCGCCGGCAGTGCGCCGGATCGCTTTGGTGCCGGCGCCGCCGCGGCCAGGGGCGGCGACAAGCGGCAGCGGCGCGAGCAGGATCGCGCGCTGGGCCAGGTACCTTTTGCCTGCAAGCTGCCGATCGCGCTGGTCAAGCAACTGCAGGCCCGCGGGGCCGCGCACGCGGGTGGCATCAACGCGCTGACGGCCGAGCTGCTTGCCGTCGCGCTGGCCGAGCGCGACTGATTTGCCGGTGTCATGAGCTCGAACTTCACGCTTTCGTTCACCGGGGACTGCATCGAAGTCGCCGTGGCGCCGGACTACGAAATTACGCGCGACTCCCAGCGCCTGCTGTGGGGCGCGGTCGCGCAGGCGTGCAAGCAGCATCGGTGCATCAAGGTGCTCTCGATCGGCAAGGCGCCCAAGCGGCGCATGAGCACCGTGGACGCCTTCAACTCCGGCTGTCAGGCCGCGCAGATTGCGCCCGGCATCATGCTGGCAATCTACTTTCGCGGCTACATCCCCGACGAGACGACCGCCTTGTTCAAGAACACGGCGTACAACCGCGGCGCCCGGGTCGAGTTTTTCAGCGACATCGACGCCGCGCGCGCGTGGCTCGCCGGCGACGCCACGTCTGCGCCGGGGTGAGGGTTCAGAGCAGATAGCGTTCCATCTGCTTCACCGGCGCATTGCGCAGCAGATACAGGTTCGGGTTGTCGCGCTGTGCGCTGCGCCCGGACTCGGTGACGGCCACCGGCGCGCGTTCCAGAATGCACAGCCGCCGGCTGATGCAGTCGGCGCGCCACGGGGCGCTGGCCTTGCGGCCGCGTTCCTCGACCGCGATGCGGGTCAGCTGGAACTCGTCGGTCGGCTGCTCGGCGGCGATGCGTCGGCGGATTGCGTCGTGCGCCTTGTTCAGGCTGCCCTGCTGCACGCACAAGTCATACAGCGCGGCGAGGCAGCGGAAATTGCCGATGCGCACCGGGCACGCCCCGTTCAGCCACGACAGCGCCGCGATCAGCTTGCGCCCGTAAACGTCGTAGGCGTAGCGCAGGGTCTCGTCACGAAACGCCGCTGTGTTGCCGACTGCCTGCAGTGCCGCGGTCCATGCCGGATTGAAGTCCGCCTTGTTGCGCCCGCGGCTCAGTGCGTCGGCCCACGCGACCTGCTGCCGCCGCGACGGCAGGGCCATCACCCGCTGCCATTCGTCCCATAAATCGCCAAAACAGCGCCTGAGCGCGGTCGCGTCGCGGGCCTGATAGCGGCGGAACATCGCCTGCAGCGTGCCGGTGCCGAAGTTGACCTGGATCGGCCCGAAGGACAGCCCCGCGCCGTCGAAATTGCCGGTCACCTGCAGATACGGATCGCCCGAGGTCTCGAAGGCCGCGGTGACCCGGATCGCCCGCTCCAGGGCCCGCTCCGGTACCAGCGGCGGGAGTTGCGTCGGGTCGGGGATCTGCAGGTACACGCGCTCGCCGCGCGTCTCGACACGTTCAAGCGTTGCGTCGCGCAGCAGTGCCTGGGCGGCATTGACAACGTTTTGCGGATCGCCGGCGCGGACCCACGCGAAGCGCCCGGCCAGCCCCGCCCCCAAACCGCCGGACGGCGTCACCGCGGCGATGTCGACGCTGCGCCCGAGCGCGTCGCGCAGCAGCTGTACCGCCGCCAGCAGCTCGCGGTGCACGTAGATACTGCCGTCCGCGGCGGCGTATTCCGAGAGCAGGAAGTTCGGCGTCACCCATGCCCGCGCCGGTCCGCCGACGAGGTAGTCGTTGTCGAATCGGAGCCCCTTGGCCATGCGCCCTCCCGTGCGTGCGTTGGATATGTCATTGCAGTGTAGCCCGTCCCGGGCATCTGTCGCGGGCGTGCGCGGTCGGTTAAGGTGTGGGCTGCATCAGCGACGAAGCGGAGGCGCGATGTCCACTCTTGTGCGAATGCTGGCGATGCTAAGCGTGCTCGGTCTCGCGGCGTGCAGCGACGACACGCGCACCCTCACGGTGACCGCCACCGCCTACACCTCCTCGCCCGGCGAGACCGACGCGCGGCCCGACGAGGCCGCCTGGGGCGACATCCTCCGCCCCGGCATGAAGGCCATCGCCGTGTCGCGCGACCTGATCGACGCCGGCCTCGACCATGGCACGGAAGTTTCCATCGAGGGGCTGGACGGGCACTACGTGGTGCTCGACAAGATGAACCGGCGGTGGACCGAAAAGATCGACATCTACATGGGCAAGGACGTTGCCGGCGCGCGCGCGTGGGGCCGGCGCACGGTGGAAATTGCCTGGGAGCCGGCGCAGGAGGAATAGACCGGGGCGGACGGGAGCGCGTTCAGCGGCTGGTCAGTTTCAGCTCGATGCGGCGGTTTCTGGCGTAGGCCGCATCG
>JAGRFQ010000113.1 GCA_020445945.1 Rhodocyclaceae bacterium
ACAACCTCAAGATCAGCGACATGCAAGCCGCCTGCGGGCTGGCCCAGCTCAACCGCCTGGACGGCTTCGTCGCCGCCCGCCGGCGCAACTTCGACCACCTGAGCGAGCGCCTCGCCCCCTGCCGCGACCTGCTCGACCTGCCCGCCGCCACCGCCCACGCCGCGCCGAGCTGGTTCGGTTTTCCGCTCACACTGCGCCTGGATGCCGGCCTCGACCGGGTCAATCTGCTGCAATGGCTCGACCAGCACAAGATCGGCACCCGGCTGCTGTTTGCCGGCAACCTCACCCGCCAGCCCTACTTCGCCGGCCGCCCCTACCGCGTCGCCAGCCCGCTCACCCACACCGACACGGCAATGACCCACACCTTCTGGATCGGGCTGTGGCCGGGGCTGAGCGAGGCGATGCTCGACTACGCCGCCGAGCAGGTGGGCCTGTTTCTGGGGGTGGGGCTATGAGCGCCGCCGGCTTCGAGACACGCCCCACGGCCCTGCCCGGCTGCATGGAGCTGCGCCCGCCGAAGCACGCCGACGCGCGCGGCGACTTCGTCAAGATCTTCCATCGCGGCGCCTTCGCGGCGCTGGGCCTGACGACCGGGTTCGCCGAGTCGTACTACACCCGTTCGCGGCGCGGCGTGGTCCGCGGTCTGCATTTCCAGCGCCCGCCCGCCGAGCACGCCAAGCTGGTGTGTTGCACCGAGGGACAGGTGCAGGACGTCGCGCTCGACCTGCGCGCCGGCTCGCCGGCCTATGGCCGCCACACCGCGCTCACGCTCTGCGCCGAGGCCGGCAACATGCTCTACCTGCCGGCCGGGCTGGCGCACGGGTTTTGCGCGCTGAGCGATTCGGCGACCGTGCTCTATCTGGTTTCCAGCGAATATTCGCCGGCCCACGATGCCGGGATTGCCTGGGATTCGGCCGGCATCGCCTGGGCGGCCAAGGCGCCGATCCTGTCCGAACGCGATGCCGCGCATCCCCCCCTGGCCGGCTTCGTGACCCCCTTCCGCTACCGCGCGACCGAGGCCTCATCGTGAGAATACTGGTCACCGGCGCGGGCGGATTTCTCGGGCGGCATCTGGTGCCGGCGCTGATCGCCGAGGGCCACGCGGTGGCCTGCCTCACCCGCCGGCCCGAGGCCCTCCCCGCGGACTGGCACGCGCTGCCGCGCGCACCGGCGGAGTCGACCGGGCAGCCGCTGCGCGCGCTGTGCGCGGCGTTCAAACCGGAAGTGGTGGTCCATCTGGCCGGGCTGTACGTCAGCGAACACCGCTTCGAGGACATCGCCCCGCTGCTCGACGCCAACCTGCGCCTCGGCGCGCACCTGCTCGAAGCGATGCACGAATCGGGCTGCCGCAAGCTGGTGCTGGCGGGCACGTCCTGGCAGCATTTTGAAGGCGCCGACTATCGCCCGGTGAATCTCTACGCCGCCACCAAGCAGGCCTTCTCGACCCTGGCCGAGTACTACCTCGACGCCGCCGGCTTCAGCCTGCTGGAGCTGCATCTCTACGACAGCTACGGCGCCGGCGACCCGCGCAAGAAACTGATCAATTTACTCAAGAATGCCGCCGAATCTGCCGAAACGCTGGGCATGACGTCCGGCGAGCAGCGCCTGCATCTGGTGCACATCGACGACGTGGCGCGCGGTTTTGGCATGGCTTGCGCGCAGGTTGCGGCGCAAGCCCCCGCCACCCGGCGCGTGTACCGCCTGCCGGCCGCACAGACGGTGAGCCTGCGCGAACTGGTGGCGCAGTACAACCGCGTGACCCCCGGCCGCCCGGCGCAGATTGCCTGGGGTGCGCGGCCCTATCGGGCGCGCGAGGTCTTTCACCCCTGGGAAGACGCCCCCAGCCTGCCGGGCTGGTCGCCGACCATCGATCTGGCGCACGGCCTGCAGGGCCTCACCGGGTCCGCGATCTCGCCCGACGCGATCAGAGGAGATCAACAATGAGTACCGCACACGCCGCCCCCACACCGCCGACGCCGCGCCCCCTGCCGCCGGCGCATGACGCCGGGCACCCGACGCTGGATGCGGCCTATCAGGCGCTGATGGAGAGCGGCCGCACCGGCGCGCAGATCCACGACATCGTCCGCGCCGAGATCGGCGAGCGCCCGATTCATATTTACGGCGCGCTGGGCCGCGCCGCCAGCCTGCTGATCCAGCGCCTGCGCGACGCGGGCCTGACGATCGCGTCGGGCTACGACCGCCGTGGCGACGGCAGCGTCGGCGGCGCCGGCTTCCCGGTCGAGGCATCGACCGGGGTCACCGCGCTGCGCCCGGACGATGTGCTGATCCTGGCTGCCGGCTCGGCCCAGCTGATCGAGTCGATGGCGGCGGAAGTCACCCGCCTGACCCAGGGCCGGCCCCCGCGCATGATCGACGGCCGCAAGCTCACCTATCTCACCCAGAATGCGCATTGCGCCACCCTGGCCGAGCGCGGCGCGCACGAGGATCTGCTCACCTGCATCAGCTATCACACCAAGCCCTTCACCTGCGAACACTTCAAGCGCGCGACCGAAAAACTCGCCATGCGCGAGGTGCCGCAAGTCATCAAGTCCGAAGGCGCGGCGCTCAACAGCGTGGGCTATCTGGTCAGCGAATGGTGCAATCTGCGCTGCGCGCAGTGCTGCGAGGCAGTGCCGTATCTGGACAGCAAGGACAGGGTGACCACCGCCGACGTGGTCGCCGATCTGACCCGGCTCACCGCGTCGATCAAGTTTCTGCACCGGCTCGACCTGGTTGGCGGCGAACCCTTCGCGCACAAGGAGATCACCGACATCGTCCGCGCGGTGCGGGCGCTGCCGGGCATCGGCTACATCGCGGTGTTCACCAACGGCACCATCATGCCCTCGGACGAACTGTGCGAGGCGCTGGTGTCGGAGCGGATCATCGTCACCAACTCCGACTACAGCCAGTCGCTGGACGACAACAAGCGCGCCAAAATCGTCGCCACCGTCGCCAAGCTGCGCCGCTTTGGCGTCAAGGTGGTGCAGATCGCCGACCGCTACTGGTTCGATCTGATCAACTTCACCCCCAACGGCGTGGACGAGGCGCGCCTCGCCAGCGTGTATTCGGAGTGTTTTCTCGAGTGCTGCCGGCGCCTGCACCGCGGCACCCTGTACCACTGCACGGTTCAGGCCAACGGGATCAAGCTCGGCGCGCTCGAAAAGGCCAACGTGGTGGAGATTCACGACGCCGACCCGGCCGTGATCGCCGAGCAGTTGAGCGCCTTCGAAAACGAACGCTTCATCGAGGCCTGCCGCAACTGCGCGCTGCCGGCCGGCGCCCGCGAAGTGGTCGCCGCGCAGCAACTCAAGCTGGGCGAGATTCCGGTCGTCGCCAGGCGGGACTGACCATGATCCTCCGCAGCCAATACCGCGCCCCGATGCTGATCTGCGACGAGACCGCCGCCCTCGGCGACGCGCTCGCGCCGGAACTCGCGCCGGGCTTCTTCATGCTGGCGTCGCCGTCCGCGCAGCGCGCCAATGCCCCGCTGCGCGAAGTGCTGACGCGGCTGGCGCAAGACCCCCGCTGCCTCGGCCGGCTCGACGACGCCGACACCCTGCCCGCCACCGGCGCAGCGCATCCGACCCTGCTCGCCTTCGGCGGCGGTACGGTCATCGACCGCGCCAAATGCCTCAAAGCCCGCGCCGCCGAATCGGGCGTCGCGGTGCGTCTGGTGAGCATCCCGACCATGCTCGGCTCCGGCGCAGAGCGCAATGACGTCGCCGTGTGGGTGGACGAAAACGGCGTCAAGCGCAATGCCGCCGCCGACAGTCTGCGTGTAGACTGCGCGCTGTGGTGCCTGCCGCTGCTGGCCTCGCTCGACGCCCGCCAGATCGCGACCGGCCTGTTCGACGCCTTCATGCACCTGTTCGAACGCTTCTTCTACCGGGGCCGCCACAGCATCGACGCCTGGGATGGCATCAATCTCGACACCGCCCGGCAACTGCTGCGGGCGATCGACACCGTCGACACCCTGCCGCGCGACACGGCAACGCTGCTCTACCTGGTCAAGCTCACCAATCTGGCCAACGCCTTCGATGCCGACATGCACGCCCGCGCCGACTGGGGGCTGCACCAGATCAGCCACGTGCTGAGCCGCTACTACCCCGAGGCGCCGCACGCCGTCGCCCTGGCCAGCCTGCTGCCGCGCTGGCTGGCGCTGCGCCTGGCGGCCGGCGATACGGTGGTGCAGCGCTGGCTGTGCGCGGTGCTTGGCTACCCGGAGACCAGCACACCGGCGGCGCTGCTGGCGGCGCTGACCGGGATCATGGCGCGGCTCGGCCCGTGCCCCGACCTGTCGCACATTCGCACGCCGGAACACTGGGCCGAATTCACCGCCGAGGTTGCGTCGATGAACCCGAGCGGCACGGTCGGCAACTACTTCATCATCGGGGCCAACGAGCTTGCGGCCCTGTGCGATCACGATGTCGCACACGCTTGAGCGCCCCCCGGTCGCCTCCGCCGCGCTGCGCGCCCGGCTGGCCGAACTGCGCCCCGGCGCGGTGGCGATCTACGGCCTGGGTGTGGTCGCCCAGACGCTGGTCGACGAGCTGGGCGAGCACCGCATCGCCGGCCTGATGGACAAGGACCCGGCCAACATCGGCCGGCTGTTCTACGGCCTGCCGGTGCTCGGCGACGACGAGGTGTTGCGCGCCGGCGTGCGCGCCATCGTGATCGCCGCCTCCGACGTGTATTGGCACACCATCGCCGCACGCATCGCGCCGTTTTGCCGGCGTCACGCCATCGCGGTGCTGTTCCTCGACGGCACACCGGCGCGCAGCACCGCCGACCACGCGCCCGCAATGCCGACCGCCGATGGCGATCTCGACGCGCTCACACAACGGATCGCGCAGCACACGCTGATCTCCTTCGACCTCTTCGACACCCTGGTGACCCGCCCGGTGTCGCGCCCCGACGAGCTGCTGGAGCTGGCGGTGGCGCAGTGCCAGGCCGGGATCGACGCCCCGGCCAATCTGCTCGCCCTGCGCAAGGCGGCCGAAGCGCGCTGCCGCGACGCGGCCGGCGCGTTCTGTTTTCCGCTGGCCCAGGTCTATCGCTGCCTGGTCGATGACTTCGCTGTCGCGCCCCCCGTGGCGGCGGCGCTGCAGGCCGCCGAGCTGGCCGTCGAGACCCGCTACGCCGCGCCGCGGCCACCGCTGGTGGCGCTGCTCCGGCAGTGCCAGGCGACGGGGAAAGCGGTGACCATCTGCAGCGACACCCATTTGCCGATCGACACCCTCGTCGCCATCTTGCGCCGCTGCGGAGTGGACAACCCGCCGCCGATTCTGGCGTCGTGGCAGCTCGGCGCATCAAAGGCCGCCGGGACGCTGTTCGACGTGCTCAAGGCCCGCCATCCCGGCGCATCGATTCTGCACATCGGCGACCATCCCGAGGCGGACATCGCTCGCGCCCGACGCCACGGCCTTGGCGCCTTCCGGCTGCCCTCGCCCGCCGAATCGCTGCGCGCCAGCCGCTGGCGCAGCCTGCTGGGCGAGGCGCGCAGCACCCACGACGGCGTGCTGACCGGTCTGCTCGCCCACCACCTGTTCGCCGACCCGTTTGCGCCCACCCCGGCGAACGGGCGAATCGCGGTCGCCACGCTGCACCGCTTCGGCTACCTGTTTTTCGGCCCGCTGCTGCTCGTCTGGTTTGGCTGGCTGGCGCGCCAGTTGCGCCAGCGCCCCGCCGACGCGCTGCTGTTTCTGGCCCGCGAGGGCCATGTGCTGAGCCGCCTTTACCGCACGCTGCGCGCGGCCGCGGGGTGGCACGACTTGCCGGCGGGGACCTATTTCGCCACCTCGCGCCGCATGGCGTCGGTGGCTGCGCTGCGCACCGCCGACGATGTCATCGCGCGGCTCGGCGAGCCCTTCTCCGGCAGCAGCGAGCAACTGCTGCGGCTGCGCTTCGGGCTGTCGAACAGCGGCGCGGCAACCGACGACACCCTCACCCACAGCGACCCGGCCGCGGCGGCCCTGGTCGCCCGCCACATGGACGCGATCCTCGCCAACGCGCGCGACGAGCGGCGCGCCTATCTGGCCTACATCGACGCCCTGGGCATCACGCCGACGCATCGCGTCGCGCTCGCCGATCTGGGGCTCAAGGGCTCGATCCAGCACGCCCTGCAACACCTGCTCGGCCGCGCCCTGCAGGGCTACTACATCACCGGCCACTTCGGCGACGCCAACCCCTTCGGGATGCGCGACAACACCGCCGCGCTGTTTGCGCAGACCGGCGGCGACGCGCCCGATCAGGTCTATCGCTTTCACATTCTGTGCGAATCGGTGCTGGTCGCGCCGGAGGGCATGTACCTGCGCGCGCGCGCCGACGGCGGTTTCGACCATGCGCCGGTGCGAATGAACCAGGCCCTGTTTGAATGCAAGGCGCAGATCCACCAGGGGATTCACGACTTCTTCACGGACTGGCTGCGCACCGGCATCGACCCGGCGCACGCCACACTGTCGCCCGCGCTGGTCGATGCGATCTTCGGCAGCGCGATGGGCGATGCGGTCGCCATCGCCGCGCATGTGAAAGACAGCTTCTACGTCGACGAAGCCTTCCGCGCAGAATCGGAGCGCCGCATATGGGACTGAACGCCTCCCAACCCGCGCCGACGACGGCCATCGCCCACCTGCTCGGCCATCGCCGCCCCATCATCTACGGCGCCGGCAGCGCGGGGCGCCACCTGCTCAAGCTCTTCGACGCGCTGGGCGTCGAGGTCGCCGGCTGCGTCGACGCCCACGCCGAACGCATCGGCGCGCTCGGCGCGACGCCGGTGCACCCGCCCGAACGCCTCGGCCGCATTGCCAACCCGCAGGCGCACGCGCTGATCGTCGCGATCAATGCCGAGCACGTGTTCGACGCCGTCAGCGCGCAGCTCGCCGCGCAGTACCCGGCCTTTGGCACGCCGCTGCGCGCGCGCGACGTGGCCGCGTCGCTGGCCGAAGCACGCTGCCAGCGCCGGCTCGACGGCGGCGGCGCGCTCGACCTGGGCGACTGCATGGGCTGCCGCCCCGACATCGGCGCCTGCCCGGCCTTCCGCCGCGGCGCCGAGCGCGCCGGAACGCCCGCGCCAAGGCCGGTCGGCGCAGGCGCTGGCATCAACGACTTCGCCTACTTCATCACCAACCGCTGCACCCTCAACTGCACCCACTGCGTCGAGGCCTTGCCGCACTATGAGCAGCACTACAACGACAGCGTCGACGACGTGCTGGCCGCCGTCGCCAAGCTGGTGGCGGCGAGCGGATTCGTGCATCGGCTGTCGATCACCGGCGGCGAGATCCTGCTCCACCGCGATTTGCCCGCAATACTCGACGGCCTGCTGGCGATGCCGGGGATCGGTTACATCTTTCCGTACACCAGCGGCACGGTCACGCCCGGCCCGGCCCTGCTCGCGCGCCTCGCCCATCCGCGCATCGCGCTCAACGTGTCGGACTACGGCGAGCACACGCCGCCACGCCTGCGCGAGAACTTCGACGCCTTCATCGCCGCGCTCGAACGCGGCAAGGTCGCGCATACCGTGCTGACCAACAAGGTGTGGCTCGACATGGGCCACTTCGAGGATCTCCACCTCGACCCGGCCGCGATGCGCGCCTCCTTCGCCAAGTGCGTGTTCACCAACTGCATGACGGTATCGCGCAATGTGCTGTATCGCTGCCCGCACCAGCTCGCCGGCGTGCAGCAAGGCCGTCTGCCTGCGGCCGCCGACCAGTGCGTCGACCTGAACGCGCTGAGCGGCGACGCGCTCACCGAGGCGCTGAACCGCTTCGCCCGCCTCGACTACATCGACGCCTGCGGCCACTGCAAACTCTCCGACTCTCCCCGGGAGGTGCCCGCCGCCCTCCAGAGCCCGCGCCGCCGGACCATCCGGCTGGCGGTCGACCGGGCCGCCCCCCGCCCCACACGAGGTGCGCCATGAAAGCCCAAGTCAAACCCCGCATCAACCTCGAAAACCGCACCCCGTTGCAGGATGTGATCCCGCTCGCGACGCCCTTCGTGCTGTTTGTCGATCCGGTCAATACCTGCAACTTCCAGTGCACCTTCTGCCCCACCGGCGACCGCGCGCTGATCAAGTCCACCGGCCGCTGGCAGGGCCGGCTCGACTTCGACGTCTACAAAAAGGTGATCGACGATCTGGGCGAGTTCGACCAGCCGCTCAAGGTGCTGCGCCTGTACAAGGAAGGCGAGCCGCTGCTGCACACGCGCTTCGCCGACATGGTGGCCTACGCCAAACAGAGCGGCCACGTGCAGTACATCGACACCACCACCAACGGCTATCTGCTCACGCCGGAGAAGGTCGGCCCGATCATCGACGCCGGCATCGACCGCATCAACATCTCGGTCGATGGCATGAACAGCGCGCAGTTCTGGGAATTCACCAAGACGCGGGTCGATTTCGACCGTTTTGTGGCCAACATCCGCCATCTGTACGCGCACAAGGGCGAGTGCGAGATCTGCATCAAGATTCCCGGCGACATCCTCTCGCCGGCGGATCGCCAGCGCTTCTTCGACACCTTCGGCGACATCGCCGACCGGGTGTTCATCGAAAACTTCGCCCCTTGCTGGCCGACCTTCGACATCGAAGAGCGCACCGGCATCGAAATCACCGAAGGCATCTACGGCAACGCCATCGCCGAGGTCGCGGTGTGCCCCTACATCTTCTACTCGATGGCGGTGAACACCGACGGCACGGTCAGCCTGTGCTTTCTGGACTGGGCGCGCAAACTCAATATCGGCGACACCCGGACCGAATCGCTCAAGGCCATCTGGAACGGCCCGCGCATGCACCGCCACCGCATCGCCCACCTCGAAGGCCGCCGCAAGGCCAACCCCACCTGCGGCGACTGCGGCCAGCTCAGCCACTGCCTGCCGGACAACATCGACCCCTACGCGGCGGACCTGCTCGAGAAGCTGTCGGACGGCCGGCCGAGCGTGCGCATCCCGGTCGTCGCCGCCCGATGAAACTGCTCCACATCACCGCGCATCTGGGCGGCGGCGTGGGCAAGGTGCTGTCGCGCCTGGTCGAGGCCTCGGCCCGCCGGGGCGACGGCATCGAACACACCATCGCCTGTCTCGAAGCGCCCGAAAAGCCGCAGTTCGCCACGCATGTCGAGGCCTGCGGCGGCACCCTGGTGTGCGCCCCGACGCCCGAAGCGCTCGACGCGCTGGTGCAGGCCGCCGATCTCGTGCAGCTCGAATGGTGGCATCACCCGGTGGTCGCCCGCTGGCTGTGCGCCGGCCCGCTGCCGGCCATGCGACTGGTGGTGTGGAGTCATGTCTCCGGCCTGCACGCGCCCGAGTTGCTGCCCGCCTTCGTGCGCGCGCCGCACCGTTTTCTGCTCACCTCGCCCTGCTCGCTGGGCCATCCGGCGCTCGCTCCGCTGGCCCAAGATCCGCAGACGCACCTCGGCGTGGTGTTCAGTTCGGGCGGCTTCGACGATCTGCCACCGCCGCCGCAGCGCGCCCCCGACGGCCCACTGCGCGTGGGCTACCTCGGCACGCTCAACTTCGCCAAGCTGCACCCCGCGCTGCTCGATTTCGTCGGCGCGGTGCGCGACCCGGCGTTTTCGCTGTCGCTGGTCGGCGACCCGACCACCGCCACCGCGCTGCACAGCGCAGCGGTACAGCGCGGCCTGGCCGGGCGCATTCGCCTGTGCGGCTACACCACCGACGTCGCCGCCACGCTGGCTGGCTTCGATGTGTTCGCCTATGTGCTGAACCCGCGCCATTACGGCACCACCGAAAACGCCTTGCTCGAAGCCATGGCCATGGGCGTCGTCCCGGTGGTGCTCGACAACCCCGCCGAGCGCGAGCTGGTGGCACACCGGCGCACCGGCCTCATCGTGCACACCCCCGCGGAATTTGCCGACGCCATCGCCTGGCTGGCCGCCCACCCGGCCGAACGCCAGCGCCTGGCCGCCAACGCCGCCGCCGAGGTGCGCGCACGGTTTGCCGTCGACCGGACCGCCGACGCACTCGATGCGCACTATCGCGCGGTACTGTCCGAGCCCAAGCGTGGCTTCGATTTTCGCCCCATTTTCGGCGCCACCCCGGCCGACTGGTTTCTGAACTGCCAGGGAAGCGCGCGCGCGCGCTTTGGCAGTCCGCCGCGCGCCACCGACACCCCCCACCACCTGCTCGAACGCACCAAGGGCTCGGTGTTTCACTACCACGCCACGTTTCCGGACGACCCACGCCTCGCCGCCTGGGCACGCCAACTGGAGCATGCGCGATGACCCCGCGCCCATGCCCCGACAGCGCCGCCGCGCGGGCACTGTTCGACGCACTCTGCGCCGGCACCCCGGCCGCGCCACCGCCGCCGCCCACCGAGCCGCTGGTGCTCTACGGCGCCGGCAAGCTCGGCCGGATGGCCGCACGGATGCTGCTGTCGCTCGGCTGCCCCATTGCCTGCGCCGTGGACCGCCGGCCGCCACCCGACGGCCGGCTGCTCGGCCAGATTCCGGTGCATCATCCCGACGCCATCGCGCCCGCCGAACGGCGCACCCGCCCGATCGCCGTGTGCGTGGTGACCAGCGCCTTCACCCCGATTCGCGACCAGTTGCGCGCCGACGGCTGGCAGCAGATTCATCCGGTCTACGATCTGCTCGACGCCCACGCGGCCACCACCGGCCTGGGCAATGGCTGGTTCGCCGGGGCACTGACGGCCGATGAGCAAGAGCGCACCGCGCAGGTGCTCGCGCGCTGGCATGACGACGCCTCGCGCGCGGCACACCTGCAGTTCCTCGCCTGGCGGATGCGGCGCGAAGAGTGGATCTTCGACCAGGCGCCGGTCACCATCGACGACCGCTACGTCATCGAACCGCTGCGCCGCGCGCTCACACCGCGCGAACGAATTCTCGACGCCGGCGCCTACCACGGCGAGGTGCTCACCCGCCTGATCACGCTGTTGGGCGGGCAGTTCGAGGCCGCGCTTGCCATCGAGCCCGACCCCGCCAACGCCGCACAACTGGCCGCCCATATCGCCACGCTGCCCGGCGCACAGCGCGCGCGCATCCGTCAGCACCAATGCGCGCTCGGCGAGCGTGCAGCCGTGCGCCCCTTTGGCGCCGGTCAGGGGCTGGCCTCGCGCTTGCGCGACAAGGGCACGACACCGGTCGAGGTGCGACGCCTCGACGACCTCGACTTCTCGCCAACGCTCGTCAAGCTGCACCTCGAAGGCGACGAACACGCCGCCCTGCGCGGCGCTGCGGAGACGCTGCGCCGCAGCCGCCCGCTGCTGAGCGTCACCACCTACCACAACCGCGATGGCATCTGGCGCACGCCGGCACTGCTGATGGATGCGCTGCCCGACTACCGGGTGCTGATGCGCCTGCATGGCTGGTGCGCCACCGGCGCGGTGATCTACGCCATCCCGGCCGAGCGCGACCGCGCGCCGGCCTGACCCACTCATCGATCCAGGACCGCCCCGATGCCCGAGACCGCCGCCTCCCGAGACCGCCCCGCCAACGTCGGCATCATCGTGCCGGCCTACAACTACGGCCGCTATCTCGACGACTGCCTGGGTTCGGTCGCGGCACAGACCCATACCGATTTCACGGTGTTGATCATCGACAACGCGTCGACCGATGACACCCGCACCATCGCCGAGCGCTGGGCCGCGCGCGACGCACGCTTCCGCTACGTGCGCAACGCCACCAACATCGGCCTGGGCGGGAGCCTGCTCAAGGCCTATGCCCTGCTCGACAACCCCCTGATGATGATGCTCTCGGCCGACGACTCGATCGCCCCGACCTTTCTCGAGCACACCGCCGGCGCACTGGCCCGCCACCCCGAATGCGTGCTCGCCTACACGCGCTGGGAGGCCGTGTTCGACCGCCCGGACGACGCCCGCCACGGCCAGCGCTCGCAGCCTTTCATCCCCCACCAGCGCAGCGGCGTGTTCGACGAGACCGCGGTGCTGCTCTCGCACAACTGGATCACCAACTCGATCTGCCTGTGGCGGCGCGCCGTGTGCGACGTGGTCGGCGCTTTCGACGCCGAGGGCCTGCGCCATGTCGGCGACTGGCATCTGTATCTGCGCCTGCTCTCCGAAGGCCCCGCGTACTACATCAACGATGTCCTCGGTTTCTACCGCCTGCACGGTGAAGCGGAGTCCGACCGGCTGCGCGGCGACAAGCTCTCGGGGCCCGATCACATCCGCTTCTACGACCTGATCTCGACCTCCGAACGCTGGCCGCTCACGATCCGCTGCCTGGCCAAGGCCCACCAGATCCGCTGGCTCACCGGCGAGCCGCTGATGGGCATCGTGCACAAGCTCGGCGGCCCGCAGGCGCACCCGGTGATCCGCGAGATGATGGAGAACGTGCGCCACGACGTGACCATCGGCGCCGCCCGCGCGGTGCTCGAATACACCCCCGGGCCGAACGCGCTCGACACCCCGCAGAGCGCCTTCGCCGCGATCGACGCCGTGCTGGCCGAGGCGCCCGAACATGCCGGCGCCCGCGCGCTGCGGACCGAACACAGCGCCCCCGCCGGCCAACCCGCCGCCCCGCGCGCCGCCGCCCAGACCGACTTCGTTCGCCGCTGCCTCGCGGCCGACCTCGCCCGCCACGCGCCCACGCCACGCATCAGCGTCGTCGTCGACGCCCGCGCCGGCGGCCCGCTGCGGCGGACCCTGCGCAGCCTCCGCCGCCAGGTGCTGGGCGCCGCCCACATCGTCCTGCTCGACGCACCCGCGCAGCTCGCCGAACCCCACTGTCAGCGCATCGACGCCAGCGACCTGCCCGCCTGGCAAGCCGCCCACTGCCACGACGCCGGGCACTGGATGCTCGGCCTGATCGCCGGCGACGCGCTGGCCGAAGACGCGCTCTACCACTGCGCCCGCGCCATCGAGCAGCAGCCGGACGCACGCATTGTGTACACCGACCACGACGAAATCGGACGCGACGACGTCGCCGCCAACCCGCACTACAAACCCGACGCCAACCCCGAGTTGCTGCGCAGCACGCCGTACATCGGCCGCGCGCTTGTCGTGCGCGGCGACCACCTCGCCGACCACCCGGCACCGCTCGAGCTGGTCGCCAGCCACGTGCTGGCGCTGCGCGCGCTCGAGGTCGGCGACAGCGCCCTGGCGCACGTGCCGGCACTGCTCATGCATCTCGACGTGCGCAGCGCGCCGACCACGCCCGCCGACGCCGAACAGGCCGCCGCCCTGGCCGCGCAGGTCCACCGCCACGCCGCATGCAGCGCGCCCGGCACCGTCGTCATCGACGGCCCCGGCGCCGGCCAGTTCGCCTGGCTGCCGCCGCTCGATCGCACCCCGCCGGTGAGCATCATCGTCCCCACCAAGGACCGGATCGACCTCCTCGGCCGCTGCCTCGACACCCTCCTCGAAGCCACGCGCTACCCGGCCTTCGAAGTCATCGTGGTGGACAACGAGAGCGAAACGCCCGAGGCCCGCGCCTATCTCGACGCGCTGGCAAGCGGCCGCGAACCGCGCGTTCGCGTGCTGCGCCACCCCGGCGCGTTCAACTTCTCGGCCATGAACAACCGCGCCGTCGACATCGCCACCGGCGACTACGTGCTGCTGCTCAACAACGACACCGAAGTCATCGACCCCGACTGGCTGGGCACGCTGATGCGCCACGCACAGCGCGACACGGTCGGCGTGGTCGGTCCGATGCTGTACTTCCCCGACGGCCGCATCCAGCACGCCGGCGTGGTGATGGGCATGTTCGGGCCGGCCGACCACCCCTTCTCCGGCCTCCCCGGCGACACCCCGGGCTACCTGAGCCGGGCCCGGCTGCAGCAGAACTATTCGGCGGTCACCGGCGCCTGCCTGCTCACCCCCAAGGCGCTGTACCAACAGCTCGGCGGGCTCGACGAGACGCGATTCGCGGTGAGCTACAACGACATCGACTATTGCCTGCGCGTGCGCGCGCTCGGCAAGCAGGTGGTGTGGACGCCGCTTGCGCGGCTGCAGCACGTGGGCAGCGCGAGCCAGCATTCGGACACCGAAAAGCTGGTCCAGGGCGCGCGCCAGACCCGCTTCAACGCCGAACGCGAAGCCATGTATCGCCGCTGGTCGGCGTGCATCGCCCAGGACCCGGCCTACAACGTCAACCTGTCGCTGGCCACGCTCGACGCCCGCCCCGAGCGCGAACCGCTGCTGCGCTTCGACCCGCTCGCGGCGTGTTGTCCGCAACGCGTGCTGGCGCTGCTCGGCAGCACCGCGCGCGCCAGCCGCTACCGCATTCTCGAACCGCTGGCCACGCTCAAGGCCGTCGCGCTGGCCTCGGGCGGCGTCCTGCGCGCGCCGCTCGACGCCAACCAGGTACTGCGCAGCGGCGCCGACACGCTGATCCTGCAGCTCCCGCGCGCGCAGCGCGAAGTGGCCACCCAGCGCGCGCTGCTCGCGCTGCCCGGCATCACCACGGTGTTCGACGGCGACGACCTGCTGCGC
>JAGRFQ010000114.1:0-17317 GCA_020445945.1 Rhodocyclaceae bacterium
GTGCCGAGGGCAGCTATACGGCGCAGATTACCTACGTAAAGGACCGCCCGGGGCACGACCGGCGCTACGCCATCGACGCGCGCAAGATCGTGCGCGTAATGGGCTCGCCGCCCGCCGAGACCTTCGAGACCGGCATCCGCAAGACGGTGCAGTGGTATCTGGACCATGCCGAATGGGTCGGCAATGTGCAAAGCGGTGCCTATCGCGAATGGGTGAGTCGCAACTACGCTGCGCGCGACGCGGCCGCCTGAGACGCCGCCTCAATATCCCCTGAATGGATCGACCCCGATGATTGCAAACCCGACCCAGCGCCCACGCAAGGGCATCATCCTCGCCGGTGGTTCCGGCACGCGGCTGCATCCCGCCACCTTGGCGGTGTCCAAGCAGCTGATCCCGGTGTACGACAAGCCGATGATCTACTATCCGCTGACCACGCTGATGCTGGCCGGAATCCGCGATGTGCTGATCATCTCCACCCCGCAGGACACGCCGCGCTTCGAGCAGTTGCTGGGCGACGGCAGCCAGTGGGGGCTCAATCTGCAGTATGCCGTTCAGCCGAGTCCGGACGGGCTCGCCCAAGCCTTCATCATCGGCGCGGATTTTGTCGCTGGCGGGCCGAGCGCGCTGGTGCTGGGCGACAACCTGTTCTACGGCCACGATCTGGCCAAGGGGCTGAAGGCGGCGGATGCGTCGGGCGCAGGCGCCAGCGTGTTCGCCTATCCGGTGACCGACCCGGAACGCTACGGGGTGGTCGAGTTCGACGCCGAGGGGCGCGCGGTGAGCCTGGAGGAAAAGCCCGCCAGACCGAAGAGCCGCTACGCCGTGACCGGGCTGTATTTTTACGACGAGCGGGTGGTCGAGGTGGCGCGCGCGCTCAAGCCCAGCCCGCGCGGCGAGCTCGAAATCACCGATGTGAACCGCCAGTACCTCGATTGGGGCGCGCTCGACGTGCAGGTGATGGGACGCGGCCACGCGTGGCTCGACACCGGCACCCACGAGAGCCTGATCGAAGCCAGCCTGTTCATCCAGACCATCGAGAAGCGTCAGGGGCTGAAGGTCGGCTGCCCGGAGGAAATCGCCTGGCGCAAGGGCTGGATCAGCGGCGAACAACTGGCCGCGCTTGCCGCGCCGCTGGCCAAGAACAATTACGGCCGCTACCTGCAGCGGCTGCTCGAAGAGCGGGTGTTCTGATGAAGGTGACGCCGACCGCGATCCCCGATGTGCTGATCCTCGAACCCGACGTGTTTGGCGATGCGCGCGGTTTCTTCATGGAGAGTTTCAACGCGCGCAAGTTTGCCGAGGCAACCGGCATCGACACCCCGTTCGTGCAGGACAACCACTCGCGCAGCGCGCGCCGGGTGCTGCGCGGGCTCCACTACCAGATTCGTCAGCCACAGGGCAAGCTGGTGCGCGTGGTGCGCGGCGAGGTGTTTGACGTGGCGGTGGACCTGCGCCGTGCCTCGCCCACCTTCGGGGCGTGGTCCGGGGTTGTGCTGAGCGAGGAGAACAATCGCCAGTTGTGGGTGCCGCCGGGTTTCGGGCACGGCTTTCTGGTGACCTCCGAGAGCGCGGATTTCCTCTACAAAACCACCGATTACTACGCCCCCGAGCACGAGCGCAGCGTGATGTGGAACGACCCGGCGATCGGCATCGAATGGCCGCTCGATGGCGCGCCGCTGCTCTCCGCCAAGGACAAGGCCGGGGTGCTGCTGGCCGAGGCCGAGGTGTTTGCATGAAGATTCTGCTCACCGGCGCCACGGGCCAGGTCGGCTGGGAGCTGACGCGCAGCCTGATGCCGCTGGGCCACGTGGTGGCGTGCGACCGCGCGGCGTGCGATCTGGCGCAGCCCGATCGGGTTGGCCGCGTGGTCGACGCGGTCGCGCCGGATGTGATCGTCAATGCCGCGGCCTACACCGCGGTGGACAAGGCCGAGAGCGAGCCGGCGCTGGCGCAGACCATCAACGCCGAGTCGGTCGGCCGCCTGGCCGCCGCCGCCAGGCGCCACGGCGCGCTGCTGGTGCATTACTCCACCGACTACGTGTTCGATGGCCGCAAGCGCACGCCCTATCTCGAAGACGACGCCACCGCGCCGCTCAACGTGTATGGCGCAACCAAGCTGGCGGGCGAGCAGGCCATCGCTGCCGAGGGCTGCGACCACCTGATTTTGCGCACGACCTGGGTGTACGCCGCGCGCGGGCACAACTTCGTCGTCACCATGTTGCGCCTGTTCGCCGAGCGCGAACGCCTCACCGTGGTGGCCGACCAGATCGGCGCGCCGACCTGGGCACGCAATATTGCCGACGCGACTGCGCTGCTGGTGCATTGGGCGCTGGCGCGCCGCGCCCAGGGTGAGGAGATGGCCCGCTGCTTCAATCTCGCCGCGTCGGGCGAGACCTCGTGGCATGGTTTCGCGTGCGAGATCCTGCGCCAGGCCAGGCTGCGCTGGCCGGATCGCGGGTGGGCGGTCGACCGTATCGACCCGATTCCGGGCGCGGACTACCCCGTGCCCGCCACCCGCCCGGCCAACTCCCGCCTCGATGGCGGGCGGCTGGCGCAGGAAACCGGTCTCGTCATGCCGGCCTGGCAGGATGCCCTCGCCTGCTGTCTGGCGGAGCGCAGCGCGCCGTGAGCGGCTTCGAGAACTATCGCCGCGAAGCGGCCGATATCGAGCGGGCGCTGCACATCCATGCGGCGCCGCTGGGTCTCGAATGGGCTGACGAGACGGCGGTGACTGCTCTGGCGCGCGAAGCGCTGGGCAGCACGCCGGCCCACGTGCAGGCCTTGTTGCGCGACCCCGATCCACGGCTCAAGGCCAAGGGCGAGGTCTTTGCCCTGTCGACGCTGATGCTGCGCCTGATGGCGGAAAGTGCTTCGGTGGGAGTGCATACGCACGGCGGCGCGGCATGGAAAGCCTTCGGCGGCGCGTTGTTGCGCTTGAGCGAGGCTTCTCGATAGCGGCAAAAATACCCTTTTTGCGTAAATCCGTATTGCATATGTCGGCCCGTTTGGCATATGGTGTGGGCTCTAACCAAGGAGCTCACAATGAAAAATCTATGGATGGCGCTTGTCATCTTGCCCATGAGTGCGCACGCCGCAGCGGTGGTGCCCAGCCCCGGCGGTCTGGCGTTCGTGTCGATCAACGCCGATGAAGACGGTTTTGCGCTGGTGTCGTTTGTCGATCTCGCCGCCGATACCGAACTGTTCATGACCGACCAGTCGTGGAACGGCCTGGCGTCGGGTAGTGGTGGCGCGTTCGAAGGTGGCGGCGGTGTGCTGACATGGACCGTGGGCAGCGCCCTTGCGGCCGGCAGTGTGGTGCGCTTTTCGAGCGTGCAGTCCGCGGCATTGATCGGCGCTTCGCATGGCAGCGTGCTGCGATCGTCGGGCAGCATGTCACTGGCGCTGACGGACGAAAGCCTCTATGTCTATGCGATGGCGGGGAGCACGGTCGTGCCGTTGGCGGCGATCGGCAACGGGAGCGATTTTGCGACCGAACTGGCCGGGAGCGGGCTCGACGCCGCATCGCTGGCGCTCAGCGGGCGCGTGGATTTTGCCGAGTATCAGGGGCCCCGCAGCGGCGAGACCGCGCTGGCGGACTATCGCAGCAAAGTTTTCGACCCGGGCCAATGGCTTGTTCGCAAGTCGACCGATGAGTCGCTGACGGCGCCGGACATGACGGCCTTCTCGGTGGCCGCGGCGGTGCCCGAAGCCGATACCTACGCGATGATGCTGGCCGGGCTGGGCGTGATGTCGATTGTTGCGCGCCGCCGTAGCAGCGCGGCGAAACAAGCCTGACGCGCGTTAGAAAACGCGGGGCGGGCCTGAACACGGCGCGCCCCGTCGTGCGTTTACGGCAGCCGGTGCTCCGCTGCGTAAAGTTCTTCGACGCGCTCGCGGCTGCGGATCAGATGGCAACGCGCGCCATCGACCATGACCTCGGCGGCGCGTGGGCGGGTGTTGTAGTTCGACGCCATGGTCATGCCGTAGGCGCCGGCCGAGAGGATCGCCAGCAGGTCGCCCGAGCGCACCGCCAGGCGGCGCTCGCGGGCGAGAAAGTCGCCGCTCTCGCAGATCGGGCCGACCACGTCGTAGGTGTGCGCCGGCAGATCGCGCGGGGTGACCGGCACCACGGCGTGAAAGGCGTCGTAGAGCGCCGGGCGGGCGAGGTCGTTCATGGCCGCGTCCACGATGGCAAAGTGTTTCTCTTCACCCGGTTTGAGGTACTCGATGCGGGTCAGCAGCAGGCCGGCGTTGCCGATCAGCGAGCGGCCGGGTTCGAGCAGGATCTCCTCCTCGCGACCGGCCAGTACCGACAGCACCGGGGCGAGGTAGTCGTCGGCGCTGGGGGGGGTCTCATCGTCATAGCGAATGCCCATGCCGCCTCCGATGTCGATGTGCTGGAGCGCAATGCCGTCGCCGGCGAGTTGCTCTACCAGCGCGAGGACGCGCTCGGCGGCCTCGCCGGCCGGTGCGGGGTCGAGCAGTTGCGAGCCGATGTGCGAGGCGATGCCCACGACCTCGATCCCCGGCAGCGTGGCGGCGCGGCGATACAGCCCGCGCGCGGCCTCAAAGGCGACGCCGAACTTGTTACTTTTCAGGCCCGTGGAGATGTAGGGGTGGGTTTTGGGGTCGACGTCGGGGTTCACGCGAAACGCGACGCGTGCCGCGGTGCCGCCTTGCTGCGCGGTTTCAGCCAGCCGGTCGAGTTCTTCGGCAGATTCGATGTTGAAACAGCGGATGTTGCTGGCGAGTGCGAGGCGCATCTCGGCGCGGGTTTTGCCAACCCCCGAGAACACCACCTTGCGCGGGTCGCCGCCTGCTGCGATGACGCGCTGCAGCTCACCGCCCGAGACGATGTCGAAGCCGGCGCCGAGACGCGCAAAGGCGTCCAGGATGCCGAGGTTGGAGTTGGCCTTGACGGCATAGCACAGCGTGGCGCGCCGCCCGGCAAGTGCGTGTTCGTAGGCGTGGTAGGCGTCGGTGAGGGCGGCGCGCGAGTACACGTAGGTGGGGGTGCCGAACTGCGCGGCGATGGCTTCGAGCGCGACGGCCTCGAGACGCAGCGCGTCGGTGCCCGTAAGGTGTTGCATGGGATGGGCGCTCATTGCGTTGCCCCGGTTTTGTTACCATCCGCAGCACTGCTGGCGGGGCGCTCGGGAATGAACAGGTCGCCCTTGATGCCGCAGGCGGTGAGCGAAATGGCCAGAAGCGGAATCAGTACGGCGTGTGGCAGGGTCATGGTCGTTGGCGAAAAAGGGAAAATCGTAGCAGAAATGGGAGTACCCAATGGATGAGTCCGAGTTTGTGACGCTGGCCGATCAGGCCTTGGCGGACATTGAAAATGCGCTGGAGGCCTGCGGTGCCGATATCGACATCGAGCTTCAGCCGGGCGGGGTGATCGAGCTGTGCTTCGAGGACGATAGCAAAGTCATCATCAATCGCCACGTGGCGGCGCAGGAAATATGGATTGCAGCGCGCAGTGGCGGTTTCCACTTTCGCCCGGCAGAGGGCGGGCAGTGGGTGAATACGCGCGAGGCCGGCGATCTGTACGCCATGCTGTCGCGCGTGGTGAGCGAACAAAGCGGTGCGCCGGTGACGGTGTCGCCACCGGCGTGATGTTGCGTCAGCGTGCCGGCATCGAGCGGATGACCGGCCGCGGCGCAGCCTCCAGTACCGGCGCCGGGGTGGGGCGCAAGTCTTCGACCGGCGCGGGCGCTTGCACGCGGGGGGGCGCCTGGGGCGTCTTACGCAGCGGTGGCAGGCCGAAGAGTTCGCGCGGGAACGCCGGGATTGCCTCGCTTGGTGCCTCCATCGCAACGGTGCCGTCGTCGAGCAGATCGTGCGTGATCTCCGGCGGAATCGGTGGGTCGTTCTCGGCATACACCCAGTCCGGTTCGACCTCATCCGTGGCGGCGATGCGGTTGACGCGCGTCGGTTGACGCGGCGGCATGTCCTGGCGGCCGTCGAGCGCCACCTTCATGTAGTCGATCCAGATCGGCAGGGCCGTGGCACCGCCGGTTTCGCCGCGGCCAAGATTGCGCGGCTGGTCAAAGCCGACCCACGAGATGGCGACGACTTCGGGGTTGTAGCCGCAGAACCAGGCGTCCAGATAGTCGTTGGTGGTGCCGGTCTTGCCGGCAATGTCGTCGCGGCGCAGCACGCGCGCACGGGTCGCGGTGCCGGCGCGGACAACTTCGCGCAACATGCTGTCAATGACGAAGGCATTGCGCTCGTCGATGACCCGTGCGGCGGTCTTGCCGGCAACCGGCGGATCAACTTTGGCGATGGTGACGCCATTGTCGTCAACAATTTCCTTGATGATGTAGGGCTGCACCCGATAGCCGCCATTGGCGAACACCGCATAGGCCGAGGCCAGTTGCCACGGCGTGGCGGCCCCGGCGCCCAGTGCCATGGTCAGGTAGGCCGGGTGGTGTTCGGCGGAGAAGCCGAAGCGGGTGATGAAGTCCTGCGCGTAGTCGGGTCCGATCGACTGCAGCAGACGAATCGAGACCATGTTCTTGGAGCGCGCCAGGGCGCGGCGCAGCGTCATCGGGCCGTCGTACTTGTGGTCGTAGTTGGCGGGCTCCCATGCCTGGCTGCCGGTGACCCCGGGCGGGAAGTACAGCGGTTCGTCCTCAACGTAGCTGCCGGGGCTGAAGCCTCGCTCAAGCGCTGCGGAGTAGATGAAGGGTTTGAAGCTGGAGCCGGGTTGGCGCATGGCCTGGGTGGCGTGGTTGAACTTGTTGCGGAAGTAATCGAAACCGCCGACCAGGGCGCGGATCGAGCCCGAATCGGCGTCGATGGCAACCAGGGCCCCCTCGACCTGCGGCAGCTGGAGCAGGTGCCAGGCGGCCTTTTCGTCTTGTCGAATCCTGACCACTGCGCCGGGGCGAATGCGCTTGGCCGCTGGGGCCTTGGCCGTCAGCATCGGTGCGGCAAATTTGAGCCCTTTGCCCGAAATCTCGTAGGTCTTCCCGGCGCGGAAGACGGTGACCTTGGCCGGGGTGGCTTCAATCACGACCGCGGCCAGCATGTCGCCGTAGTCGGGGCTCTCGGACAGCGCGGACTCCATCGCCTCGTCCCGCAGGTCGCTCGCGGGCGGCAGTTCGATAAAGCGCTCTGGGCCGCGATAGCCGTGACGCAGGTCGTAGGCGCGCAAGCCGTCCCGCAGGGCGTGGTAGGCCGCTTCCTGTTCCGCGCGGGTGATCGTGGTGATGATGCGGATGCCCAGTTCGTACGCTTTGTCCTCGAATTGCTCGACCGCAATCTGGCGCGCCATTTCGGCGACGTAGGCGGCGTGAATGTTCAGGGCTTCGTTCTTGTCGCCGACTACCGTGCGGATCGGCTCGGCGCGTGCCGCGGCGAGCGTGGTGTCGTCGATTGCATTGAGCTCGCGCATGCGTCGCAATACATAGTGCTGGCGCAGTTGCGCGCGCTCCGGATTGACCACCGGGTTGTAGGCCGACGGTGCTTTGGGCAGCCCGGCGAGCATCGCAGCCTCGCCAACCGTCAGATCGGCCAGCGGTTTGCCGTAGTAGGTTTTGGCCGCCGCTGAGAAACCGTAGGCACGCCGCCCGAGATAGATCTGGTTGATGTACAGCTCAAGGATCTGATCCTTGGTCAAATTGCGTTCTATCTTGAGCGACAGCAGAACCTCATACAGCTTGCGGGTCAGCGTTTTTTCGCGCGTGAGAAAGAAATTGCGTGCCACCTGCATGGTGATGGTCGACGCGCCCTGGCGCTTGCCGCCGGACATGAGATTGGCCGATGCGGCGCGCGCGATGCCCATCAGGTCAACGCCCGGATGCTCGTAAAAGCGCTCGTCCTCGGCGGCCAGAATGGCGTGTTTGAGGACTTGCGGCACATCGGCGATGCTGACAAAGGTGCGCCGTTCTTCGCCATATTCTCCAATCAGGTGCCCATCTGACGTATAAATACGCAACGGGATTTTTGGGCGGTAGTCGGTCAGGATGTCGAGCGACGGAAGTTTGGGCCACGCGAAGGCCGCAACCGCGGCAAGTGTGGCGAGCCCGAGCACGGCAAGACCGAACAGGGCAAAAATCGGGTAAAGAACCCAGCGCATGCGTCGTAAGAGTCCAAGAGGTTAGTCGGGCGATTATACGTTTTGCTGGCGAGAGGCTCCAACGCCCGTGCCGTATGGGGATATCTTTACACATGCCATCGTTGTTGCTAGCATTGAAGCCGTTTTTCACATGTTGCGCCTAACATGAAGAAATTTAAGGATTTTCTTTGTGATTGACTTGTCGGTTTTTAACCCGAAGGCGCGCCCACTTGTCGGGCTCGATATATCTTCCTCCTCGGTCAAACTGGTAGAGCTCTCCGGTGGCCTGAAGGAAGGTATTCGCATTGAGCGCTACGCGATCGAATCCCTCCCGCGCGAGGCGGTGTCGGACGGTAACGTCGTGAACCTCGAAGCGGTGGCGGAAACCATCAAGCGCGCCCTGCGGCGGATGGGCGCGGGGGTCAAGCAAGTTGCCATGGCGCTGCCTGCATCGGCGGTCATCACCAAGAAAATTCTCTTGCCGGAAGGGCTGCGCGAGCAGGAGATGGAAGTTCAGGTCGAGGCCGAGGCCAATCAATACATTCCGTTTGCGCTCGACGAGGTCAATCTCGATTTCCAGGTTCTCGGCGAGTCGCCCGATGCTGCGGGCGAGCTGGATGTGCTCATCGCCGCGTCACGCAAGGAAAAGGTCGAGGACCGCGTTGCCGCTGCCGAGGCTGCCGGCTTGAAGGCGGTCATCATGGATGTCGAGTCGTTTGCCGCGCAGTCGGCGTTCGATTTCGTGCGCCAGCAGCTGCCGGATCAGGGCAAGGGAAGCATCATTGCGCTGGTCGACATCGGCGCCAATCTGCTCAACGTGACCGTGTTACGCGATGGCGTCCAGGTCTACGCCCGCGAGCAGGCTTTCGGCGGCCATCAGCTGACCCAGGACATCGCGCGCCATTACGGCATGAGTACCGAAGAGGCCGAGGCCGCCAAGCGATCCGGCAGTCTTCCGGAAAATTACACCAGCGAACTGCTGCGCCCGTTCATGGACAGCCTTGCGCTGGAGGTTTCACGGGCGCTGCAGTTCTTCTTTACGTCCACCCAGTTCAATCAGGTCGATCATATTGTGCTGGCCGGTGGCTGCGCCGTGGTGCCCGGTCTGGCCGAGGTGGTGGGGGGGCGGACGCAGGTCGATACCGTGGTTGCCAATCCGTTTGTCAAAATGCAGCTGTCGTCGCGCGTGCGCCCGAAAAATCTGATCGCGGACGCCCCGTCGCTACTTGTGGCGTGCGGGCTGGCCTTGCGGAGGTTTGATTCATGATTCGGATCAACCTGCTTCCTCATCGCGAAGAAAAGCGCAGTCAGCGGCGCCAGCAGTTCTACTTGCTCGCGGCTGGCATGGTCGTGCTCGGGGCCTTGATTGGTGTGCTTGTCAGTTCCGTGATCGGTGGCGTTATCGAGGGGCAGGAAGAGAAAAACAACTTTCTGAAGACCGAAATCGCCAAGCTCGATAAAGATATCGCCGAAATCAAGCGCTTGCGCAGTCAGATCGAGGCCTTGCTGGCCCGCAAGCAGGTGATTGAGTCCTTGCAGGGGCACCGCGCCGAAACCGTCCATCTGCTCAATGAACTGGTGCGCCAGACGCCCGAGGGCGTCTACCTGCGGTCGATCAAGCAGGGGGGCTTGAAGGTCACGCTGGTCGGCTATGCACAGTCGAACGCACGGGTGTCCACCTTGATGCGCAATCTTGACGGTTCCGAGTTCCTTGAAAAACCCGAGTTGATCGAGGTGAAGTCGGCACAGGTGGACGACCGCCGTGTCAGTGAATTTACGCTTGATATCAGCATCGAGCGCAGAACCGAAGAGGGCGCGCAGGGTGCCCAGGGAGGCGCGCAATGAAGTCGCGCGATGCAAAGTCCCGTACTTTGTCGTCCGTCGATCTGGCGCGTTTGGCCGATGACTTCAAGGGACTCGATCCGAACGATCCGGGTGTTTGGCCGGTAGCGCCACGCGTTGTGGTCTTGCTGGTGATCTTTGTGGCAACCTTGGCCGGTGCGTGGTGGTTCTTCTGGCAGGATCAGGTCGATCTGCTCGCCCAGCGCGAAGCGGAAGAGCTGACGCTGCGTGACGAGTGGGTCCGCAAGAAACGACAGTCGGTCAATCTGGACGTTCACCTGCAGCAGCTGGCGGAGATCGATCGACAGTTCGGCGCGCTGTTGCGCCAGCTGCCCAACCGGGCGGAGATGGATTCGCTGTTGGCGGACATCAACCAGGCGGGGCTGGGGCGCGGTTTGCAGTTCGAGTTGTTCAAGCCCGGCGGTGACGTGGTCAAGGAGTTTTACGCTGAAATGCCGATTACGGTCCGTGTGACGGGCCAGTATCACGACTTGGGTGCGTTCGCCAGCGACGTGGCGAAGATGCCGCGCATCGTGACCCTGAACAATCTGGTCATCGAGCGTCCCCAAGCCGGCGAGCCATTGAAAATGGACGCTGTTGCCGTGACTTACCGCTATCTCGACGAAGAAGAATTGGCCGCCCAGCGGCAGGCCAAGGCTCAGGCGAATAAACCGAGGTGAACGCGCGCATGAACAAGTGGTCTCTGCTTCTCGTTTTAGTCCTGTCTGCGTGCGGTGGCGAGCAGGAAGATCTGCGCGCCTGGATGGTCCAGCAAGAGGCCGGAATGAAGGGGCAGGTCAAGGCGCTGCCCGAAATCAAGCCGTTCCCGCAGGTTGATTATGAGGTCTTTGCCCACCAAAGCCCGTTCGACAAGGACAAGTTCGTAGCCGGGCGGGCTGTCGCCGGGGGGCCGCGTCCCGACACAAACCGTCAGCGTGAGCCACTTGAATCCTACCCGTTGGAATCTCTCAAAATGGTTGGTGCGATGATCAAAAAAGGCGCCGCGCATGGTTTGATTGATGCCGGCGGCAGTATTTATCAAATCCGAACCGGTAATTACATGGGCCAGAATTTTGGGGTCGTAACCGGTATTTCCGAAACAGAAATCAAGCTTAAAGAGCTGGTCGAGGACCTCAACGGCGACTGGGTCGAAAGAACAAGCGCGCTGTACTTGCAGGAGCAGCAGGAGACGACGCAATGAAGTTCAATACGGGATTTTTGCTGGTCGCTGCCGGCTTGATGATGGCTCAAGTCGGTCTGCCTGCCCATGCACAAGAGGCGACCAGCCAAGTCGTCGAGACCGCCAACAGCATCGAACAACTCGATGTCTCGCGCCAGGGCGCAAACATCTATGTAAAGCTGCGCATGAAGGGTGAGATGGCGCAGCCGCCTGCGAGTTTCAGCGTTGCGAGCCCGGCCCGGATTGCGTTTGATTTTCCTTCTACGGCCAATGCGCTTGGGCGCAATGTGCAGGCGATTGACGAAGGCGATCTGCGCAGCGCAAATATCGTTCAGGTCGGCGACCGGACGCGGCTGGTGCTCAACCTGGTGAAGATGGCGCCTTACGACACCACGGTTGAAGGCAACAGCGTCATCATTGCGCTCACGCCGGTGCGTCGCGAGCCGTCTGACCTTCGGCCAAACGACCGGCCATTCGCGAGTTTCGCCGAAAGTCCGCGTGCTACACCGGCTGCGGCGGTCAAAAGCCTCCGCGACATCAACTTCCGGCGTGGCGTCGAGGGTGAAGGCCGTATTGTGGTCGAGTTGAGCGATCCGGATACCGGTATCGACATCCGTCAGCAGGGCGGAAATCTGGTGGTTGATTTCCTCAAGGCGAGTCTGCCCGAGAGCCTGCGCAGAAAATCCGACGTGACCGATTTTGCAACGCCCGTGACCGAATTCGTGGCCCAGCCGCAAGGCAATAACGCCCGCCTGGTGGTCAAACCAAACGGCTTGTGGGAGCACAACGCTTACCAGAGCGACAATCAGTTCGTGCTTGAGGTCAAGCGCGTGATTGAAGACCCCAAGAAGCTGATTCAGGGCGGGCATGGAAAATATCAGGGCGACAAGCTGTCGCTGAATTTCCAGAATATCGATGTGCGTTCGGTGCTGCAGGTGATTGCCGATTTCACCAACTTCAACATCATTACCAGCGACACGGTGCAGGGGAGCCTGACGCTGCGCCTGAAGGATGTGCCATGGGATCAGGCGCTTGACATCATTTTGCAGGCCAAGGGGCTCGACAAGCGCAAGCACGGCAATGTGATCTGGATTGCGCCGCGCGACGAACTGGCCGCGCGCGAGAAACTTGAACTGGAGGCGTTGGCACAGATTGGCGATCTGGAGCCGCTCAAGACCGAAAGCTTCCAGGTGAACTATCACAAGGCCAAGGAGATCTTCGATTTCCTCAAGGACAAGGACCAGACGGTTCTGTCCAAGCGCGGCAGCGTGATCGTCGATGAGCGCAGCAACAAGGTCTTCGTCACGGACGTCGGATCGCGGCTTGAGGATTTGCGCCGGCTGATTCAGGAAATCGACGTGCCGCCGCGTCAGGTGCTGATCGAGGCGCGAATCGTCGAGGCCGACAAGGGCTTTGCGCAGGATCTCGGCGTGCGTCTGGGCATCCACAATAGTGGAGCCGATCCATGGGGTGGTCCGGGCGGCTCACGGACGATCATCGGCGGTGGTCTGGCCGACACCGGTTTCCACACGGGGCAGGTCAGCGATTCGCCGTCGTTCCTCAGTGACAGCACGAGCGTCAATATGCCCGCGAGCCCTTCGACCGGCACGCCTGCGCAGTTGTCGTTGATCCTCTTCAACAGCGCAGCGACGCGTTTCCTCAACCTGGAATTGAGTGCGCTGGAAGTCGATAACCGGGGCCGCGTTGTGTCGAGTCCGCGGGTGCTGACGGCCAATCAGGTGGAAGCCTTGATGGAGCAGGGTACGGAGATTCCGTATCAGTCGGCGACAAGCTCCGGGGCGACGAGCGTGGAGTTCCGTAAGGCGGTGTTGTCGCTGAAAGTCCGGCCGAACATCACGCCTGACGGCCGCGTTCAGTTGTTTGTCGATGTCAACAAGGACAAGCCGGGCGCGACGGTGCCGGGCGGTGTCGCCATCGACACCAAGCATGTCCGGACCGAGGTCATGGTCGAGAACGGCGGGACCGTGGTCATTGGCGGGGTGTACGAGGAAGAAGAGTCGAACCAGGTGGATCGCGTGCCGGTGCTGGGCGAGTTGCCCGTGGTCGGCGCGCTGTTCCGGAGCACGCAACGTGTCTCCAATCGCAAGGAGCTGCTTGTTTTCATTACGCCGCGGATCGTGACCCAGGCGTTGTCCCTGCGTTGATCTTCAATGGGGTCGGCTGACGCGGCACAGGCCGGCTCCTGCACTGCTTCTGGCGCGCGCTGCGTCGTGCTGGTCGGCATGATGGGTGCAGGCAAGACGACGGTCGGGCGC
This sequence comes from Rhodocyclaceae bacterium, assembly GCA_020445945.1. Classification (GTDB taxonomy): domain Bacteria; phylum Pseudomonadota; class Gammaproteobacteria; order Burkholderiales; family Rhodocyclaceae; genus Nitrogeniibacter. The sequence continues at coordinate 13,361 of JAGRFQ010000114.1, forward strand.
GAGCTGGCGCGGCGCCTCGGGCGACATTTTACCGACAGCGATCACGAGATCAGCGCCCGGACCGGTGTGACCATCCCGGTCATTTTTGATGTCGAAGGCGAAGACGGATTTCGAAAGCGCGAGTCCTGCGTGATCGATGAGCTGACGCACCAAGGCGATCTTGTGCTGGCCACGGGCGGTGGCGTCGTGCTTGCGCCGCAAAATCGGGCTCTGCTCAAGTCGCGCTGTACCGTGGTGTACCTGGATGTGCCGCCGACCGTGCTCTGGGAGCGCACCCGGCACGACCGGAATCGACCGCTGCTGCAGGTCGATGACCCCAAATCCCGCATCGAAGCGCTCTACCGCGAGCGCGATCCCTTGTACCGCGAAGTCGCGCACATCGTTGTCGCGGGGGGGCGAGGCAGTGCAAAATCGATGGTTCGCAAAATCGAAAAGGCATTGCAGAACCCATGCGCAAATTAAGTGTTGCCCTCGGAGAGCGCAGTTACCCTATTCTGATTGGCCGCGGCTTGATCGCGCAGGGGCATCTGGTCGCCGATGTGGTCAAGACGCCGCGCGTCGCGATCGTGACGAACGACGTTGTGGCGCCACTGTATCTCGACGCCTTTGTCCAGTCGCTCGAGGCCGCGGGGCTTTACTGCGCGACGGTGGTGTTGCCGGATGGCGAGGCGCACAAGAACTGGGAGACCCTCAACGCGATTTACGATGGATTGCTGGCGGCGCATTGCGACCGCAGCGTCACATTGATCGCGCTGGGTGGCGGCGTGATCGGCGACATGACCGGATTTGCCGCGGCGACGTATCAGCGCGGTGTCGATTTCATTCAGGTGCCGACCACGCTGCTGTCGCAGGTGGATTCCAGCGTCGGCGGCAAGACGGCGGTCAACCACCCGCGTGGCAAGAACATGATTGGAGCCTTTCATCAGCCCAGGCTGGTGATTGCGGACACCGATACGCTGTCGACGCTGCCCGATCGCGAACTCAAAGCCGGGGTGGCCGAAGTCATCAAGTACGGCCTGATTCGCGACCCCGAATTCTTCGACTGGCTCGAGGCCAACATCGAGGCCGTGCTGCGTCGCGACCCGGATGTGCTGGCCGAAACCATTGAACGCTCGTGCGCCAACAAGGCGCGCATTGTCGCTGAGGACGAGACCGAACGCGGCGTGCGTGCGCTGCTCAACCTCGGGCACACCTTCGGGCATGCGATCGAAGCCGGCATGGGCTACGGCGTCTGGTTGCACGGTGAAGCCGTTGCCGCCGGCATGGCGATGGCGGCGACGCTGTCGATGCGGTTGGGCTGGATGCCGGAGGATCAATGCCGGCGTGGCATCGCGCTGATTGCCCGGGCCGGGCTGCCGGTGTGCGGCCCCGCGCTGGGGGCGTCGCGCTATCTGGCGCTGATGGCGCACGACAAGAAGGTCGAAGCCGGCCGCTTGCGGCTGGTGTTGTTGCGTGCGATTGGCGATGCCGAGATTTTCTCCGACGTGCCGGTGGACGACATCGCCGCGGCGATCGACGCGTGTTGTCCGGCATGAACGGACTCGCCGGCTACGCGGTGTGCGAGTTGAATTCGCGTGGGCGACGGTACGACGAACCTGCGCCCGCCGGGCGTAGCGAGTTTCAACGCGACCGGGACCGCATCGTCCACTCGACGGCGTTCCGGCGGCTGGAGTACAAGACGCAGGTGTTCGTCAATCATGAGGGCGACCTGTTCCGCACCCGGCTCACTCACAGCATCGAGGTCGCCCAGATTACCCGCACGGTCGCCCGTGCGCTGGCGCTGAATGAAGATCTTGCCGAATCCATTGCGCTCGCCCACGACTTGGGCCACACGCCGTTTGGCCATGCGGGCCAGTCTGCGCTGAACGCGTGCATGCGCCCCTACGGCGGGTTCGAGCACAACCTCCAGTCGCTGCGGACGGTCGAGGTGCTTGAAGAGCACTATGCGCGCTTCGATGGATTGAACCTGATGTACGAGACACGCGAGGGCATCCTCAAGCACTGCTCGCCCGCCAACGCGGCGGCGCTCGGGGTGCTGGGTGAGCGTTTTCTCAAGCACACCCAGCCCTGCCTCGAAGCTCAACTGGCCAACCTGGCAGACGAGATTGCGTACAACAATCACGATATCGACGACGGTCTGCGCTCGGGCTTGATCACGCTCGAGCAGTTGCGTGCCGTCGATGTGTTTTCCGCCGAGCGGGCGCAGGTAGAGGCGATGTATCCCGGCGTGAGCGGGCGGCGGCTGATCCACGAAACCATCCGCCGGATGATCAATCTGATGGTGCTTGATCTGATCGAGCAGACCCGCACGAATATCAGGGCGCACGGCGTGATCACGCTGGACGATGTTCACGCTGCACCGCAACTCGTGGCCTACTCGGAGGGCCTCTTTCCGCGCCTGCGCGAACTCAAGACGTTTTTGCGCGAGAACCTGTATCACCACTATCAGGTATTGCGCATGACGGACAAGGCGAAGCGTATCGTCGGCGACCTGTTCGACGCGTTTCACGGTGATCCACGCCTGTTGCCTCCCCAGTATCAGGCCCGCGCCAAGGGTGACACTCCGCGCGCGATTGCGGACTACATTGCAGGGATGACGGACCGCTACGCGATGCGCGAGCACCGCCGCCTGTTTGCTGTAGGTGAAATTCACTGATCATTTCGTGCCGTTGCGCAGTGCAAAAAAACTTGAAGGGGGCAGGCACGATAGGTATATTCGAAAGTCCGCCCAGTGTGTTCGTGACGGTACTGAAATGGGTACCGAACAGAGCCGGCGCGTCTGCGGCCGGCTTTTTTGACGCCTTTTGCGTTGGCCCCATCGAGAATGTCGATTGGCGGGCTGCGCTAAGGCACGAAGTGTCGAGGAAATAGTATGAGCCTTCCCCACAAGCAGGGTCTTTACGATCCGGCCAACGAACATGACGCCTGCGGTGTCGGATTTATTGCCCACATCAAGGGCGAAAAACGTCACGACATCGTGCTCCAAGGCCTCGAAATTCTAAAAAACCTCGATCATCGGGGTGCCGTCGGCGCTGATCCCTTACAGGGCGATGGTGCCGGCCTGCTGATCCAGATTCCGGACCGGCTCTATCGCCAGGAGATGGCCAAGCAGGGCGTGACCCTGCCGATGCCCGGCGAGTACGGCGTGGGTATGTTGTTCATGCCCAAGGAGCACGCCTCGCGCCTGGCCTGTGTGGAAGAGGTCGAGCGCGCGGTACGTGCCGAAGGGCAGGTCGTGCTTGGCTGGCGCGATGTGCCGGTGAATACCGAGATGGCGATGTCGCCGGCGGTGAAAAAGACCGAGCCGGTGATCTGCCAGGTGTTTGTGGGGCGCGGCCCCGACATCATGGTGACCGACGCGCTGGAGCGTAAGCTCTACGTGATCCGCCGCCGCGCCGCCAACGCGATCAACGCGTTGAGTCTGGAGCACAGCAAAGAGTTCTACATGGTCTCCATGTCGGCGCGCACCATTGTCTACAAGGGCTTGTTGCTGGCGACCCAGGTGGGTGAGTACTTCCCCGATCTGGTCGATCCGCGTGCGGTCTCGGCGCTGGCGCTGGTGCATCAGCGCTTTTCGACCAACACGTTTCCCAAGTGGAATCTGGCCCATCCGTTCCGGATGATCGCGCACAACGGCGAAATCAACACCGTTCGCGGCAACTACAACTGGATGCGAGCGCGCGAAAAAGGCGTTTCGTCGCCGCTGCTGGGGGACGATCTGCAGAAGATCTGGCCGCTGATCTATCCCAACCAGTCCGACTCGGCGGCCTTCGACAATGCGCTCGAACTGCTGGTGATGAGCGGCTATTCGATGGCTCACGCGGTGATGATGATGATCCCCGAGGCGTGGGAGTCGCATACCCTGATGGGCGAGCAGCGCCGCGCGTTCTACGAATACCATGCGGCGATGATGGAGCCGTGGGACGGTCCTGCCGCGGTGGCCTTCACCGACGGCCG
>JAGRFQ010000114.1:17464-18938 GCA_020445945.1 Rhodocyclaceae bacterium
GCAAGATGTTCCTGATCGACATGGACCAGGGGCGCATCATCAACGATGAAGAGCTCAAGGAATCCCTCGCCACGGCCAAGCCCTACCGCGAGTGGAACGATCGCATCAACATCAAACTCGATGGCCTCAAGGCGCCCGAAGGGGCGAGTGCGCCGGAGTGCAACGCCTCCCTGCTCGATCGCCAGCAAGCCTTTGGTTATACGCAGGAAGACATCAAGTTCATCCTCGAACCGATGGCCCAGGCCGGTGAGGAAGGCACGGGCTCGATGGGTAACGATTCGCCGATGGCGGTGTTGTCGAGCAAGGAAAAGCCGCTCTACAACTACTTCCGTCAGCTCTTCGCGCAGGTCACCAACCCGCCGATCGACCCGATCCGCGAGCAGCTCGTGATGTCGCTGGTGTCGTTCATCGGCCCCAAGCCCAATCTGCTGCAGATCAACGAGATCAACCCGCCGTACCGGCTTGAGGTGTCGCAGCCGGTGCTGACCTTTGCCGACATGGCCAAGATCCGCAACATCGGTCGCTACACCGGCAGCAAGTTCCGCTCGGCCGAGCTGAACGTGTGCTACCCGGCGGCGTGGGGCAAGGCCGGCGTCGAAGCGCGTCTGGCCTCGCTGTGCGCCGAGGCGGAAGACGCCGTCGAGCAGGGTTATAACATCCTGATCGTGTCGGACCGTCGCATCGACGAAACCAACGTCGCCATTCCGGCGCTGCTTGCCACCTCGGCGATTCACCAGCACCTGGTGACCAAGGGCTTGCGCACGCGGATCGGGCTGGTGGTCGAAACCGGCACCGCGCGCGAAAACCACCACTTTGCGGTGCTGGCCGGTTATGGTGCCGAAGCGGTGCACCCCTACCTCGCGCTGGAGACCCTGCAGTCGTTGGCGGGTGATGCTGAAGCGGGTGAGAAGGCGATCGCCCACTTCGTCAAGGCGGTCGGCAAGGGCTTGCGCAAGGTGATGTCGAAAATGGGCATCTCGACCTACATGTCCTACACCGGGGCGCAGATTTTCGAAGCCGTCGGCTTGCAGCAGGCATTTGTCGACAAGTACTTCACCGGCACCACCAGCCAGGTCGAAGGTGTGGGCGTGTTCGAGGTCATGGAAGAGGCGCTGCGCCTGCATCAAAAAGCGTTCGGCGAAGATCCGGTACTGGTCGACATGCTTGACGCCGGTGGCGAGTACGCGTTCCGCATCCGTGGCGAAGAGCACATGTGGACGCCCGATTCGATCGCCAAGCTGCAGCACGCCACGCGCGCCAACAAGTACGACACCTACAAGGAATACGCGCGCCTGATCAACGATCAGAGCCAGCGTCACATGACCTTGCGCGGGCTGTTCGAAATCAAGCCTTCCGCTGCGCCGGTGCCGCTCGAAGAAGTCGAACCGGCCAAGGAAATCGTCAAGCGCTTTGCCACCGGCGCGATGTCGCTGGGGTCGATCTCGACCGAAGCGCACACCACGCTGGCGATCGC
>JAGRFQ010000114.1:18961-19171 GCA_020445945.1 Rhodocyclaceae bacterium
ACCGGCGAGGGCGGCGAGGACCCGACCCGTTTCATCCCGGTGTCGCAGCCGACCAAGCTGTCGCAGCTGATCGGCGAGCGTCGCATCGAGCGCGACCTCGACCTCTCGCCGGGCGACAGCCTGCGCTCGGCGATCAAGCAGGTCGCCTCGGGCCGCTTTGGCGTCACCACCGAGTACCTCGCCAATGCCGACCAGATCCAGATCAAGATG